>DATGGN010000173.1:0-21938 GCA_035308485.1 Rhizomicrobium sp.
ATCTGCGGGCACCAGCGATTGGGCAGCTCACCGGTCGCAAGGCAGACTTCCACGCGCCGAAGACCGGCGGGCGGACGCAAATCGGGTTCAGGCAGATTCGCGATCTCATCGCGAACGCCATCGATGATCCGGAAAAACAGCGGGGCCGCCGCATCCACCCCGACAAAAGCCGGATTGCCGGAACCGTCGAAGTTGCCAACCCAGACGATCAGGACATAGGGACCGAAAATTCCGGCGGTCCACGCATCGCGGAACGCCCAGGAGGTGCCCGTTTTCCAGAAGACCGGCCGCTGTACCGGCTGCGCGCCGGTTGTTTCGTCAGGACGTCCATGTTGGCCGAGCATGTCCATTACCATGAAACTTGCTTCGGCGCTCAGGAGTCGGGTGCCGTGCTCCGGCGGATCGGAGGCGCGGAAACGCAATGGCTTCAGCACGCCGCCATTCGCAAGCGTGGCGTACAACGTCGCCAGTTCCTGCGTGCTGATCTCTCCGCCGCCGAGCACAAGCGCCAGACCGTAATGCTCTTCGCTGGCAAGCTGGCCGACGCCGGCGCTCTGCAGGAATTGGTAGAAATCCGGCGAATGGAGCTGCGACGCGACCCACACCGCCGGTATGTTGCGGCTGCGGTTCAGCGCCTCGGTCGCGGTAATCGGGCCAAGAAAGCGGCCGTCGAAATTCTCCGGCGTGTAGGGTCCAAATGCGGTCGGCACATCCCGCAACACGGTTTCGGGATGAAGCACACCCTGATCGAAGCCGAGTGCATAGACGAAAGGCTTTAGCGTCGAACCGGGCGAACGGCGCGCCAGCGTCCCGTTCACCTGTCCGTGCAAATCCCGGTCGAAGTAATTTGCCGAGCCGACGAGTGCCTTTACGCCCATGTCTCGCGTATCCAGCAGAATGGCGGAGGCATTGCGAATGCCATTGTCCCCGTTGCGCGCGATGTACTGGGCGATCTGCCGTTCGAGAATGTGCTGGAGATCGAGATCGAGCGTGACGACAAGGCGCGGCTTGGCGTTTTCGCCGATCACCCGTTGCGCCCGCAGGATCTGTTCGATTGCGTGCGGCGCCTCAAACGGCAGTGCGGACGGGAGCCGCATGGTGAGCGGCATCGCGAACAGCGGCTTGAGCGAAGCATCTTCCGGATGGGACTGCTGCCAGCGCGCATAGAGGCGATTGCGCGATGCCGCAAGTCGCCTGTTGATTGTTGGATTCGTCGCGGCCGGTCCGTGGCGGACGAAGCGCCCTGGATTCTGCGGAATGACTGCAAGGGCGAGTGCTTCCGGCAGGCTCACCGCGCGCACGGACTTGCCGAAATAGACAAGACTTGCCGCGCCGACACCTTCGACGTTGCCGCCGAAAGGCGCGTCGTTCAGGTAGGCTTCGAGAATCTGGCGTTTCGAATAGAACAGTTCCAGCTGAACCGCGCGTGCGATCTGCTGCAGTTTTCCAAAGGGCGTGCGGGTATTGAGCGGCCACAGCAATCGCGCGAGCTGCATCGTGATCGTCGACCCGCCAAGGCGATTGCCATGGCGCACGTAGGTAACCCAAGCGCCCCGCAGGAGTGCATAGGGACTGAACCCGGGGTGCCACCAGAACCAGCGGTCCTCGTGCAGCAGCACTGCATCGACAAGCTGCGGCGACATTTCCTCGAGCGGCACCCAGAGACGATAGCGGTCGTCGCTCGCGAGCACGAGCCGCAGCAAGCGGCCGCGATCGTCATAGACGGCGACGGATGTCGGCTTCCAGTCTTGCAGCGGCGGATGCGGCCACAGCCGTACGCCGGCAAGAACCGCGCCCAGAAGCACCGCCCCGACAATCCAGTTCTGCATGCGCCACAACAGGCGGCCGCCTTTGCCGGGCAACGCGCGAAGTGCGGACGCGGCCGACATGGCAATCGGTTTCAGTGCGCGCGCGCGACGGTCAGCACGTCGCCGCCCGGCGCACGCGCCTGGATCCGCCGATCGTACATGGATTCCGCAAAGGCCGGCGGCACAATGAACCTGCCGGAAGCGCTCGCCTTGATGCGGTAAATGAACTCTTTCACGTTGGGCGTCGCCGTGCCGTAGATGAGCACACGGTCCTCACGGATGTCTGTGTACACCGGATCCCAGTTCGAGCCGGGAGCGCGAATGGACGCGCCGCCATTGGCGCCGGGTTGTTGCACCACGGGATCAAAGCCGCCGGGCAGGAGATCGACCAGCGCCACGTCGCCCACGCCCTTGTCGCCGGTCGCCCGTATCTTGACGTGAACGTCGATCTCCTCACCGGCAGCGATCGCGCCGAGCGGCTTGCCTTTCGTGTCCGTATAGTCCCGTACGATTTCGAGACCATTCTTGATCGCGGAGGTCGGAACATCGCGATCATATCCTGCCTGATCGAGAACGGCCCAAGCCCGCTGATCACCGGAATTCGTGAGGCGCAGGGAGAGCGCGGCGGAGCTCCAGGTTCCGGCCTGGAGAAGGTTGTCCTGTGGTCCGGAAATCTGTGTCGCTCGGCCGCCCGCGCGAACCTCCTCGATCCTTAGCCTGTCCAATCCGGCGGCATGACTCTGTGCGTATGCGTCCAATGCAAGCATGGTCAATGCGGCCGACAGAGTGTTGAACTCGTTGTTCTCGAGGGGCTTTGCGATGTTCTCGAACACGCGCGGTGAAAGTTTTCTCGCCCGATCCGGGAAATGCCTTGCGAGCAGATACAGCACGCTCGCGTCGCGGGTCAGCGGATCGTCGTAATAGCCGTAGACGAAAGGCTCGTTGTCCCGATCGCGCTCCAGCATGCGTTGAAGCGGATCGATGAGCTGACCCGCCTGTCTGTCCTGCTTCATCAACTGGTAGGACGCTGCGAGCCAGGCAGCGGCGAGATCGCCCTTCCATTCCTTCGGATAGGCATCCTGCAGGCGCTTCTGTACGGACGCGAGCTGGTTCGTCGTCACGTTGCCCTGCCGCGTGAGAAGGTAGACGGCATAGGCGCGCTGGCGGATTCGGTCGAGACCGTCGAGACTTTCGTCCGCCGCCAACTGTTGAAGATAGCGATTGCCGTCGTCGATCATCTCCTTCGGAACGGATGCGCCGCGCTCGCGCGCCTCCAGAAGGAAATGCACGGCGTAGGCCGAGATGAAGGGATCGGCATCCTGCGTGGCGGCCCACACGCCGAATCCTCCGCTCGAATTCTGGCGCGAGCGCAACGCATCGATCTGTGACGCCAACGCATCCGCAGCGGGCTTTTTGTCGGACAGAGCAGGCTGCATTGCCCGCGCAAAGGCCGGTATCGCCGCCCACCGCGCCGCAACAAGGCGCGGCATCGAGGCGCTGATGATCTGCTCGCTGCAATAGTTGTCGTAGTTCACGAGCCAGCTCGTCAGGCCCTGGGTCAACACAAGCGGCACCGTGGACATGCCGGCATCGCGCCGGCTGTAAGGATCGTACATGTGCCGCAGATCCGCGATCGTTTGCGTGCTGGTGGGCGCGACGCGCACAATGTCGATCTGGGTCCGATACGCCGACGCCGGCCTCACGGAGACATCGATGCGTTGTGTCGCCGACTTGCCGCCGTAACTTGCCGTAAACGAAAGCGAGCCCGAACCAAGGGTTTGCGTCGCGCGTACACGGAAGGTGACGACGCCTTCATGCGAAGGCGCCAGCGCGACTTTCTGGTCGCCGCTTCCAACCAGTTGCAACTGTGGCCCGGTGACGAGCCGGACGGAAACCGGTACCGCCTGCGAACCGGCGCCGTTGAGATTGTTCGCCACGCCAACACCCACATCGGCCTCATCGCCCGGCGCCAATGTCGTCGGCGCGTCGGGCGTGAGGACGAAATCGCCACGCACCGTGGTGGCGCCTTCCGCAGTCCCGATCAGGTCGGGAGAAACAGCGACGGCCATGACGTGCAGCTTACCGTGGAAATAATCGGGAATTGCGTATTGAAAATCGCGGGCGCCGTTCACATCGACGATGCCCGACCAGTACACGACAGGTTTGTCGCGCCGCCGTTTGAACGGGTTGAGCTGCCGGCTGACGGCATCGCCATTATCGCCGCCCGGTGCCGCGAGCGTCATCAGCTTCTTGAAGTCGGGCAGGATGAGATCGAGGATCTGTCCCGTCTGTACCTGCAGCATCCGCTTGCGGAAGAAGAACGCGAGGGGATCGCCGAGTTTGTAATGGGCAACCTGGAGGATACCTTCGTCCACCGCGAACAGCACCGCCCTGGCCGGATGCGCCGCATGGAGACGGAAGGTGGCCGTTTCGCCGGGCTTGACCAGCTCGGGTGCATCGACGGTCAGCGCATCGCGGCGCGCATCCACATTCACCGAAAACGGCGCCACGCCGTAGCTGAGCGGGCTCATGAAGATTTCGTCGGATGACGGGTCGCGAATATATTGGACATTGACGTAACCGCTGCCCTCGAACCCCGTGGGCACGCTGATGTGCTGCACGGAATTGGTGGTTGTGGCCGTGAACCAGGCGTGTGCGTACACGTGGTCGCGTTCGATGGTAATGAGTCCGCTTCCGGCGTACGGCGCGCGCAGGGAGACTTCGATGGGTTCGCCCGGCGCGTAGTCCTGCTTGTTCAGCTTCACTTCCAGTTCGGCGTTCCGCTCGAGCGAACGCGAAAGATTGGCCTCGCCGGTGACGGAATATTCGATCCGGTTCACGGCCTGCCCGCCCGAACGGATGACGAGGGCGAAGTCGCCGGGCTTGTCCGTAGGCAGCGTGTAATCCATGCCGCCGACCGGAATCGCCAGCGCAGTCGTGTTCACCGGCACTTCCTTGAGCCGCGACTCGTATTTGTAGACGCCGGATTCCTGCTTCGTGAGCACCGAAACGTAGCGACGCTCGATCAACTGCGCATCGAGGCCGCCGAGCGCAATCGAATCGGTCCGCGGATTGATGGCGACAAGATGCACGAAGCGCGCGCCGCCGCGCTTGACATAGGACAGATCGTCCGCGGATTTGTAGCCCACCAGCCATGCGTTTCGCGACACCAGCGATTCGGTCGTCGCCGCCACGCTCCGGCCGCCCTCCGGTTCGTACACCTTGAACAGGCACACGAGCCGATAGGTCGCATCGGCGTACTTCTTGAGGTCGAGATCGAATGCGGCGTGGCCGTTGTCGTTCGTGCGGCCGTCCTGAAGTTTGGTTGTGTAGCCCTCTTTGGCGTGACGCACGTCGTAGAAGGCATAGTCCGGCCATTTGCGAAATGCCGGCAGGCTCGGATTGAGGGTGAGCGTCGCCTCGACGCGGCGATTGGCGGCCGGCGTGCCGAACAGGTTCCGCGCATCGACAAGCCCTTTCAGGTCGTCCGGGTTTACCCAGCCATCGGCGACATGGGCGGAGAGGCCCGCATCCACCTTCATGCTGTCCGGCAGAAACTCTTTCACCGATACGGTCGTCGATCCAATCGCCCGCTCTTCGGTGTCCTTGCCGGTGATATAGAGATTGACCGTCCAGCTCCCCGTCGGAGCCGCCTCGTCCGGCGTGTAGTCGATGGAGGTAAACCCCGACGCGTCGACGGACACCGGCAGTTTCTTCACCGTCATCCCGCGCGGATCGACGATTTCCGCCTGCAGCGGGACGCCGGCCGCGCTTTGCGCCCAGTTGGCGGCGCGCACGATGATGCCGACATGGATGAGATCTCCGGGGCGGTAAATTCCCCGGTCGGAAAACAGGTAGCCCGACAGCTCGCTCTCGGTCTCGGGGTTCACTTCGCCGCCGATATCGAACCGCGAGTAGTCGAGGCGCCGGTCGTGGCTGTCCACCGGCAGGAAGGAGAGATCGTCGCCCTTGCGCACGACGTACATCGCCGGCCGCTTTTCGTGTTCGAGTCCTTTCAGGGATGGGAAGTGCACGGCACCGTCGGCGCTCACCTGGCTGTAGAGCGTTTCCCCGTTGATCGCGATGACGGATACCGTCGCGCCGTCCACCGGCTGCCCGGACCGGATCGACTGCACGAAGACATCGCGGCTGTCGTCGAGCGCCCGCTTGGCGATCAAGCCCAGGTCGGTGATGACGATAAGGCGTGCATCGGTCGGATTGTCGCTGCTGTTGTCGGAGGACTGGTCGCCGGAATCGCCCTCGCCATTCGCGTCCGCAGGCTTTTTCGCGTCTGGGTCATAGGCCGAGAGGTGCAGCAGGAAGACGCCGCGCTTGCCTGTGGTCAGATACTGGCCGAGATTGATCCCTTCGTAATGCGCCTCTCCCGGCGCCGTCACCGGAAACGGACGGGCGTCGCGAAAGCGCTCGACGATATGGTCCTCTGTGATGCCGCTGAGATCAGGTTGGGTGAAGGTACCCTCATTAAAGCTGACGAGATGTTGCAGCTGCTCTGGCAGCACGCGACCGATCTCGAGCTGCATGCCTTTCAGATTGCGCGCCACGATCGATATGTGCCGGTCGCCGCTCATGGAAAGCAGCGATCCACTCGCCATGAAGCGCAGGAGCTTGGGATAGTCCGGCACGGTGAAGGTGCGCGTATCGGCTTTGCCGAGAATGTAGCCGCCGAACGACTTCAGACCCGGCGCGAAGCGGACGTACACACGCTGTCCCGGCTGGGCGTGATACCTGAAGCTCTGGAGTTCGGAATATTCCTGCTCCGTCGGCAAAGGATCGAGCTTGAGCGGTTGCGAGCTGCGCAACACGTCTTCGCTCACCTCGCCCGCGTCCCATTCGTAGGGCGCTTCGTCGTCGGCCTGCCTGTGACCCGGCCGACGCTTTGGCAGCACCCAGGCCTTTGCCGAAGCGGCAAGATCGTTGCCTCGCACCGCATCGGTGATATTGGCAACGAGGACCTGCTCGGGTTCATACTTGTCGTTGTCGACGAGCGTCGGCTTCAGGTCGGTCAGCCTCAGGCTGTACAACCCCGGCACGCCGACGGCGATGTGCAAGGGCGATTGCGTTGCCTCGCCGCCGCGCGCGCTGCGCACGCCCGCTGTGAGCGTCAGCATGACCGTATCGTCGTCGCGCGGGAGCTCCAGCGGCTCCGAATGCACCCAGGCCCGCAGCTTCGCGGCGTCGTAGGCGACGGTGAACTTCAGCGGCGTCGCGTACTTTCCGTCGCGGCCCCTGAGCGCGAGCGAGATGCGATTTTCAAACCGTGCCGGATCGACGGGATAGTTGAAGGTGAGCGGAATGATGGTCTTCTTTGCCGCCGGCCGCTGCGGGTCCTGGTAGAACTCGCCCTTTCCCGGAGTGACCGCAAATGCGGCGACGTCAAACGCGACGTGGTCGTCGGCCATCAGCACGTGAGGCGCGAAGGCCTGCTTCACGTCGAACTGCACCGAAACATGCGCGCCGACCGGCCAGTCCGCCGCGGGCGTGAAACGCAGCGTGCGATCGTCCACCCAGGTCCACTTCCCCTTGAGCGCGGGGTCCATGGAGATGCCGCGCGTGACCTCCTTGCCGACGCGCTCGATCGGCGCGGCAGAACCGGAGAACTTCACCTCGGCGGCATGAACGACGACCGTGGGCGCGCCGTCGGCCGTCTCGTAATCGGTAACCGCCGGGGCGTGCGCTTCGAAGGTGATGCGCGGTGGTTCGGGCGGTCGAGGGAGGTGCAGATACCATTGCCACCCGGCCCAACCCAGGACAACAGTCAGGGCCACCGCCGCAGCGCCGCCGCCATACTCGCGCGGACGTCTGCGCAGCTCGGCTCCCACGACACCCATCCAGGGCGGCCGCGACCATGAGAATGAGCCGAATACCGGCCGCAGTACTGCGCCGAGGAATACAAGGAACCGACGCGCTGCCTGCGCGCCCCGCGCCGGCAGCGCCAGCAGGAATTTGAGCAGATCCAAAGTCTTCCCCCTCGACAACCGTCAGGCACGTCGGCCTGTACCCCCAAGCTCAGGATTGCACCTTCGCGCAACACCGGGAATGCCCTATTTGCGCTGGAAGACAATCGTCCTGTGCATAAGCGAAGCGATGGGGAATGCTCCTTGCTCTTGCTTGTAAGAGAAGGGAATCAGGCTCTCCTTTGCAGTCAAAGCGTCTCGGTCACCTTGGCGAGGTGCGGCGGGCGGTCGGGATCGAAGCCGCGGCGACGGGTTTCTGCTTCGATGCTCCGGTACGCCGGCACGAGCATCGTTATCGGGTCGCACGCCGGATGATCGTCGCCGATCCACGGCAATGTGCTTTCCGGTCCTCCGCATACGAACAGGGTCTCGCCGTCACGCCGGAGGTCATGCACGAGCGAGTCCACGCTTTCGGCCGTTTCGTCGTTCTGGCGCAGGACGAGCACCGGCGTGGATGAGGTGATTGCGGCGCGCGGTCCGTGCCGCAATTCCGCCGCGCTGTACGCGAGCGAGGGAAGGCGCAGCGTCTCGGTCAGTTTGAGCGCGATTTCGCGCGCGCTCGCGAAGCCATAGCCGCGCGCGCTGACGAATGCGGCCGGCGCGGCCGACAGGCTTTCGTTCCAGGCAGACCAGTCGCAGCTCAGCGCGCCGGCGAGGCGCCCGGGCAGTCCTGCGATCGCCCCTTGCAAAACTTCATCGGCAGCAAACGTCGCGACAAGCTGTGCGCCGGCGATCATCGACAGAACCACCGTCTTGGTCGCGGCGACGGCACGCTCCGGTCCCGCCGCGATGGGGATGACAAGCTCGGCCGCGCGGGCTGCGGGTGCCTGGGCGTTGTTTACGATCGCAAGCGTCAACGCGCCCCGCTCCCGTGCACGCTTCGTCGTTTCAACCAGATCGGGACTGCGGCCCGACTGGGAAACCACGATGAACAGACTGCCCCGCATGTCGACTTGCGCATCATAGGCCGTCATCACGGATGGCGCGGCGGCACAGGTGAGCATCCGAAGGCGCGTCTCGAAAAGATATTTGAGATAGACACCGACATGTCCCGAACTGCCCCGTCCGCAGAACACCATCACGCGCGGCGCGAAGGTTCGAATGCGGTCTGCGGCGCGATCGATGGCTGCCGTACCGGCGATCAGCCTTTCGGCAGCGGCCGGGATCTCCGCGATCTCGCACGCCATTGCCGACGGGTGAGACGGTTCAGCCATTTTTGCCCGGATGGATCCCGCCGATGGCCGCCCGCAGATGGCCGTCATGGCGTTCGAGCAGGCTTGCAGCTTCCGCCCGGCTCGCTCCCAGCGCAAGCAGAATGGCGATTTTGACGTCGCCTTCCGCCTGTTCGACAAATCGTGCCGCTTCCTCGGGCGGACAGCCGGTTATGCGGGTCACGATTCCGGCCGCGCGCCGGCGGAGCTTCGCGTTCGTCGCGCGCATATGCACCATCAGTCCTCTGTACACGCGACCGAGTTTCACCATCAGCGCCGTCGAGAAGAGATTGAGGGCTATCTTCTGCGCCGTTGCCGCCTTCATCCGCGTCGATCCTGCGATCGCCTCGCCTCCCGTCCGAAGCAGGACCGCGTGGCGCGCCGTCTGGAGCAGCGGCGTGTCCGGATTGTTGGCGATGCCTATGGTTACGGCGCCCGCTGCCTGCGCTGCCCGCAGGGCGCCGACCGTGTACGGCGTGGTCCCGCTTGCGGCGATGCCGATCACAACGTCGCCGGGCCTGATATTGGCTTCGGCAACGGCGCGGGCGCCGTCCGCTTCGCTGTCTTCTGCGCCCTCGGCGCTCCGCGTCAGCGCCGCCATGCCTCCCGCCATGAGAAACAGGAGCCGCTCTTCCGGCCACTGGAACGTGGGGACAAGCTCGGTACCGTCCTGCACGCCGACGCGGCCCGACGTTCCGGCGCCGACGTAGACGATCCGGCCGCCACCGCGTCTCAGAACCGCTGCGGCGCCATCGACCGCGCGGGCGATGGCCGCAAGCGCGGGCTGTACGGCTGCGGCCGCGGCAAGCTGGCCTTCGTACATTGCCGCCACCACCTTCGGCGTGCCCCAGGAATCGAGCGCGGCGTAGCGCGGATCGACGTCTTCGGTGCTCATGGCCCCTCACCCGGCGCGACGTAGTTATTGCCTCCCCCGCGCATGCATTGCGCGGGGGAGGTGGTGCGCAGCACCGGAGGGGGCACCTGGTGTCGACATTCAACCGCCCCCTCCCCTGGGGAGTTTATCCTCGCGCCGGCCTTCGGCCGGACGCGGGGGCAGGACCTCCCCCGCTCCGCGGTTGCTCCGCGGGAGAGGCAAACGAAGAGCGATGCTCTAAAGTACGTTCGCGCAGAAATGTACGTGCGTGCTACGATCATGTTCGCACCTATGCCTCTGCGTCTGCGCGGTCAAGGCGCGGCAATAAGGCTTCCGCCGCAAGGCGGCGGGCGAGAAAGAGCGCGCCGTCGACGGGGTCGCCTTGCGCCGGCACCAGCGAGCGCCGCACATCCTCGGCAAGCCACGGCTCCATCCGACGCGCCACGCCTCCGACAAGGGCGATGCGCGCGACGCCCTGTGCAATGAGTCGCCGGGCGAGCGCATCCGCTTCGCGCGCGGCGTTCGCGACAATCTCGCGCGCGACGCTATCGCCGCTCTCCGCATGGTCCATCACGAGCCGGGCAAAATGCGCATAATCGGTCGCTGTCGCATGATCCGCCCAGGCGACGATCTCGAACGGATCGTCGGCGAAATGCGCCATGATCGCGCGCGTGAGCGGCGTGGGCGCGATGCGTCCGTCAGAGCTACGCAACGAGCACCGGATTGCGCGGAGGCCAAGATCTGCGCCGCTGCCCTCGTCGGAAACCGGAAAGCCGTAACCGCCGACCCGGATTTCGCGTCCATCCTTTCGTGCAAGACCGACGCTCCCCGTGCCCACGATCACGATGCCGCCGTCGCGGCCGCCATGCGCACCGATGCAGGCGATCGTCGCGTCGTTTACATAGGTGACGGCGCGGAACGGATGCGGCCGCGCCTTCAACTGTCCAAGCACCGACTTGCGGCCGATGCCGGCAAGCCCCACCGCGGCGTACAGGCGCGCAAGCGCATTGGAAGGGAGACCGGCATTCGCGGCCGCCGCGCGCGCAGCGGCGAGCACGGCGGCGAGCGAGCGCTCGAGACCGAGTCGTACGGCGGCCGGCGCCGAATGGCCCGCACCGAGCACGCGTCCCCCCGCGTCGGCGATGCGGGCGCGGCAGCCCGTTCCGCCGCCATCCACGCCGATGAAGAGCGTGACGTCCGTCATGGGAATTGCATTCTGCGCATCGGATTTCGCGTTACAGTGACAGGAGCCGGAAACGAATCGGGATTCTCCTCCTTTGGATAACGAATTGCAGGTCCTTTTGGCCGAGCGCGTCTTCGACGGGCGGCGCTGGCACGAGGACGCGGCCGTCCTGGTCGCGGGATCGCGAATCTCCGCCTTGACGCCTGCCGCCGGGATTCCGGCCGGATGCCGGACGCGGCGCCTGCCCGCCGGTGCGTTCCTCGCGCCCGGCTTCATCGACCTTCAGGTGAATGGCGGCGGCGGCATTCTGTTGAACGACGATCCCTCGCCGGAAGCGATGCACGCCATTGCCGGCGCACACCGGCGCCTCGGCACGACCGCCATCCTCCCGACCTTCATCACCGACAGCCGCGACCGGATGCTGCGCGCCATAGCCTCGGCGACCAGCGTCGCGGGAAATGACGGCGTGATCGGGCTTCACCTCGAAGGTCCTTTCATCAATCCGTCACGCGCGGGTGTACATGCGCGCGGGCACATCGTACAACCCGCAATGGGCGACCTCGCGTGGCTGCGGCCACTCGGGCGCGCGGGACGCTCGCTTGTCACGCTGGCGCCGGAATGCGTGCCGGAGGGTTTCGTCCGCGGCCTGCTACGCGCCGGTGTTCGCGTCGCCGCGGGGCACAGCGAAGCATCCGCCGATGCGATGCTGCACGCCATGGATGTAGGCCTGACCGGCGTCACGCATCTCTTCAACGCGATGCCGCCGCTTCAGGGCCGCGCACCGGGTGTTTTGGGGAGCGCGTTCGCGGACAGCCGCCTCATCGCCGGATTGATCGTCGACGGGCTGCATGTCG
Source organism: Rhizomicrobium sp. (assembly GCA_035308485.1). Lineage (GTDB taxonomy): Bacteria > Pseudomonadota > Alphaproteobacteria > Micropepsales > Micropepsaceae > Rhizomicrobium. The sequence goes on from DATGGN010000173.1 coordinate 11,906, forward strand.
ACCCCGTGTCTGTACGCGCGGCCTTCGCCGCCAAAGGCGCCGACGGCATCGCGCTGGTGACCGATGCCATGCCGACGGTCGGCGCGAAAACGGACTCCTTCGTCCTGACGGGAAAAACGATCACGCTTCGCGACGGCCGTCTCGTCACAGAAGAAGGCACGCTCGCCGGCGCCCATCTCGACATGGCGACCGCTGTACGGAACGCGGTGACGCGGTGCGGCATCCCGCTGGAAGACGCGTTGCGCTCCGCCACCCTGACACCGGCACGATTCCTCGGCCTTGAACACGAACGCGGCGCTTTGGTACAGGGCGCCCGCGCCGACCTCGTCGCGATGGATGCGGATCTCCACGTCATCGCCACCTGGATGGGCGGGACAGAGGTGAGGTAACTCAACGCAGAGGCCGCTTTCCTCCCCCACGCGTTCCGCGCGGGGGAGGAAAGCGTCCTCTGCTCTGAGCCTTCTTCACTTTTCCGCGCGGAGTTTGTCCATCAAGGGCTTGATGGTGTTTTCCCAATCCGCCGTTGCAATCGGGCCGATCTGCTTGTAACGCACGCGGCCGTGCCTATCGACCACGAAGGTCTCCGGCACGCCCGTGATGCCGAGATCGATTCCTGTACGCCCGCTGCCGTCGAGACCGACGCGCGCGTAGGGATCGCCGTTCTCCCTCAGGTATTTCGTGCCCGCCGCGGCCTGATCCTCCCAGTCGATCCCGGCGATCGGAACGCCGCGGGCGTGCAGATCGAGAAGCAGCGGATGCTCGTCACGGCACGAGACGCACCACGACGCAAACATGTTGAGCAGCATCGGGTGCCCACGAAAATCCCCCGAGGCAAGCCCGGGATCGCCGGCGCCCACCGCCGGCAGATGGAACGACGGCAGGGGCTTGTCGATCAGCACCGACGGAATGAGCGAGGGATCGCGGTTGAGCCCCCGCACGAAAACGCCGGCAAGGACGGCAAAGAAGAGCAGCGGCAGCAGGACGACGAGCCGTCTCATGGCGCGGGTTCTCCTGCCGCTGACAAAAACATGTCCAGCCTCAGTCCATCAGCCTGCGTGCGAAGTACGTCATCTCGAGCGCCGTGGTGTGCGCCTTTTCCTTCAGGTTCGCGCCCGAACCATGGCCGCCTTCCGTCACCTCATAGAAGAGATAGGGGATGTGATACTCCGCGAGGCGGGCGGCGAATTTGCGCGCATGCTGCGGGCCGACGCGGTCGTCCTTCGTCGTCGTCCAGATCAGCGGTTTCGGATAATTCGTGCCTTTGCGGATGTTGTTGTACGGCGAGATCTTCGCGAGGAACGCACGCTCTTCGGGAACGCTGACGCTCCCATATTCGCCCACCCAGGACGTCCCGGCGGCGATCTTCTCGAACCGCAGCATGTCGAGCAGCGGCACCTGGATGTCCACTGCGTGCCAGAGCTCCGGGTGCTCCGTGAACTCCACGCCCATGAGCAGTCCGCCATTCGATCCGCCCTGGATGCCGAGCCGGCGCGGACTCGTGATCTTCCGCGCGATGAGATCGCGCGCGACCGAGGCGAAGTCGTCATAGATGATCTGCCGTTTCGTCTTCAGACCCGCTTCGTGCCAAGCGGGGCCGAACTCGCCGCCGCCGCGAATGTTGGCGAGCACGAACACGCCGCCCTTTTCCAGCCATAGCTTGCCGATGTTCGCCGAATAGCTCGGCGTCTCGGAAACCTGGAAGCCGCCATAGGCGTACAGGATCGTGGGGTTGCTGCCGTCGGCTTTCATGTCCTTGCGATGGACGACGAAGTACGGAATTTTCGTTCCATCGGTCGAGGTCGCCTCGAACTGCTCCACCACGTCGCGCGAGGCGTCGAATTTCGCCGGCAGCGTCTTCACGGTCTGCAGCGCGTTGTCCTTCACGTTCACCAGCGCGAGGCTTGACGGCTGCAGGAAGCCGGCGACGCTCAGGAATGCGGTGTCGCCATGGGTGTCCACATCGACAAGCCCGATGGAGGAATTGTCCGGCAGCGCGAGTTTCTCGTGCGACCAGGTGCCGTCGGCATGGCGGCGATAGACGAAAGCCTGCCCGCGGACGTTGTCGAGCGTGGTGACGACCAGCGCATCGCGCGTCGCCGCCGCGGCCTGGAAGGATTCGCGGGGGGCCGGTGCGTACAGAACGACGGGTTTCAGGTGTTTCGGATCGGCATTGAGGTCGTTGAGGTCGAAAGCGACGAGCGTCCCCTGCGCGATATGCGTTCCGCCCGCGTCCCAGTCCTGATCGATGCTGACGACGAGCGCGTTGGAGACGAGCGTCTGTACCGTCTGTTTCAGCGGCAGGTCGAGGCGCTCGACGCCCGCCTTGGTGACCAGATAGTTCTCGGATTCGAAGGTGGAGAGCGGCCGGTTGATCATCACGATCTGGTGGCCGTCGCCGTCCTGGAACGATACGGGCGTCACGCCGTAACCGCCATCCTTCGCGGTGCCGCGATAGATCTCCTTCGCCGCGCCGAGTGGCTCGCCGCGCCGGACGCGCTTGACGATGAAAGGATAGCCCGAGGCAGTGAGATCGCCCGGCTGCCATTCGCGGGCGACGAGCAGCGTGTTGTCGTCTTCCCACGCCAGGCGCTGTTTGCCGTGCGGCAGCACGAAGCCGCCAGCGACGAATTTCGCGCTGTCGAGATCGAACTCGCGCACCGTCACCGCGTCTTCGCCGCCGTCGGAGAGCGAAATCATGCAGCGCTTCTCGCTCGGCTCGACGCAGTCCGCGCCCTTGTAGAACCAGTTGGCCTTCTCGGCCGTGGAGAGGGCGTCGAGATCGAGAATGGTCTGCCAATGCGGATCGGCGTTTTTGTAGTCGGCAAGCGATGTACGCCGCCAGATGCCGTGGACGTGATCGGCGTCCTGCCAGAAATTGTAGATATTGCCGCCGTTGAACGTCTGCGGAACGGGAATGCGATCCTTCGCCTCGGCGATCGCGAGCGCGTCGGCATAGAGCGCGTTGTACCGCGGGTCCTTTTCCAGCACCGCGGTGGTCTTGTCGTTTTCCGCATGGACCCACGCCATCGCGCGCGGACTGTTCACGTCCTCCAGCCAGAGATAGGGGTCGTCGGCGGCGGCGGCGACGCCGCTCGCGACAACGGCGGTCAGTACAAGCATGGACGTGAAACGCATGTCATTTTCCTCATTTTGTCTTCCTCCCCTGCGCGAGCGACGCGAGCCACGGGGGAGGAAAGGCTTCTATCGCATCGCCCAAAATCCAGTACATCATGCGGCGGCCACGCCGGCGGCGGGCAACCGCGCGGCCTGCGGCATGCCGAGGCGGAAACGCCGGTCGCTGAGCGACACCGCGCCGCCGAGCGCCATCAGCAGCGCGCCGGCCCAGATCCAGTCCACCAGCGGATGATCCCACATCCGCACGACAAGCCCGCCGCCCACATCGGGATCGCCAAGCGCAATATAGGTGTTGCCGAAGACGCTCATGCCGATCGCCGCATCGGTCGTCTGCGTGCCGCTGGCCGGAAAGGTCCGCCTCTCGGAAACGAGCCGCCGCACGCCGTACCAGGTGTCGGCGGCGAAGACCGCGCGGTCGGCGAGATAGTTCGGGCCCTGTACACGTTCGGCCGATTCCATCGTGACCTGCCGACCGGCCAGGAGCGTGTGCTGGCCCGGTTTCATGTCGAGAACGACATTCGTCTGAAAGGCGGACACGGCGGTGATGCCGATCGCCGCAATGCCGAGGCCCGCATGCGCCATCGCCATGCCCCACAGCCCGCGTGGCGTTGCGGCAAGCGCGGACAGGGCCTCGCCTGTACGGAACGAGCCGGGCGGCAACCGCCGCAGCGGGACGGCAACGCTGCCGAGAACGACAAACGCGCCGAGCGCGATGCCGAACGCCGCAACCACATGCGCGAGCGGAAACACCGCCAGCGCGAGGACAAGGATGCCGAGCGCAATCACGATCGGCCATTTGAGGCGCGAAACCAGCGGCAGGAGCGAATCGCGTTTCCAGTGCAGCATCTGGCCGAAATTGACGAGGAACAGGAGAATGGCCGCGAGCGGCGCAAAGGTGAGTTTGTAATAGGGCGGGCCGACGGAAATCCGTTGCCCGTTCGCGAGGTCCACGAACAGCGGATAGAATGTACCGAGGAACACGGTCGCCGCCGCAGTGACGAGCAGGAGGTTGTTGACGGTGATTCCGGCCTCGCGCGACAGCGGCGAGAAGAAGGCGCCGCTCCTGAACGCCGGAACGCGCCAGGCATAGAGTGCAAGCGCCGAGCCCGTGGCGAGCGCGATGATGCCGAGAATATAGATGCCGCGCTGGGAGTCGACCGCGAATGCGTGCACGCTGGTGAGAATTCCCGAACGTACAAGGAAGGTGCCGACGAGGCTCATCGAGAAGGTGAGGATCGCGAGCAGGATGGTCCAGCTGACGAGCGCGCCGCGGCGTTCGAGCGCGAGCGCCGAATGGAGGAGGGCGGTCCCCATCAGCCACGGCATGAGCGAGGCGTTCTCGACCGGATCCCAGAACCACCAGCCGCCCCAGCCGAGCGTGTAATAGGCCCAGAAGCTCCCGCCGGCGACGCCGACGGTCAGCGCGATCCAGGCTGCGAGCACCCACGGCCGCATCCAGCGCGCCCAGCCGGCATCGACGCGGCCTTCGATCAGGGCGGCGATGGCGAAGGAGAACGCGACCGAGAAGCCGACATAGCCCATGTACAGAATCGGCGGGTGGAACATCAATCCCGGGTCCTGCAGGATCGGATTGAGTTCGCTGCCCTCGACGGGCGGCGGATCGAGGCGGACGAAGGGATTGGAGGTGAAGAGCGAGAATCCGAGGAATGCCGCGGCGATTACCCCCTGTACACCGAGCACGCGCGCCTGCAGCGTCTCGCGCAACTGGCCGCCGAAGAGCGCGAGGCCGCCGCTGCAGAGGGCGAGGATCAGCACCCACAGGACCATCGAGCCTTCATGGCTGCCCCAGGTTGCGCCGAAGCGATACAGCGCCGGCTGCGCCGCGTTGCTGTGCCGGGCGACGAGGGCCACGGAAAAATCGTTGGTGAGATAGGCGGTGGCGAGCGCGCCGAAGGCCGTGACCACGAACAGAAGCTGGAGCCCCGCCGCGCCGCGGCCGAGCGCCATCAGTGCCGCATCGGACCGTCGCGCGCCGTAAAGCGATGCGCCGGACTGCACGAGCGCGAGCAGCAGCGCAAGGATGAGGGCAAAGAGCCCGATTTCCGCTTCCATGGATGCCGAGATTCAGTTCCTTCGCGGGCGAAAGGTAACGCCCTGGCGATGGCACCGAAATAGCCGAACCGCCGCACGCCTTCCACTCACTTTCGGCAATGCCGGCGGCGTTTTTCCTGAAGCCGCTTACCTCCCCCGCTCCGCTATCGCTTCGCGAGGGAGGCAAACCTACGCCGTCGAAACCGGCTCGGGCTGGCCGTAATTCCCCGAGCGGATGGCGTCGAGGATCCGCGCCACATGTTCGTGCTGGCCCGCTTCGAGCATCCGCATCAGCCGCCGCTTGAATTCCTCCTTTGCCGGACCGTCCGGATCCTCCGCGGGTTCGCTCGCCGGCTCGGGCTCCGGCATGGTTTCCCAGACCCCGTCCGGGCTCCAGTCCCAGGGCGTGTCGTCATCGATTTCCTCGAAATCCTCGTCGTCCTCCTGCGGCTCCCAATCGATGAGCGACATCAGCGTCTTGAGCGGCGTCGCCTTGCAGGTGGCCGCCTCCAGCACCAGACCGCGAACGATCCGCCCATAGCCGGTCTTCGGCGTGCATTTTTCCAGCACCTGCGGGTCCGCCCGGAGCGCGGCTTCGAGGCCCTCCTTCAGGATCGCGCGCATGTGCCGGCGCTTCTTCCGGATGCCCGCCCGGCCATTCGCGGCCTTCATCGTCCCGTTGTGCGGCCGGCTCGGTCCTGCGTGCATGTCCGCATCCTCATTCATCTCCGGTTACAATATGACCCATATCGGTAGTGACGTCAACTGGTCCGGCGGCAACGTGCGGGGGAATCGTCCCCGCCTTCCCGCTCGGGAATATTTACGGGTGTGAGGCGAACGAGGCTGACTCGTTCCTTCCCCGAGAATGGGCCCGCCCCGCGGAAAAGAGGGTGGCCGGACCTAAGTCCAATTTTCGTCTGCACATACCCGATCGATAAAGCGTCGGCGGCTGGCCTTTGGGCCGGTCGGCAAATCTGCGATGCGGGAGAGCGGCGAGCATCGCGCGGGTTGCGCGCGACGCCGGCTCTTGCGCACGCCCAGGCAGGAGAACGGCATGCCGCTCAAAGAGTACAGGGAAGGCCAGGCTTTCCCGGGAGTCATCGGACAGACTTTCGACGTGTCGAAGCCGGCATGGCCCGCACCGAACTGCGCGAAGGACGGCGCGCCGACCATGGACAAGGAGTACGCGGCACCGTTCGCATTTACCGGCACGGTGAAGAAAGCCCTGATCGACGTCACGGGCGAAGCCGTCGACGACCAGGCGGCCAGGATGCGGATTTACCTGGCACGGCAGTAACCACCCCCCTCGTAAAGGGGCGGCTCATGGAAGCCGCCGTTCTCGCGCACCGCCTCCTGCCCCGAATGCCCCTCTGATGCAACATCATCCTGATTCTCTCTGTACTCAAGGAAGTACCTGCTGCGACGCTAGGGCTCCGGCCCTTGGCGAAAACACTCCGGTATCTTGCATTACCGGATTCTCGTATAGCGTAATCTTCGAAACATCGGAAACACCTGTGAGAACATCATAGACATAATTGGGAGAAGAATACGTTGCCCCTGTGGGGATAACATCCTTATACACGTTCCCGCACAAGCTGACATCGGTTGGATTGGCGGTGCCCGATGTTCCAAACCTGATTTGCGCGCTGTAGGATGCCGTTGGATTTGAGTTGTAGTCGTTCCCCTTAAAATGATTTCCACAAATTGAAACGTCATGTACACCGTCGATCTCGATGCCGGCCCCGCCGGTGCTTGGCGTATTACCGTTTGCCTCCAAGAACATGCCGGTTACCGATACATATGTGGCGCCGTTTAGCCATATGCCGATACCAGCTGAGTTCGATATATTTCCGTTCGAGACCGTCAGGTCTTCGCCTGTCGCGACAATTCCGCTTGCGGTGGCCAACTCTGTCGTACCGTTAATGCTTCCGGCAAGTTCAATGATATCTCCGATAATGCGAACGTTTGCGCAGTTTATCACGACATTTTCAGCGTACGACTGGCTGAGCTGAGAGTCTTTGATCTGGCCACCCGAGTTACCATTGACGCCGGTAAGATTCGGACAATTCAAATTATGGTAACCTCGTTGTAGCAAAGAGTGACCGTCAATGACCACGTCGCCGCCGCCCAAATATGCCTCGGTGACCACGCTGCCCAAATCAACCGCGTCGATGTAACAATTAGGATAACCTAAACCATTGCACGTGCCGGTATAATTTGCATCAACCGAAAGACCGGAAATTCTGCAACCGTGATACGCGGTGAGCACTGCCACAGGGCTACCCACCGTCCCGTTCATTGGAAAGCTCGTCCCCACTGCAATGTGCACAAGCGGCAAGGTGCTGACTCCGCGCGAATTATTTGCAGTCGCCTGAAGATTGACGTATGGCCAACAACTCAGAGCCCAGTTCGTCATGTAGGTTGCCGGAATGGACGCGACCCAAGGTCCGGTATAGCCGAGCCATTCCTGAAGCGCGGTGCTGTCGTCTTTTGATCCGTCGCCAACGGCGCCCCATTCGTGCGGATCACCGCGATAATCAGCTTTTTGAAAACAATCTGTACCGGATGAAATGATTAGCGTTCCGCCATTTCCTCCAATCGTAAAAGGCGTGTTGGCCGGTATGTCTGATGTGATCGGTATGCTAACGGTAAATTTACCCGTCACTGTAGTGTCGGTAATCACCGTTCCGGGCGGGAATATTGTTCCTGACGTTACGGCGCTCCCTACGGTCGGTTTAGGGCCGGTTTTTGTATAGTAGATTTTGGTGTCGCCGATGAAGTTTTTTTCGGTCATAGGCGCACTGTAGGTTCCGTTATCGCAAGCGCCGATATCGGCAAACTGTCCACCGCCTCCGTCCCCGGGTGTGACATAACCTTGCGCAAAGATGGCGGAGCCAACCCCAGGCGCTTGGTGATCCAAACAGGTTGATGAACTGCCACTGCTAATACAAGGCACCGTGGTATAGGTTGTCGCGAATGATGATCGCGTGCCGATGAAAATCAGACTTGCCGCAATCAGACAGAATGCCCAGCTTTTGTGCGGAATTTGCATTTGCCCCTCCCCATGTGATTCGTACGATGGAACATGGCATAAGGAGCAAAAAATGAAAACCGTTAGATGCGAGCGCGCATTTTTGAAAATTTCAATCCTCATTGAGGGCTGTTTCGCGGCCCGCGCACGAGCTACTGGGTTCGTAAGAACCCGTGCTCGACGTTGTTATTGCCGTAGAAGCCCGTTATGTACCCCGCGGCGATCGCCTGCGGTTCTGTGCTCGTTGAGCCCGACGGGTCGAATGTCTTGAACTTACCGTCAACCGTCCTGAGAAAACCATGCTCCACACTACTGCCGTCGAGGTAAGAACCCGCGACTATGCCTTTATCGTTGATGCCGGTGACAAAAGTACCGGCCGATTTTGCAGGGTCAAAACTCGTAAACGTACCATCCGCTGTGCGAATAAACCCGTGATAAGCTTTCTGCGAATCTTCGTACGTTCCAGCGATGACACCAGCCTTGTTGATGCCGGAAGCAGAGGTTCCAATCGATCCCGGCGGATCAAAGCTCGTGACCGTACCGTTACCGCGCACAAAGCCGTGAGAAATTCGTGTACTGTCCAAATAATTGCCGGTAACGATGCCAGCCTCATTGATCGCCCGGGGATACGTGTCGATCGCGCCCGAAAGCTGGAAAGACTTCATCGTTCCATCCGCCTTGCGCACGAAACCCCACGCCTTCGCGCGCTGCGTCCCGCTCAAATAATAGAATCCCGTGATAATGCCCTTGTCGTTGATGGCAATCGCTTCCGTCGAACGTCCGAAGGCAAAAGTCGCTATAGCCCCGTCAGAACTGCGGATGAAACCGTCGACATGATGTTTGCTTACGGGAAAAGAACCCGTGACGACGCCCTTGTTGTTGACGCCCATCGGGGAGGTACCGTTATTACCCGACGCATCGAAACTGGTGATCGTGCCGTCAGCGGTGCGCAGGAAGCCGTGGGTGCCGCTGCTGTCCGCGTAAAAGCCGGTGACCGTCCCAAGCGCGTTCACGCTGTCGGGGTAGGTGGACAGCGAACCCGGAGGATCGAAAGTAATGATCGTCGCGCCTATGGCCGCACGGCTAATCCCCACAACGCATAATAGGAGAGCACAAACCTGCGCTGTCCGTGCTGCACGTTTCACCTTTGCGTTCTCCTTTGACCGGACGGGTACTGTCCTCCAAGTTTGCCCTACCTGCAAGGATAGTCTTAGAAGACGGTCCCGCGAAATTTCACATCTGCTATTTTGTCTCCGCAAGGAGCTGGCCGGTTTCGCCTTAGCAGCATGGCTCAAGACGGACGACACCGCCGGTTTCCAGCTCAAAATCCGCAAAGTGGGTCGGCGGCCATCAGTAGAAATCCAATTTGGTCAGAGATCGCCGCGACGTGCGCGAATCCAATCCTAAGCGTCGGTCGGTTGTAACGATGCGCGAGCGCCGGCACGGTGGGCGCACGCTCTCATTCGTTTTTAAGCATGAGGCAGACGCCATCAAGACAATCCTTGGCAATGTACATCCGTCCGCCAAAATCCGAGTGGACGAAGCGGCCCATTGGAACATTCTGCATGGCTATTACGCCGACGTGAAATCCGTCAACCACACCAAAGACGAATACATGGTCAAGGGTGTCCATACCAATTGGGTAGACTGCTGTTCTCGCGCACCGCCCCCTCCCCCGAAGCCCGAATGCGTCGACCGGGGGGCGGTTGCGCATCTCGTCAAATGACGCTATATTGCACGTCAGGAGACGGATATGGCCAGGCCACGCGCTGCCCGTGTCAGGGTGCCTGAGGCGGAGCTCCAGACCTTTTCGGA
>DATGGN010000174.1:0-6815 GCA_035308485.1 Rhizomicrobium sp.
GGTGGTTTCCGCCGTTTCCACGGTTGGATTGTCGCTCCCGTCGCGTCTGGTTGAACGGCTTGTACCGAAAGTCGAACCGATGCGCACCGCGGCCATGCGGGCCTTTCTCAACCCTGATCGGCAGGCTCGCATACGTGCCGACGTCGTCGTCACTGTTCTTTTGATTGCCGCGGCCGTCTGGTGCTGGGGCGCGCGCTGGCCGATATTCGCAGCGACGATCGGCGCGCGATTCTTCATCCTGTCGCTGCTCGACAACGCGCCGCATTACGGAACGGCCCTCGACTCCGGAACCTATGCGCGCAACACGCGCCTGCCGCGCTGGGCATCGTGGTTCGTGACCGGACACAATTTTCACGGCGTCCATCATGGCGCGACGGGACTGAAATGGCAGGAGCTTCGCGCCGCTTTCGTCAATGGCGGCGGCGCCTATGAAGGCAGCTGGGCCGCAATGGTCATGCGCCAGTTCCGCGGTCCGGTTGTTCTGGATGCACAATCACCTTTCGCCCGGCGCGGCTGAGGGTTTCGTCGCAAATCGTACGGCTTCGTCGGCGGCGCTGAATAGGGCCTGGGCCTTGTTGACGGTCTCCTGAAATTCGCTTTCGGGAATGCTGTCGGCGACAACGCCGCCGCCCGCCTGAACGTACATCATGCCGTCCTTGACGACCGCGGTGCGCAGGACGATGCAGGTGTCCATCGCGCCGTTGGCGGCAAAATAGCCGACCGCCCCCGCGTACACGGCGCCGCGTTTTTCCTTTTCGAACTCGTCGATGATTTCCATGGCGCGAATCTTGGGCGCGCCGGTCAGCGTGCCGGCCGGCAGACCGGCGGTGAGGGCGTCGATCGCGTCGCAATTGTCGCGAATGCGTCCCTCCACGTTGGAGACCAGATGCATGACGTGCGAATAGCGCTCGACGAAGAAACTGTCGGTCACCCGCACGGAACCGATCTTCGAAATCCGGCCCACATCGTTGCGTCCGAGATCGAGCAGCATGAGGTGCTCGGCGCGCTCCTTGGGATCTGCAAGAAGGTCCTCCGCAAGCTTCGTATCTTCGTCGGGTGTCGTGCCTCTTCGCCGCGTGCCCGCGATCGGGCGCATGGTCACCGTGCCGTCGCGCAGGCGCACGAGGATCTCCGGGCTCGAGCCCACGATCGCAAAGCCGGGAAAGGCGAGGTGATAGAGAAAGGGCGACGGATTCAGCCGTCTCAGCGCGCGGTACAGCGCGAAGGGCGGCAGCGGAAACGCGCGGCGAAAGCGCTGGCTCGGCACCACCTGAAAAATGTCGCCCGCGTAGATGTACGCCTTGGCGCGGTCGACGATCGCCAGATACTCCGCCCTCGACATGTTGGATTCGATTGGCGCGGACGGATAGGCGTTTTCGTTTGGCGAGGTCGGGGCGACGGGCGCATCGAGCCGCGAACACGCGCGCGCCAGCCGGTCGGCCGCCATCCGCCACGCAGAGGCCGCGTCGATGTCGGGACGCGGCCACACCGGCGTGACCACGAGGATTTCGTCGCGGATATTGTCGAACACGGCGGTGATCGTCGGACGCAGCATGATGGCGTCGGGAAGGTTGAGCGTGTCGGGCGGCGCCGGACCGAGCCGCTCCACGAGCCGGACCATGTCGTAACCGAGATAGCCGAACAGGCCGGCCGACATCGGCGGTAGAGCGCGCGGCAGGTCCATGCGAATGCCGGAAACAAGCTGCCGCAGCGACTCCAGCGGACGATCCGGGGATGGTGCCGGACCAATCCCCGCCTGTCCGGGCTGCGAAATCTCGGCGCGTCCGCCGCGGCATTGCCAGACGAGATCCGGCTCGATCCCGATGACCGAGTAGCGTCCACGGGTCTCTCCGCCCTGTACACTTTCGAGCAGGAAGGTGTTGTCGCGCCCTTGGGCGAGTTTCAGATAGGCCGAAACGGGCGTGTCGAGATCCGCGATCCGCCGCGTGAAGACGACCTGGCTGCGGCCCTCGCGGTAGTTCCCTTCGAAGACGGCGAAATCCGGTTCGATGTCCATCTACGGCTTACGAGGCGCCGGTGACGCGGTCGACCTGTTGCTGGTTGATGGTGACGCCAAGCCGCTGGCGGGCGGCCATGGCCAGCGAGTCCTCGAAGTCGTTTGCCGCCGACCCTCCGAGGCTGGTGGCAAAGCGCTGGTACATGAAATCGAACGACGTGGCCGGCGGATGCGAGATGCCCGTGACCCGTCCGATGACCACCCCGTCGCCGGCGGGCGTGGCCACGGAAATAACGCCGCCGGGCGGCGCGTCGAAAAGCTCCGCGATGAAACCTTTCGTCAGCGCCGGCGGTACCGTCCGCCGGTCGATCGCACCCGTTGACTGTACATTTGTACCGGCCTTGGCGGCGACAGGCGAAAGACTGTTCGCGGACTTCGCGGCGGCGACAAGCTCTTTGGCGGTATCCGCCAGACGCTGTTTTTGCCAGGCATTGGTCCACGCGGCGGCCGCCTGGGTACGGACCTCCGACAGCGGCTTGAGCTTGGGCGGCGTTGTACCATTGACCCTGACAACGTACACATTTCCGTCGCTGGACGGGAACGGATCGCTCTCCTCGCCGACTTCCGACTTCTTGAGCTGCGACAGGAAATCGGCAGATGCGGGCAGGTCCGCCTTCTTGCCTTCGGGCGTCAGCCCGTTTGCATCGACCGCGGGAATACGCACCACGCGCATCCCGGCCCGTTTGGCCGCATCAGCCATCGATGCGCCGCCGGCGCTCGCGTCGTCGAAGGCATTGGTCACATCCGTCAGCTTCGCCTGTGCGAGCTGGGTCATGACGTCCTTGCGCAGCGTCTCTTTCACGTCGGCGAAAGTCTTGTTGCTTCCCGGCGTGATCTTCGTCACATGCAGCAGCACCCATCCGAAACTCGATTTGATCGGCTGGGTCACGCCGCCGACGGGAAGGGAGAAGGTCGCGGCCCCGCGATCGGTCCCGAGATCCGCCTGCTGTACAGTACCGAGCGTTATGTCGGACGGCTTCATGCCGCGTTGCGTGGCGATGTCGGCGAAACCCGTTCCGGACTGGATCTTTGCGCGCGCGGCGGTGGCGCTGGCCTGATCGGGAAACACGATCTGCTCGACGTCGCGCTTTTCGGGGATCTGGTACTGATCCTTCTTCAGTTCGTATTGCTGTTTCAGTTCCTGGTCCGTCACCGTGATTTTGCTCATGACGTCCTGCGGCCCCGCAACGGCATAGGTGACGTCGCGAAATTCGGGCGTGCTGAACATTGGCGCGTGCGCTTTGACGAACGCCTCAAGCTCCGCATCGGAAGGCTGCGGCGGCGTCCCGACCGCGGTTTTCGGCACGACGACAAAGTCGGCGGCGCGTTCCTCGTTGACATAATCGAACAGCAGGCGCGCATATCCGGGCGCGACCGACACGCCGTTGCGGACGGCATCGAGCAGCTGGTCGCGCGACAGCTCTTCGCGCTCGACCTGAACGAATTCGTCTTCCGAATAACCGGCGTTCTGCAGGCGATAGAGAAGCTGCTCGTGGTCGAAGCTGCCGAGGGGGCCGCGGAATGCGGGATTGGCGCGGATGGTGCTCGCGACCTGCGCGTCGGTGGTCGTCAAGCCGTATCTCTTCACGATCTGGTCGAGCGCCGAACGGTTCAGCACGGCCTGCAGCGCCTGTTTGTCGAACCCCTTGGCACGCGCTTCGTCCGCGGTCACCTGGTGGCCCGTCTGCTGGGAAGCGCCCCGCAGAAAGTTCTTGTAGTCCCGCTGGAATTGTTGGGCCGCGATTTTCTCGTTTCCGACCGTGGCGATGCTCGTGTCGGCGTTGCCGCGAAAAATATCGGCGATGCCCCAGACGCCGAAACTGAGTGCGAGGGCTCCCAGAAAAACCGAGGAAACCCACGACTTCGACAGGCGTCGCATTTGTTGAAGCATGCGAAAAGCGCTCCAGTGGTCAAAAAAAGCGGCGGATGATAGGGACCGCCTACCCATACGGCAAGCTTGAGAGGGGCGGACATGCGGCCGCTGATCGCGGGCAACTGGAAAATGCACGGAACCAGCGCGGCGCTCGGTCAAATCGCCGCGATTGCGCGAAGCGTCGCTGAAGAAGCGCCCGCTTGCGACGTGCTTGTCTGCCCGCCTTTCACCCTCATCGCGCGCGCGGCGGCGGTCGCCGGCGCGGGCGTCGCGGTCGGTGCCCAGGACTGCCACAGAGAACCCGAGGGCGCTTTCACCGGCGACATCAGTGCGGAAATGCTGCGCGATGCGGGCGCGACGACCGTGATCGTCGGCCATTCGGAGCGCCGCCGCTATCATGGCGAAACCGATATCGACGTGGCGATGAAAACGAGCGCCGCCTGGCGCGCGGGGCTCTCCGCAATTCTCTGCATCGGCGAAACCGAAGCGGAGCGTGATGCCGGACAGGCCGCGGAAGTTGTCGCGCGGCAGCTCGACGGCAGCCTTCCGTTGGGCGCCAATCCGGCCACCACCGCGATCGCCTACGAGCCTGTCTGGGCGATCGGCACCGGCCGGACGCCGGGCGATGCGGACGTCGCCGAAATGCATGCGCTCATCCGCAAACGTCTCACCGACCGGTTGGGAGAGGACGCCGCGGGTTTGCGAATCCTCTACGGGGGCTCCGTCAAGCCGGCCAATGCCGCTTCGATTTTGCGTCTGCCAAATGTGAACGGCGCTCTCGTCGGCGGCGCCAGCCTCGAGGCCGAGGAGTTTCTGTCGATCATTCGTGCGATCCCGCAAGGCGCCTAGTCCCGGGACCGCGGGCGCCTTCGCCCGCATCGCGCGGCACGCGCGACGAACAAGGTGCCGTCCCGACGGCCATCGAGGCCGTCTCGCCGGGTGCGGGTGAGGACGCCTGCGCTCTCGGCCGCAGGGCTTTCCTCCGTCACCGCTTTCCTTTAAGAGCCGCCCGGCAGTTCCCATGTCCGGTGCCATGCAGTCCGTCCTGATCGTCATCCAGCTCTTTGTTTCGATCGCCCTGGTCGGCGTCGTGCTTCTGCAAAAATCCGAGGGCGGGGCGCTTGGCATGGGCGGAGGCGGCTCGGGTCTGGGCGGCTTGTTCTCGCCGCGCGGTGCCGCCGACACGCTGACGCGCACGACGGCCATTCTCGCGGTCCTGTTCTTTGTGACGAGTCTCGCGCTGACCGTGTTTTCGTTGCATGGGCGGCCGCAATCCTTTTTCGACACCAATCCGGCCGGGCCGATGCGGTCGGTGCCGTTGCAGCACGCGCCGGCGAGGCCGGCTCCTGCGGTTCCGACGCCGCACAGCTGATCTTTCGCACAGCTTTCCGGGCCGGGCGCGACTTTTGCGCTTGAGCTTTGACCCTCGCGTTTCTTATGGTGCGATTCCATGGCGCGGTTGATCTTCATCACCGGCGGCGTGGTCTCCTCACTCGGCAAGGGGCTGGCTTCGGCGGCACTCGGTGCGCTTCTCCAGGCACGCGGTTATCGCGTGCGGCTGCGGAAGCTCGATCCCTATCTGAACGTCGACCCGGGCACGATGAGCCCGTTTCAGCACGGCGAGGTCTACGTCACCGATGATGGCGCCGAAACCGATCTCGACCTCGGCCATTACGAGCGCTTCACCGCCGTGTCGTCCGGCAAATCGGACAACGTCACCGCCGGGCGCATCTACCAGGAAGTGATTTCGACCGAGCGGCGCGGCGGCTATCTCGGCCGGACTGTACAGGTCATCCCGCACGTCACCGACGCGATCCGCAATTTCATCATGGCGGGCGCCGACGACGTCGATTTCCTGCTCGTCGAAATCGGCGGCACGGTAGGCGACATCGAGGGGCTGCCGTTCTTCGAAGCGATCCGCCAGATCGGCAACGACCTCGGTCGCGAAGGCGCGGCCTTCGTGCACCTGACGCTCGTACCCTTCATCGAAACCGCGGGCGAATTGAAGACCAAACCGACCCAGCATTCGGTGAAGGAGCTGCGCTCGATCGGCATCCAGCCCGACGTGCTCCTCTGCCGCGCCGGCATGCCGATCCCCGACGAGGAGCGGAGGAAAATCGGCCTGTTCTGCAATGTACGTCCGGAGCGGGTGATCTCCGCGCCCGACCTTGCGACCGTCTATGAAGCGCCGCTCAGCTATCATGCGCAGGGCTTCGACACCCAGGTGCTGAAGGTCTTCGGCATCGACGATGCGGCGCCGCCCGATCTCTCGCGCTGGAAGCGCGTGGTCGACTGCGTCAACAACCCCGAGGGCGAAGTGCGCATCGCCGTGGTCGGCAAGTACATGCAGGTGAAGGATTCGTACAAATCGCTGTCCGAGGCGTTGACCCATGGCGGCCTCGCCAACAATGTGCGCGTCGACATGGAGTGGATCGACAGCGAGATTTTCGAGCGCGACGACGCGGCGGTCTATCTCGAAAACGTCGATGGCATTCTCGTGCCCGGCGGGTTTGGCGAGCGCGGCACCGAAGGCAAGATCCGCGCCGTGCGCTTCGCGCGCGAGCGCCGCGTGCCGTTCTTCGGCATCTGCTACGGGCTGCACATGGCGGTGATCGAAGTGGCGCGCGATCTCGCCGGCCTCGAAGGCGCCGGCTCGACCGAGATCTCCGTTCCCCGCCATCCGGTGATCGCGCTGATGACGGAGTGGACGAAAGGCAACGCGCTCGAAATGCGCGAGCAGGGCGGCGATCTCGGCGGCACGATGCGGCTCGGCGCCTATCCCGCAATCCTCACTCCGGGAAGCCGCGTCGCCGAAATCTACGGCAGCGGCGAAATCAGCGAACGTCACCGGCACCGTTATGAAGTCAACGCTGGCTACACGCGCCAGCTGGCCGAGCACGGTTTCGTGGTCTCCGGCTGGTCGCC
>DATGGN010000175.1:0-8420 GCA_035308485.1 Rhizomicrobium sp.
CACGTCGCGACCGGGCACCTCGCGCCAGTCGGGCAATTCCTTCAGCGCCGCTTCGCGCGCGGCCGGATCGAGTTTTGGCATCGCTTGTCCTCCCGGTAATCCTCATGGATGATAATGCATGCACTGGTCGGAAGCACATGCGCCCTCGCTCGACCATATCGAACGGCTGGCGCGCGTCTCGTTCGAAGAGCTGCCGCCCGCGTTTCGCGAACTCGTCGACGACATTGCCTTCGTGGTCGAGGACCTTCCCGACGAAAAGACGATGAAGGATTTGGGGCTGGAGAGCGAGTTCGATCTGCTCGGGCTCTTTCACGGCTCCACCCTGGCGGCGCGGCGCGCGAACCGTGGCCGCGTCGAGCCCACCACAATCGTGCTCTATCGCCGGCCGATTCTCGACTACTGGGCGGAGCACAAGGAGTCGCTGCGCGCGATCGTGCGCCACGTGCTCATCCACGAGATCGGCCACCATTTCGGCCTCTCCGACGAAGCGATGGAAGCGATCGAGGCGGGGGAGGAATAGGACGCCCAGGTTCCCGCCACAGTCGGCGACGAATGTTTACAAACCCGACAAAGACACGCGACAACGAGCCATCACTGTACTCCGAACGCGAACAAACCCCTCTCCCCTTGCGGGAGAGGGTGGCGCAGACCCGGACTTGTTCCGGGGCTGAGCCGGGTGAGGGGTACAATGAAGCACGATCTTGCACGAGAATTGAGGCACCGACAGACGGACCTCGAACGCAAGCTGTGGTACATCCTGCGTGATCGCCGTTTTCACACGCAAAAATTTCGCCGTCAGCAGCCGAGAGGCCCCTATGTCGTCGATTTCGTGTGCTTCGAACGTCGGCTCGTCATCGAACTGGACGGTAGCCAGCACGCGCAACCCCAGAATAAGGCAATCGATGCGAACCGCACCGCGTTTCTCGAAAGTCGAGGCTTCCGCGTCGTGCGATTTTGGAATCCGGACTTCAGGAAGAACAAAGAGGGCGTGCTGGAGACAATACGCATAGCGCTCGAAGAAACCCCTCACCCGGCGCGGCTCGCGCCGCGCCACCCTCTCCCGCACGGGGAGAGGGAGACGCACGTCGATACAGGACAACCCGACGACGACGGGCACCTTCTCCCCTTGCGGGAGAAGGTCGCGAGGCCTGCATGACATGCGGGGCGAGCGGGATGAGGGGGTCGCTCACTCCAGCCTGTACGAACGTTCCGCGCGGTAGAGACTGCCGTTCGGACTGGTGACGCTCGAATAGAGAATGAACGCATTCACGTCGAACGGCCCGCTCGCATAGAGCGCATGCGTGGAGAGAAACGTGATGATGCGGTCGCGGGGGCTGCCGCGCAGGCGTGCGAGTGTGACGTGCGGCGAGAACTTGCGCTCTTCCGGCGGGAGGCCCACGCGCTGTACGGCGCTCTCCACCTTGCGCTGCAGATGTTCGACGGGAGCGCCGTCGCGCACGCCCGCCCACAGCGCGCGCGGATTCTTCCCGCCGAATTCGCCGACGCCTCTCAGCTCGAGCGTGAATCGCGGCGACCGGATCGAGGCCAGCGCGTCGTCGATCCCTCCCGCGTCGCGCCCGTCGACCTCGCCGATGAAGCGGAGCGTCAGATGCAACTGCTCGCGCGTGCTCCAGCGCGCGCCCGGGATGCCGCCCTGCAGCAGGACCAGACCGTCCGTCACCGCATCCGGCAACGCGAGCGCCACGAACAGCCGCATCATGCGCGCGCCCCGATCAGCCGGCCGAGCGGCAACCGGTGGCGAAACAGAACCACCACCGCGCCATAGGCGAGACTCGACAGGACGAGCGCCAGAAACAGCGGCACTATCTGTCCACCCGGATGGGGAAGAGCGCGAGAGAGCGCGACGGCGCCGTACGCCGCGGCACCGGCGACCGCACCGGCAACAACAGCGGGCAACAACGAGCCCCAGAAATGTGAGTCGAGCCGGAGAAGCCCGCGCCGCGAGCCGAGGAACGCGATCAGCCCCGCATTCACCCACTGGCCGATCGCTGTACCGAGCGCGATGCCGGCAATTCCAAGTCCCAGACCCCAGACGAAAAGAACTTTGAACGCGATATTGACAAGGATCGCCGCAACCGTCACCCGCGCCGGCGTCATGGTGTCGTGGCGCGCATAGAATGTGGAGGCGAAGATCCGGATCAGCGCTCCTCCGGGCAATCCCACGCCGTAAGCAGCCAATGCGATGGCGGATAGCGCCGCTGCGTTGCGGTCGAAGTGACCATGCGCAAAAATCCCGCGCATGATGGTGTCGGGGATGGTGAGAAACACGGCGGCAAACGGCAGCGTCAGCAACAGCACGAGCGACGCGGAGCGGTTCTGCGCGGCGTCCGAACCCGCGCGGTCGCCGAGCGCAAGCCTGGATGACATTTCGGGCAGGAGCACCGTACCGAGCGCGATGCCGAGCACACCGAGCGGCAGCTGGTTGATCCGGTCGGCGTAATAGAGCGCGGTCCGCGTGCCGGTCGGAAGCAGGCTCGCGATGATCGTGTCGACGAACGGCGCGACGACGACGCTTGCCGCACCGAGCGTCACCGCGCCCAGCGCTACGAAGTATTCCTTGATGTCGGCCGTCCAGCGCGGCCAGGAGACGTGCAGCGAAAGGCCGTCCCGCTTCGCCGCCCAAAGCATGAAGAAAAGCTGCGCCACGCCGCCGGCAAGCACACCCCAGGCGGCGGCGAAAGCCGCATTGGGGAACCAGCGCGACGCGAGCAAAGTGGCTATCATCGAAAGATTGAGCAGGTTCGACCACGCGGCCGCCGCCCAGAATTTCTCGATCGCGTTCAGCATCGCCGAAAGCTGCACGGCGACGAGCGTCAGGATCAGATAGGGAAAGGTGACGCGGGCGAGACTCACGGTCAGCGCAAGCTGACCCGGATTGTCGGCGAAGCCCGGCGCCAGCGCGTGAATGATCGCGGGCATGAACAGGAGCCCGAGCACGAGGATGGCGAGTTGTACGGCCATTTGCCAGGAGAAGACGTGATCGCCGAACTGTTCGGCGGCGCGGAACTCGCCTCGCGCGCGCAGCGCCGCGTAGCGCGGCAGGAAGGCCGGGTTGATGGTGCCCTCCCCGAAAATCTGCCGGAAGTAGTTGGGAAAGAGAAAGGCGACGATGAACGCGTCCGACAAAACGCCCTTGCCGAGAATCCACGCCATCAGCACATCGCGCATGAAGCCGGTGATACGGGAGAGCAGCGTAAATCCGCCGACGGAGAGAAGGCGTTTGAACATCAGCGCCGCGCTCGCCCGATCAGTTTGCGGATGTAGGGAAAAACCTGCGCCGCGATGACCTGTACGCCCGCAGGGTTCGGGTGCATGCCGTCGGCCTGGTTGAGTTTCGGATTGAGCGCCACGCCCTGAAGCGCAAACGGATAAAGCGCGACGTGATAGCGCGCGGCGAGCCGCGGATACATGCCGTCGAACCGCGCCACATATTCCGGCCCGAGATTGCGCGGCGCTTTCATCCCGAGCAGCAGCACGGGGACATGCGCCGCCTGGAGCTTTGCGAGAACGGCAGCGATGTTCTTCTCCGTGATCGCCGGATCGATACCGCGCAGCGCGTCGTTGGAGCCCAGCTCCACCACGGCCGCGTCCGGATGGTCGGCAAGCGACCAGTCGATGCGCGAGAGCCCGTCGGCGGAGGTGTCGCCCGAAACGCCGGCGTTGATCACCTTTGCTTGAACGCCCGCCGCCCGGAGCTTCGCCTCGAGCACGGCGGGCAATTCCGTACCCGGCGGAAGCCCGAGCCCCTGCGTCAGACTGGTGCCGAACATGAGGATTTTGATGGGCGCCGCTGCCGATGCGGTCGCTGCCGCGGCCGCCAGGACGAAGAGAAGCGCCGCGACTTTCTTGAATCGCCCCGTGTTCATGCCATATCGCCTAGCACGGGTGTTCTTGAGCTGTCACAAAAAAACCTGTCATGGCCCGCGAATGCGGGCCACCCAGGTGGAGGCGACGGAAAGCGAAGAGTTTGCCTTGAACTCCGAGGAGTCTGCCGGATGTCACCTGGGTCACCCGCATTCGCGGGTGATGACAACATCGGTATCGGAATATGAGCAGCCGATCGTACAGGTCGTCCCACCCGACATTGGTCTCCTGGATGAGATTGATCTTCCATTCGCGTTTCCATTTCTTCAGGCAGCATGATTAGCGCTCCCGCAATCGCGCTCGAGAACGTGCGGCTTGTGCTCACGAGCAGCGCGGGCGCGGTCAACGTGCTCAAGGCAATAACGCTCGCGATTCCGCAAGGCGATTCCGTCGCCCTGCTCGGGCCCTCCGGCTCGGGGAAATCCTCGCTCCTGATGATCGCCGCCGGTCTCGAAAAGCCGACCGCGGGACGGGTGACGCTCGCCGCTACCGACATCACGGATCTCGACGAAGATGCACTGGCGCGTCTGAGGCGCGGCAATGTCGGCATCGTGTTTCAGTCTTTCCACCTCATCGCCACCATGACGGCGCTCGAGAACGTGGCGCTGCCGCTGGAATTCGCGCGATCCGACGATGCCTTCGCGCCTGCGCGCGACATGCTGAAACGCGTCGGACTCGGGGCGCGTTTCGATCACTATCCGAGCCAGCTGTCCGGCGGCGAGCAGCAGCGCGTCGCGCTCGCGCGCGCGCTCGTGGCGCGCCCTGGCGTCCTTTTCGCCGACGAGCCGACGGGCAATCTCGATACCGAAACCGGCGCCGAGGTCGCCGACCTGCTGTTCGCGCTCACGGCCGAGAGCGGCACGACGCTGTTCCTCGTAACGCACGAAGAATCCCTCGCGCGCCGCTGCCGACGCATCGTCCGCCTCCGCGACGGTTTGATCGTCAGCGACTCCCGCACATGAGCAGAAATATCCACGCGCAGAGGCGCAGAGCCGCAGAGTTACCCCTCACCCGCGCCGTCCCGGAATACATCCGGGCCGGCGCACCCTCTCCCGCAGGGGGAGAGGGATGTAGTTCCGTCGCTTTCGTACAGAATGCGCCGGTTGGCCCCTTCTCCCCTTGCGGGAGAAGGTGGCGAGCCCCGCATCGCCCGCGGGGCGAGCCGGATGAGGGGTTTCTCTGCGGCCCCGCGTGTCCGCGTGCCCATCCTTTCATGAGTGCGCGAAGATGATCGCGCTGGCGATGCGGCTTGCGCGGCGGGAATTGCGCAGCGGCTTTTCCGGCTTTCGCATCTTCTTCGCCTCGCTGGTGCTCGGCGTCGCCGCGATCGCGGCCGTCGGTTCGCTCGCCGATGCGCTGCTCGCCGGCATTGCCGCGGACGGTCGCGTTCTTCTCGGCGGCGATGTCGCGATCGAACTCGTGCAGCGGCCGATGACGCCGCAGGAATTGCGGTTCGCGCAATCGCGAGGAACCGTCTCGCAGATCGCCTCCATGCGGGCGATGGCGTATGCGCTTTCGAACGGAGCGATCGGCGCGCGCCACCTGATCGAATTGAAAGCTGTCGACGGCACATATCCTCTGTACGGCAACGTGGGCCTCGCATGTGGGACAGGATTTCGTGTCCCGCGGGACGCGATATCCTGTCCTTCATTGCAACAGGCGCTTGCCTGCCACGCGAATCTCTGCGGCGCCATTGCCGAGCAGGCGCTGTTCGATCGTCTGCACATGAAGTCCGGCGCAACGCTGCGTATCGGCACGCAGGATTTTCGCGTGCGCGCCGTCCTCACCGACGAACCCGACCGCCTCTCCGGCGGTTTCAGCCTTGGCCCGCATGTGATCGTCTCGAAGGACGCACTTGCGCGCACGGGACTTGTCACGCTGGGCAGCCTGATCGAATACACGACGCGCGTCCGTCTCCCTGCGAATGCGTCCATCGCCCAATTCCGGGACGACGCAAAGGCGCGCTTTCCCGACGCCGGCTGGCAGATCCGCGACCGCGACCACGCCGCGCCCGGAACGGACCGTTTCATCCGTCAGCTGAGCGTGTTCCTGACGCTTGTCGGCCTGACGGCGCTTGCGGTTGGCGGCGTCGGCGCCGGACAGGCGGTGCGCGCCTTTCTCGACCGCAAACGCGAGGAAATCGCCGCGCTGAAGGCGCTCGGCGCCGACGGCGCGCTGATCTTCCTCGTCTTTTTTCTGCAGGTGATGGCGATCGCCGCGCTCGCATCCGTCGCCGGCGTTGCGATCGGCGCCGCCGTACCATTTCTGGTCGGGCGCTTCTATGCGTGGGCGATCCCCCTGCCGGCGCAATTCGGCCTGTACAGCGCTCCCCTCGCCCTCGCCTTTCTGTTCGGCGTCCTTTCCGCTGCGGCGTTCGCCATTCCGCCGCTCGCGCGCGCCCGCGAGATTGCGCCGGCCGGCCTGTTCCGCGATCTCGTCGCGCCCGCGACGAAACGCGGCCGCCTGCCCTATCTCGCCGCCGCAGGCGCGGCCGGCGCTCTCATTGTGGCGCTCGCGCTCGCGGTTTCACCGTCGCTCTCCTTCTCCCTGTGGTTCATCGCCTGCGCCGGCGGCGGATTGCTGGTACTGGCGCTCGCCGCTGCGCTGCTGCGCCGGCTGCTGCGGCAATTGCCGCGTGCCAAAGCGCCGGCGACGCGGCTTGCGCTGGCCAATATCACGCGGCCCGGATCGCCATCCGCGGCGGTGATCACCGCGCTCGGTCTCGGCCTGTCGCTGCTCGCCGCCGTCACTGTTCTCGACCGTACGATTTCCGGCGAAGTGCGCGAGAGCCTTCCGGGCACCGCGCCCACGTTCTATTTTGTCGATATCCAGCCGGCGGATGCGACCGCTTTCGACCGTACCATCGCGCGCTTTCCCGCCGCGCGCGACTACCGGCGCACGCCGATGATCCGCGGGCGGATCGTTGCGCTTAACGGCGTCCCGGCGGCCCACGCCAGAGTGGCCAGCGATTCCCGATGGGCGCTCAACGGCGACCGCGGCATCACCTATGCGGCAACGCCCCCCAAAGACGCCGACATCACCACCGGCCGCTGGTGGCCGGCCAACTACCGCGGCCCGACATTGATCTCTTTCGACGCCGGTCTCGCGCGCGGCATGGGGCTGAGAATCGGGGACAGGATGACGCTGAACGTCCTCGGCCGCGAGATCGAAGGCCGCATCGCCAATCTGCGCGACGTCGATTTCTCGACGGGCCGGCAGAACTTCGTGCTCATCCTCTCGCCGGGCATCATCGATCAGGCGCCGCACAGCTTTCTCGCCACGGTGCGCGTGCCGCCCGGCGACGAAGAGGCGATGTACCGCGGCGTCACCGACCGCTTCCCGTCCGTGTCCACGGTGCGCGTCAAGGATGTCATCGTCGAGCTGAGCACGTTCCTCGGTCAGCTTTCGTTTGCGGTGCGCGCCGCGAGCCTCGTCGCGATCCTCGCCGGCCTCCTGGTGCTCGCCGGCGCGATCGCCGCGGGGCTCAGGGCAAGGCTGTACGATTCGACCGTCATGAAAGTGATCGGTGCGACCCGGGCGCAGATCGCGCTCGCCTACGCGCTCGAATATGCGCTTTTGGGCGGGCTGTGCGGGCTGCTTGCGCTCGGCGCGGGCATCGCGGCGGCGACGCTGATCACGCGGCGCGTATTCGAGATGGCGCCGGTCATCGACTGGAGCGCCGTCCTGATGACGGTCGGCGGCGGCGCTTTCTTGACCCTGGTTTTCGGCCTCGGCCTTACATGGTCGGCGCTCTCCGCCAAACCGGCAGCGCAATTAAGAGATTTGTAACGAACCCCTCATCCCGCTCGGCCCGGAATTGATCCGGGCCTCGCGACCTTCTCCCGCAAGGGGAGAAGGTTTTGTCCTTCATCGCCCTCTCCCCTTGCGGGAGAGGGCAGCTGAGCCGTGCAGCGCGCGGCGAAGCGGGTGAGGGGTTCACCTTGATCCTTACGGGGCGAAGGCCGATATTAGCGGAGCGTGGTCCGAATCGACGGACCGTCAGAGGATTTTGCCAGATGGCCGACTACGACAACCGGATTCTCCGCAGCCAGGCGAGCGCGGTAGGCGTCATCGACGCCGGCCTCAGGGCCTACATGCTGCGCGTCTACAACTACATGCTGGCGGGGCTCGCCATAACCGGCCTCGCTTCGTACGGAACCTATTCGCTTGCGGTGACGAGCGACCCGTCGCTGGCCGCGGCGCATCTGCGCAACGGCGTGATGCTGACGAGCTTCGGCGTAACGCTGTTCACCGGCCCCTTGATGTGGGTGCTGGCGATCGGATCGTTCGGCCTCGTGCTGTTTCTGAGCTGGCGCATCCAGACGATGAGCGTCGCCGTGGCGCAGACGTCGTTCCTCGCCTATGCCGCTCTCGTCGGCGTGACGCTGAGTTCGATCTTCCTTGTGTACACCTACACGAGCATCGCCCAGGTGTTCTTCATCGCCGCCGCGACCTTCGGCGCGATGAGCCTCTATGGCTACACCACGAAGCGGGATCTCTCGGGTTTCGGCTCGTTCCTGTTCATGGGATTGATC
>DATGGN010000176.1:0-47572 GCA_035308485.1 Rhizomicrobium sp.
CCGGGAGTCCACGACGGTCCGGAACAGTCCGTCGTCGCGCAGATAATGCGCGCGGAAATAACGCATTCCATGCACCGCCGCCTCGCGCGATGGCCCCTGCCAGCCGAGGCCCGCCGCTTCCGCGTACACGAAGCTCTGGCGCGTCTGTACACGTGCGCGCCGCGGCGCAGCGCCCGCCATCCCGTCCTGGTCAAGCAGTTCGTGAAACCCACCGCTCTCGTGGTCAGCGCCAAGTGTCCACCAGAGGGGCAGGGCGGACGTCATGAGCCATTGCTGATAGCGCAAGGCCCAGTCGGACAGGGCTTCGACGCCGGATTGCGTCGTTCGGCCGCGACCGCCTGTGGACAGTTTCTCCGCCACGCTCTTCACCGCCTGGCTCGCGGAAAGCTCGCAGACGAGAATGCCCGAGGGCTCCGCAATGATGGCGAGATCGGAGACTCCAATCGCTGCGAGAGGCACGTGGGTCTCGTTGCGCACGAAGCAACGTTCGGAATTGACGAGCGTGCAATCTCCGCTCGCGGCATTGCTGGTCGTGTCCTTGTTGCAGGCGTCGTGCACTGCATTCCAGGCGCCGAGGTCGGACCAGAAAAAATCGACCGGCAGAACTGCGGCGCAGTCGGTCTTTTCCATTACCGCGTAATCGAGCGAAATCTTCGGAGCGGTTTCGAAGGAGGCGGCGAGCCGCAGGACGTGCCCTTCGCGCTCGCCGTCGCGTACCGAGCGCTTGGCTGCATCGGCGACAAGCGGCGCGTGGCGATCGAACTCATTCAGCATCGTGTCGATCGCGAAGATGAAATTGCCGCTGTTCCAGAGGTACCCCGCGTCGAGATAGTCGGCGGCCTTTGCAGGGCCGGGCTTCTCGACGAAGGCTTCGACTGGCAACACAACCGCACCGGCCGCGATTCGGGGTTTGATGTAGCCGTAAGCGGTGGAGGCGTGGGTGGCTCGGACGCCGAGCGTCACGATCTGCCCCGATTTCGCTGCTTCCGCCGCCTCAAGAACGGCGTCACGGAATGCCGCCTCATCGGGAATGTAGTGGTCAGAGGCCACCACGACCGCGATCGCATCCGGATCTTCCTGCGCGATCGCAACGACCGCCGCCGCGATTGCGGGCGCGGAATCGCGCACGCAGGGCTCGAGCAGTACCGTCGCCTCAACACCAATGTCCGCGAGCTGCGATTCAATCGCGTCGGCATGCTGGATATTGCCGATGACGATTGGCCTCGCGGTCGCGAGCGCCGTCACGCGCAACATCGTCTGCTGGAACATGGTGTGTGCGCCGGTGAGGCGCAGGAACTGCTTGGGACGTGACGGTTGCGAAGCGGGCCACAGCCTTGTGCCGACACCGCCGCACATAACGACGGGATAGATGCTTCGAACCGTCACGGCACCGTTCCTGCCACTCGTCGGGAATCTTTCAAGGGCACTATTCGCGAAGCTTTGCCGCGCCCGCAAGCCGTTCCGGGGAATAAACCAGGAAGTATTGAGAATCAATGGCTTACCGGAAATCGGGTCATGCCGCGCCGCGTGCTTATTTTGCGCTTGCACATGCTTTTGTCGGCATTCGCAAAATATTCGTGCTAATTTGGTCCCAAGGCACCCGGAGCCGGTGCCTGGCGTCTGGCCCGCGCTTCCCGTCCAGAGAGAAAGATTTCGCCATGTCCGACCCGACCGAAAAACGAGACGCCGCCCGCCGCACGGCGCAGAGCCATTTCACCCATACCGAGCGCCGCGACGAACTGGTGCGAGCCGAGATCGCGAAGGAACGCGCGGCGGTCGATGCGAAGACGGCGAAGTTGCGAGCCCTGCGATTGGCCAAGGAAGCAAACGAAAAAGCGGAAGCCGAACGTCTTGCGCAGGAACGCGCAAAATCGGGAGTTGCAGAACCGAAGAAGCCGCGCAGGAAACCGACCCGCGCCGCATGACTTCAGGTTTTCGTCCCGCGAGGGCGTACGTCCCTGCGGGCTGTGTAGGGCTGTACCCGACACAATCTCTATTGTGATTTTTCGCTAGCCTGTTGCACGAAAGCGTGCGTAGGCTTCGACTCAAACGGGGACGCAGGGGCAATACCTATTGCTCTCGCCGTCACGGGGGCGTGACGGCAATCCAAGATAACGCGTGCCCGGTCGAAGGGGGACTTCGCCATGGCGCGCGCCGCGCGTAAAATCACGTTTTCGTTTTCGATCCGCTCCGTCGCTCTCTCGGCCGTTTCCCTCTTTGTCTTGGCGGCTACAAGTCCGGCGGACGCACAAAACCAAGCCCAAACCCAGACCCAAGCCCCGCCTGAGCGGGCCGTCGTCACCGAGCAGGTTGTTGTCACTGGCACCTTGCTGCACAAGGAGACGCCGTCGCCCGTTACCGTAATAACGGCTCAGCAGATCAAGAATTCCAGCCTCACCACGGTTTCCGATGTGGTGCGCGCGGTCAGCGCCGACAACAGCGGCACCATTCCGACCGCATTCACCGGCGGTTTCGCCGCCGGCTCGTCGGGTGTTGCGCTCCGCGGTCTCACGGTCAATTCGACTCTGGTGCTGATCGACGGGTTGCGCACGGCCAACTATCCCCTGGCCGATGACGGCCAGCGCGGATTCGTGGATCTGAACACGATTCCGCTCGCCGTGGTGGATCGCGTCGACGTCTTCAAGGATGGCGCCTCTTCGATCTATGGCGCCGATGCAATCGGCGGCGTCGTGAACATCATTCTGAAACCCGGGTTTCAGGGCGAATCAGGCGAGGCCGAGATCGGTACCTCACAGCACGGTGGTGGAACCATGGGACGCGCCGAAGCGACATTCGGCACCGGCGACCCTTCGACCGATCACTACAATGCGTACATCAATTTCGAGTACGAGAGCGATCAGGCCATCCGCGTAGACCAGCGCGGCTTTCCCTTCAACACCGAGAATCTTTCCTCGATTGGCGGGTTCGATCTGAATTGGGGAGATCCGGCGAGCGACACCGGTTCGATCTACGGAACTGTCACGGCGAAAGATTTCTTGACCGGAAATCCCACCGGGGTTTCCCAACTCCTGCGGCCCTGCGGCCCTTTGGGGGTACAGAAAAACGACGGCGGCAACATCTACTGCGAACAGAATCAGGCGCTCTACTTCGACGATCAACCGTACGAGAGCCGCTTTGGCGTCTATGCCCGGGCGACCGTCTACCCGGACGCCAGAACCACGGGCTATCTGGATGCGAGTTACTTCCAGAACGACGTAACGGCCGATGGCGCGCCGGCGCAAATCGAGAACGGCACGCCCAACAACACCAACAACATTGCGCTGCCCGCCTATCTCCCCACGGGAAAGCGCAACCCCAATGACCCGTTCAACGCCACATGCCCCACGACCGGGACGGAGGGCCTGACGCCGTGCGACGATGCATTCATCAACTATGCGTTCGGCGACATTCCGAGCAAGAGCTACGAAAACAACCACGTAATGCGTGCCGTCGCCGGCCTCGAGGGATCGCTGTGGGATTGGGATTACCAGGCCAACATCGTCTCCGCCCACAGCTGGCTCGATTCGACGACGACCGGTCTCCTCAACTACGACCAGCTGATCTCGGACGTCACGAATGGAACGTACAATTTCATCGCCCCGTCGGCGAACAGCAAGGCGACGCTCGAAGCGCTGGCGCCGCCGGCCAGCAAGACGTCGACCACGGATCTTGATCAGGCCGTGGTGCGAGCCAATCGAGAACTCTGGGCGCTGCCCGGCGGACCGCTCGGCGTCGGGTGGGGAATCGAGGGCCGCTATGAGGCGACCGACGACCCGGACCTCAACCCAAATCTTGAATATCAGGGGCTCGGTGTGGCGCACACGATCGGCCATCATACCGTCTTCTCGATGTACGGCGAAGCATTGGCGCCCGTGCTGCCCACGCTCGAAGCCGACATTTCCGGGCGCTACGACCACTACTCGGATTTCGGAGGCAACTTCTCGCCTAAGGCAGGCGCCAAGTGGACGCCGATCGACCAGTTCAGCCTGCGCGGAACCTATTCGGAAGGCTTCCGGGCACCGAGCTTTGCCGAGAACGGTTCGAGCTCGTCCGAAGGATTCATCACTTTTACGCCCCCGCTCAGCTTTCAGCAGCAGCACGACTTCGACAAGTATTCCCAGCCCTATTCGCTAGCCCTGCTTGCGGCCGCAAATCCCGACGTAAAGCCCGAAACTTCGCGCAGCTACACGCTCGGGAGCATCGTGAAGCCGTTGTCCGACTCATCGCTGGTGGTCTCCCTCGACTATTACAACATCCGCAAGGATCACCTGATCACGCAGGCCGACCCGTCGGTTGCAATCACCGACTATTTTGCCGGTCTGCCCATTCCCGCCGGTTATTCGGTCACGGTCGACAATCCAGATTCGCAGCATCCTAACGCGCTGCCACGACCGCTGATCATCGCGTCCCCCTATGTCAACGCGAATTCGCTGCTTACCGACGGCTGGGACCTGGATGTCACCGCGACTGCGCCGGTGCCCCTGCCATACCCGATCGACTGGACGGGCGAGCTCAACGTGACCGAAATCATGCATTACACGGTTTCATTCCCTGGAATGCCCCCGCAAACCTATGTTGGCCTGCAAAGCCCGTACATTCTCTCCTCGGGCGCAGGCACGCCACGCTGGCGCGGCTCGCTGTCGAACACTTTTACCTACGAGGATCTCACGGTCTCAGGTAGTCTCTACTACGTGAGCGGCCTTGACGAATATGGTGAGGATATCACCGGGCCAAATTCGACCACGCTGCCGAACTGCCTCTACCCGCTCGGCACAAACTGCCGCATGAATTCGTTCTGGGATTTCGACCTGACGGGCCGGTACAAGCTCAGCGCCAATGTCGAACTGTTCGGCGCTGTCAAGAACCTGTTCGACGCCGGGCCGCCGCTCGATCCGGCCGACTACGCCGGCGTCAACTACAATCCAACCTACAACCAGGCGGGGATCATCGGCCGCTTCTTCTCGATCGGCGTACGCGTGCAGTATTGAGTTGTCGTGACGGCGGCAGTCACGGATTCGTACCCGGGGTTGCGGCCTCGTTTTCTCGTGCCGGAGAACCGGGCGATATGCACGCGGCTCCGGCGAAGCGTGCGTTGCGTCTGCGTCCAACCTCAAAACCGAAGGGGACACCATGGGTAAGATCAATCTTGGCCGCGTGATTATGGGCGGCATCGTTGCGGGCATCATCATCGATATCGTCGAGTACGTTCTCAATGGGATCGTGCTAGCCGACCGTTGGACCGCGATAAACGCGGCGCACAGCCTTCCGCCGTTCACGATGAACGCGATCATCGCGTTCAACATTATCGGGCTCGTGACGGGGATCGCCACGGTATGGAGCTACGCCGCCATCCGCCCGCGCTTTGGCGAGGGGCCAGGCACGGCCTTCATAGCGGCGCTGCTGATGTGGGTGGTGACGTATCTGCTCCCGGATGCGGGCAATGCCATCCTTGGACTCTATACCAAGTCGATTACGCTGATTCTGGTGGGCGTGGGTCTGGTCGAAATTGTGGTCGCAACGCTCGCTGGTGCGTTTATCTACAAAGAATAGCGTGGCTTCAGGCAGGCATCCGCCGGCGGACGGCCAATGTCTGACCTAGCTATCAATTCTTGGTACAAGAAACGTTGCCCTTGGGTGGGGGCTGTTCGAGCAACCGGAGAGCCAAAATGAAAACATCTGTCAAGTTGGCGGCAGCGGCCATCATGGGCGTGAGCGCGCTACTGTTTACAGCCTCGGAATCGTCGGCTGCAATCGCTTGCAATCGCTGGGGCGAATGTTGGCGTGTTCGCGGGTCTTGGGCGTTTCCGCCCTCGGCCGGTATCTCGTTGTCCACCCCGACTCATGGCGGTGGGGCCGTGGAGCTCGATTTCGCTGGCGCGCCGGCCGGTCGGGCCGCGGTTTCTGGCGGAACGGTGTCTGGGTCCGGTTCTGACCGGACCACTGCCGAAAGGGAGCCGACGGCGGTAGTTCTCTTCCGCCCGAGTATGGGAGTCTGTTGCTGACCCGATCGCTGAAACGCCATCGGGATGGCCGCGTCATCTCGTGTGACCCACTTGCGAACGTGATTCGTGCACAGGAATCGTGCGCGCAAAGGACCAGGTCGTACAGCCGCAGGGGGTGGCGCTACGGCCCTCATCCGACTATCATTTGCTGGTGCGAAGGTTCCGGACTTGGGGCGGGAACCTGCGCTTAGCAAAAGACGTTGCCGTCACGTTCCCACGAACCTCAACCGGAGAGACAACATGAAAACAACCGCAAAACTGGCGGCCGCTGCAATTCTTGGCGTGAGCGCGCTCGCGTTTATGGCCAATGACGCGGCGGCGGCCATCGCCTGCAACGCCGCCGGCGAGTGCTGGCACGTCCGCCGCGCATGGTCGTATCCGCCGGAAGCCGGCATCGTCATCCACCCGGAGGGCTGGCGGTGGGCGCCTGGCAGCAAGTTCACCTGGCGCGAGCATGTGGGCCGCGGCTATTGGCGCAACGGCGTCTGGGTCCGGTTCTAAGCGGACTGCGGCCTGAACTGACAGAACGGCGGGAGTTCTCTCCCGCCGTTTTGTTTTGTGCCTGCGGGTGGTAGAGCATCCCTCACCACGGCACGAAGGGACACTTCCATGCGCGCATCGACGCTGGCGGCGCTCGCCGCAGCACTTCTCATTTCGGCATCGGCGGTTCTCGCCGCTAACGATACGGCTACATCGCCCGAAACGGCCGCGCCAACGGCAACCGCACCGGCGGCGAAGCCCGCACCCGCGCCCGTGCAACCGGTGACCGAAACCCTGTGGGGGAAGAAGGTCACCGACAATTACCGCTACATGGAAAAGCTCGAACCTTCGACGCTCGACTGGATGAAAGCAGAAGGCCACTACACGCGCTCCGTGCTCGACAGCATCCGACCCATTGCAAGGCTCAAGGATGACGTCGCGAAATTCACCGCAAGCTTCGGTCTCGTACAGGGTTATGCCCGCTACGGCGGCCGCGCGTTCTATGAAGAGCGCGCGCCCGGCTCGGACAATTTCGACCTCATGGTCAAGGACGACAAGGGCGAACGCAAAATCGTCGATGTAGCGGCTTTGCGGGCGGCGAACGGAGGCAAGCCGTTTGCCATCAACTATTTCCTCGCGTCGCCCGACGGATCGAAAGTTGCCGTCGGAGTTTCGGAGGGCGGCTCGGAAAACGCGTCGCTCGCGGTCTATGACGCGGCGAGCGGCGCGGCCATCGCCGGCCCGATCGACCGCGCCGAGTTCGGCGCCACAGGCTGGACCGACGATTCGAAGATTCTGTATTTCAATCGGCTGAAGAGTCTCTCGCCTACGGATCCGGGCACGGAAAAGTACAAGGATTCGACTGCTGACGCCTGGGACATGAAGTCGAATCCCGTCCCCGTCGTCGGTTCGACCGTTGGTCATGGTCCGCCAATCGCGCCGGCTGAATTTCCGGCGATCTCAACCACGCCCGGCGCGCCCGTGACGGCAGTTCTGTCCATCAACGGTGTGCAGAACGAGCTCGCCATGTGGCTTGCGCCCGCGGACAAAGTGACGGATCCGAAGGTTACCTGGACCAAATTCATCACCCGCGACGATGATGTAACGAGCGCCGATGAGCGCGGCGACGACATTTTCCTCCTCAGCCACAAGAATGCGCCGACGTTCAAGGTGCTGACGGTGAAAGCGGGGCAGCCGCTCTCGGCAGCGACCGTGCTCGTCCCGGCAAAGCCCGATCGCGTGATCGAAGGCGTCCACGCAGCTTCGGATGCGCTATATGTACTGGCGCGCCACGGCGCTTATTCGCAGTTGCTTCGCGTGCCGGTGGGATCGAACCAGATCGAGGAAGTGAATCTGCCGTTCGAGGGCCACATCGGTGAAGCGTTTACCGACCCCCGCGCACCCGGCGTCACCATCTCCTTTTCGAGCTGGGTCAGGCCACCAGCGGAATACGCTTACGATCCGCAGACGAAGCAGTTTACCGATCTCCACATCGGTACGCAGGGCGACATCGACTCCGCAGATTACGTCGTGCGCGATCTCGAGGCGCCGGCCAGGGATGGCGTGAAGGTGCCCCTTTCCCTCATCCAGCGGAAGGATGCGAAGGGACCACAGATCACGCTGCTCGAGGCCTACGGCTCGTACGGGATTTCACAGTTGGCGGACTTCTCGCCTCGCAGAGCATCGGCGATGCGCGAAGGTATCACTTACGGCGTCTGCCACGTGCGCGGCGGCGGCGAGCTCGGCGAAGCCTGGCGACTCGGCGGCAAGGACGCGAACAAGCATCACACCTGGGAGGATATGATTGCCTGTGGCGAGTACGCGATGAAGGCCGGCATCACGTCCAAAGGCAAACTGTTCATCATCGGCGGCTCGGCCGGCGGCATCACCATGGGGCGTGCGTTGACCACGCGACCGGATCTTTTTGCCGGCGTTCTCGACCTTGTCCCTGCGGGCAACCCACTCCGCATGGAATTCACGCCGAATGGGCCGCCCAATATTCCGGAATTCGGCAGCGTGAAGACGAAGGCGGGATTCGACAATCTGTACGCCATGGACACGATTCAGCACGTGAAGAAAGGCGTGCAATATCCCGCCGTGATGGTGACGACCGGGCTGAACGATCCGCGCGTGTCGCCATGGGAGCCGGCAAAAGTGTTCGCCGCGCTGCAGGCGAGCGACACGAAAAAGCCGGTTCTCCTTCGCATTGACGAGGAAGCCGGCCATGGTATCGGCTCGACCAAGACGCAGACCGACCGGCTGACGGCGGACTGGATCGCCTTCGTCTTCTGGCAGGCGGGGCTTCCCGACTGGCAGCCCACGGTCGCGAACAGCCAACGCGCGGCGAAGTAAGCCGGCTCAGCTCTGGCAGCCGGGGCAGAAGAAGGTCGAGCGGCCGCCCTGTACGATCCGCTTGATCTTGCCCTTGCAGTTCGAGCGCGGGCATGGCTTCCCCTCGCGATCGTAAACTGCGAACCGGTGCTGGAATTCGCCAAGCGCTCCGTTGGCTTGAGCGTAGTCGCGAAGACTCGAACCGCCCGCTTTGATCGCGGCGCGGAGGACCGAACGGATTGCACGCACGAGAGCACGGGCACGTTCGGCTCGCACGCTCGAAGCCACTCGTTTGGGGGAAATGCCGGCGTAGAACAGCGCTTCGCACACATAGATGTTGCCCAGACCGGCGACGGTGTGCTGGTCGAGCAGCGCCGATTTGACCGGTGTGCGGCGCCCGCGCAGGGAATCTTCGAGTGACTTCGCCGTGAAGCCGGTCGACAACGGCTCCGGACCGAGAGCCTCGAACAGGGGATGGGTTTCCAGCAATGCAGTATCCACCAGCAGCATCAGTCCAAAACGACGATGGTCGTTGAAGACGATCTCGGCAGGCGCGTCGGTCCGGATGATGACGTGATCGTGCTTGTCGCGGCCCGCCTTCGCCGGTTCGTAGACGTAATTGCCGAGCCGGAGTTCGCGTCCCATTGCGTGTACGCTGAACCGCCCGGACATTCCGAGATGCATGACGAGTGTCTCCCCGGAATCGAGATCGGCGAGAATGTACTTCGCGCGCCGGGACAGGCGCTTCACGTGGCGTGAGGTGAGCCGTTCGGCAAAATGGGGTGGAAACGGCACGCGCAGGTCGCCTCGGCGAGTCTCCGCACGCGTGATCCGGCGGTGTTCCAGGACGGGCGCAAGACCTATCCGAACCGTCTCGACTTCGGGAAGTTCAGGCATCGGCCATCAGTATCGGGCGATCGGAGGGAACCGGCCGAACGGTACCACATCTTTTTCTGCCAGCCGATACCTGATACCTGATGTGGCATGGTGAGCTTCGGTTATCGCGAAGTTGACGAGCGCGAAAAGGCCGCGCTGGTTCGGGGCGTATTTTCCTCGGTAGCCCGCCGCTACGACCTGATGAACGATCTCATGTCGGGTGGGGTCCACCGTTTGTGGAAGGACGCGATGGTGGAATGGCTTAATCCTCAGCCGGCCCAGCGCGTCGCCGACCTCGCGGGCGGTACAGGGGACATCGCCTTTCGCGTCGCCGAACTCACGCGATCACGCGGGGGAAACGCAACGGTCGTTGTTTGCGATGCCAGCCTGGAAATGATTGAAGAAGGGTTTCGACGCGCGAATGCGGGCCATGAAACGGACGTGCGATGGATTTGCGGTGATGTCGAGTCGCTGCCGCTCCCCGACGCAAGCATGGATGCGTGTACGATCGCGTTCGGCATCCGCAACGTGACCCATATCGATCGGGCCCTCGCCGAAATCCGGCGCGTGCTCAAACCCGGTGGACGGTTTCTGTGCCTCGAATTTTCGCGCGTGCACGCGCCCGGGCTCGACGCACTGTACGAGCGGTATTCGTTTGCCGTCCTGCCCCGGCTTGGCGAATGGGTGGCCGGGGATGCGGATTCATATCGCTATCTCGCCGAGAGCATTCGCCGGTTCCCGTCGCAGGCCGCCCTTGCGAGGCTGATCGAGCGTGCCGGACTGTCGCGCGTCAAAGTCCGCAATCTCGCGGGCGGAATCGCGGCGATGCATTCCGCCTGGCGCCTCTGACGATGTTGCGCAGCTTTCGCGACATTGCACGTCTCTTCCACGCCGCGCGCGTGCTCTCCCGCCATGACGCGCTCATTCCCCACGAATTGGCCGACCGTGTGCCATCGCAGCTAAAGTTCGCGAGATTGGTGCTGTTTCTCGGACCGCCGCCGTTTCACTCCCGTCCGGCAACAACTGCGACGCCGGAGGAACGCCTTGCGTCGGCGCTGGAGAGTTTGGGGCCCGCCTACATCAAGCTTGGGCAGATGCTTGCAACGCGTCCCGACGTTATTGGTGACGAGACCGCGCGCGCGCTGTCGGCATTGCAGGATCGCCTTCCGGCGTTTCCGACGGAGATGGCGAAAGCCGAAGTGGAAGCAGCACTCGGCGCGCCGTTGGCGACGCTGTTCGCAACTTTCGAGGAACCGCTTGCCGCGGCTTCGATTGCGCAGGTGCACCGCGCCACGACGGCCGACGAGGCACCGCACCGCGTGGCCGTCAAGATCCTTCGTCCGGCTGTGGAAGGGGAGTTTGCCCGTGACCTTTCCGCCTTTGCATTTGCCGCACGCTGGGCCGAGCGGTTCTTTGCCGAGGCGCGGCGATTGCGCGTACGTGCGCTTGTCGACACGCTCGCGGCGAGCGTCGCGATCGAACTTGATCTCCGCATGGAGGCCGCAGCGGCATCGGAGCTTGCGGAACGCACGGCGGCCGATGCGGATTTCCGTGTCCCGGCCGTCGACTGGGAGCGGACCGCTGCGCGCGTGCTGACCACCGAATGGGTGGAGGGCACCTCGGTGCGAACGGCGCAGGAGCTCACGGCCGCGGGTCATGATCCGAAGCGCATCGCGGTCGTGATTGTGCGCCGGTTCCTCACCCAGGCGCTGCGCGACGGCTTCTTTCATGCCGACATGCATCAGGGGAACCTGTTCGTGGACGGTCAGGGCCGGCTCGTCTGTGTCGACTTCGGCATCATGGGCCGGCTCTCGCCGGCGATGCGTCGCTTTCTCGCCGAAACACTCGCCGGCTTTCTCGCCCGCGACTATGAACGCGTCGCCAACGTGCACTACGAAGCGGGATTCGTGCCCCGTACGCATCCGGTGCCGCTCTTTGCTCAGGCATTGCGCGCAATCGGCGAACCGATTTTCGGCCGCCGCGCCGACGCCGTCTCGATGGCAAGACTTCTGCAGCAGTTGTTCGACACCACCAGGCGTTTCGACATGGAACTGCAGCCGCAGCTCGTGCTCCTGCAAAAGACCATGGTGGTAGTCGAAGGGGTCGCACGCGATCTCGACCCTGAACTCGACATCTGGGAAGCGGCGCGGCCGGTAATCGAAAAGTGGATGGTCGATCAGGTCGGTCCGGAGGCCCGGCTGCGCGATGCTGCGGAAGGAATTAACGCGCTTGGACGCCTGGCACGCGAATTCCCACAGCTGCTGCACAATGCGGAAGTCGTCTCCCTGATGCTCGCAGAAGGCGGCTTGCGGCTCCATCCCGAAACGGCATTGCAGATCGCACAGGCTCAGGTTGCACGAACCCGCCACGTGCGCATTGCGTTGTGGATTGCTGCCGGAGCGCTTGTCGCGCTTGCAATCGGCCTCCTCTGAAATCGCGGGTTGTTTGACCTAAGACAACCGGAACATACGCGAGCCCGTGGCGTTGCCGCCAAGTCGAAGACACAAAATTCCGGCAACAGGCGACACGAGGAGCCCCCATGGCACGAACGAAGCGCAAGCAACATCATTCCATGCATCATTCTGCGGTCGGGCATCATTCGTCCCGGAGCCACCATGACGATCAGCCCGAAAATACGCGCCATGACATGGAACGGATTGCGACGGCAGGACGCGAACAGGCCGGGCGCATGCAAAGACGTG
Source organism: Rhizomicrobium sp. (assembly GCA_035308485.1). Classification (GTDB taxonomy): domain Bacteria; phylum Pseudomonadota; class Alphaproteobacteria; order Micropepsales; family Micropepsaceae; genus Rhizomicrobium. The sequence continues at coordinate 12,392 of DATGGN010000176.1, forward strand.
CGCGATCGGCGTTCGATGCATTCAGCGGACCAATAGCGCGGATAATGGATCAGAATTTTTCGCTTTTCCAAAAGACGGTTCAGACGATGCAGCAGGAATCGCTCTGGTTCTTCAACCGCAGGCTGGAGCATACCAGTCACATGATGGAGAACAGCCGCGACTTCCGGGGCGTATCCGGACTGGTGCATTTGCACCAGGAATGGATGCTCGACTTCGCCCGCGATTGCTCCGAGCAAGCGACACGCTTCGCACAGTTGATGAGAGACCTGGCGATGGAGTCGGCGGAGCGTGTCACGGAAGCATCCTCGGAAGCGCTGGAGCGGGGCGAAAGCGAGATGGAAGTGGAGCAAGAAGAATACGAAAGCAGCGAGACAGACCACCGCGCCGCGGCTTGAGTCAGACTTTCCAGAAGGGACAGAACATTCTGTCCCTTCTTCCGGCGGCGGATCAACGGCGGGGAAGGAGATTCCGTCCCATGTCGAGCCACGAAATCTTCATATGGCCACCGTCGCAATGCTCGTCATTGGCGGCGCCGACGACATAGACGTCCAAGCCCACCGTATGATCCTCCAGACTGGGAAGCTGCGGGATGCGAACACGCACGGCATCCTTGAGCAACTGCTCATCTGTCGCGAGCACTTTGGCATAACCGGGAGTTGATTCGCCCGGCATCGCCGAGATCGTCAGTACAACGCGCACGTCGGAATCCGCCGCGCGTTTCTCGACTGCATCGCAGGCAATCATGATGTTGTCGCCGGGTGTCACGTCCGGATACGGCTTTGGCTCGCTCTTGGCCGGCAACGCTGTTCCCGCGACTCCGTCGGCAGCCGGCAATTGCGCGACGGCAGTCAGCGCAGGACACATCGTGACCATCGCCGTGGCGATTAGACCCAAAGCTCTGCGCATGGCAGCTACTCCTCCCGCCGACCTCGCGGATTCGGTCGCAGTTTCGCACTTATTGTAGCGCTTTCTTGCGATAACCCCAACAGATTTTGTGGGTTTCTGTCCCGCGTGCGCAACTTCAGGTTCTCACGCTTTCGTGATGACTAACGCTCACGCGCGAGAAACCAGAAGCGGCCACACATGAGCACGGCCGCAAAGAACAACCCGGTTGCGAGTCCGATCCAGATGCCCAGCCCCTGCAGATGGCGGCCAAAGGCGAGCCAAAGACACACCGGAAATCCGCCAAGCCAGTAGCTAAGCCCCGCAATCCACATCGGCATATGCGCGTCCTTGAGCCCACGCAGGCTCATGGCCCCAACCACCTGGAGTCCGTCGAAAATCTGGAAGGCGGCCGCCACGCGCAGGAACACCACGGCAAGCACAATCACGTCCGCGTTTCGGGCGTCATCGGCAAAATAGAGGCTTGCGATCGTGACCGGGAACAACCACAGCAGGACACCCGTGAGTGTCATGAACCCGGCACCCATCAGGAGCGCCGTGTAGCCGGCGCGTCGCAATGCTTCGCCATCGGCCGCGCCTGCGGCGAGACCGACGCGTATCGTCGCGGCCATCCCGATTCCGAGCGGCACCATAAACGTGATCGAGGGCACGTTGAGCGCAATCTGGTGCGCCGCCAAGGAAGCAGTCCCGAACGTACCCATGATGAGCGTCGCCGTATTGAACAGCATCGCCTCGAAGATCATTGTGGCGCCGATCGGCATGCCGAGCCGGAACACCTCGATCAGTTTGCGCAGATGGGGACGGTGGAACCGCCGGAAAATTCGGTACCTTGCGAGAGTCGGCATCAGGCGCACCACGACGACCATGGACAGGAAACCGAAGGCGTACGAGCACGCACTTGCCAGTCCCGACCCGACAAGGCCAAGCCGTGGCAAACCGAAATGGCCGAATATCAACGCATAGTCGCCGGCTGCATTGAACAAGATGGCCATAGCCATCACCAACATTGGCGCTATGGGGCGTGACAGTGCCGTCGAGAAATTTCGGAGCACCTGATAGCCGAGCGAAAACGGCAGGCCCCAGCACAACATCGCCGTGAAGCGCCCGGCACCCACCGCCAATTGAGGCTGTTGTCCAAGCAGCAACAGAATTGGCGTTGTGAAGAGCAGCAGGGTGATCAGCGGTACCGAAAGGATCAGTACCGACCAGAAACCCATGCGTACGGCGTTGCGGACGCCGGCGCGGTCCTTGGGATTGTCGCCGAGGATATGCGCGATAATCGGCGCGACGGCGGCCACGGGCCCGCATCCAATGAGCCACGTGAAGAAGAACACCGTGTTGCCGAGTGCGGCCGCGGCGAGAGCGGACTTGCTCAGCCGGCCCAGCATGACGACGTCGGTCGTCATGATGATCATCTGTGACAGCTGCGTGAGCACCAGCGGCGCGGCAAGCTTCAGGAGCTCGCGCGATTCCCCGATCCATGCATCGAAGCCGCGGCCGGCGATCCGGCGTCCGGCGTGGGTGATGTCAAATTCGGCAATATCGGTCATGACACGGTCTTTTTTCTCAAAGCCCGGGCCCGGCGGCGATCATCGGAAAATAAGCGAAACCATCCGAAGCGCCTTGTCGGGCCCGGAGGATAACGAACGGAACGGAGGCTTAAGCTAGGCCACGTTCTCCCCGCGAGCCGGAACAGCGGCAACGATGCCCGAGAGGGCAAGGTCGGTCGCTGTCATGCGCACCTGGCAATTGGGCGTTTCCATGGGCAGCTCGCATGGAACTTCGTCGACGACATGCCGACGATCGGGCGGCGTTGGTACGCTTCGAAACGTTGCTCTGTCAACTCATGCGGAGCGTCGCACGGCCCGTATTCGCGCGAAACGTGGCCCCGCGGTCACAGTCTACTTTTGAACAGTGATCGTTCCCCGGTCGAAATCGAACGTGACTGCGTACGGTTGAAAAAACGCATGCGCGACGAGCCCGCCGACATGTACCCCGAGCCCTTTCTCGAGCGGTGGCGGAAACGGTCCGTACAGGCCGGTGAGGTTTTTCTCCTCGAGCCCCCCGACCGTCAGTTCTTTGATGGGAAACGGCGCGCTCGGAGCGATCGCGCCGCGCTGTACGCCTTTGGGGGGCGGCACCGGTATTCCGGCATCGCGCAGTGTCGATTCGGGTGCGGCGAAGGCATAGACCACTCCCGTGTCGATCAGGAAAAGCTGGTCGGGAGCTTTGTCGACACGCCCGTGGGCGAGAAGAAAATGGTCGCCAATAAACCAGAGGGGGATTTGTGCAATTGAAGCGCCGGTGCGCAGCGGAGAGTCGTGCGGCTCGAGGATCAGCCGATCATGCGGGTAATCGAGCGTGAAGCGGAAGTGTGATAGAAATTCCGTTCCGATCACGCCGGCAAGACGCTTCCGGCGCGAAAACGCCATCAGGGCCCGCGTGTCCATCATCATCGCCGGAACATCGTCCACTTCGACTCCGGGAAGGATGACTTTTGCCACCCGGCCGAACACGGTCGTTCCTGCGCCGGGCGGTCCGGCTGGCGAGGTCATCGGGACATGGGCGTCCCGCGCGAACTCTGGATCGAGAATCATCTCGGGTGCGCCGGTATCGATCAGAAACAGGCCGTCTAGGTCGTTGACATGGGCGCGCACGACCGGAAGCGGATCCGTCCACTGAAACGGGATCGTGGCCGTGCCCGGTTTGCCCACGATGCGGAAGGGCTGCGATTTACCGAACAGTGCAAATTCCGCGGCGCGATCCGTCCTTCCCAGTTGGCGAAGAAGCTCCGCCATGTCGGAAAATTTGCCTGCACGGACGTAGGTTTCGGCGAGGTGCGAAACTGCGAGTTCGTCGACCGGGTTGAGCGCGCGGGCGTTGGTCAGCATCGCTTCCGCTTCGCCGAGATGATTTTTGTAAAGCGCGATGGTGCCGAGCTGGCGGAGAGCCGTCTCATAGAATTTGGTGCCTTTCGGCACGGTTTGATAAATGGCGCTCGCCCGATCAAACTGACCCTGCTCAAAGAGCTTCTCGGCCTGGCCCATATCGGCTTCGGCTGCGGCGCAGGCGGCGCTGGTCATAAAAAATGCCGCAAATGCGGCGCAAACAACGCGCTTCATGTATCCTCCATGGCCGGGCGGCCAATTTCGGCGCGAACGTTACAGTCGCATCGCCGGCATTCCAAGACTGCCCTCATCGCGAGGAGGCACTTCGCTTGCGACCCCTTGTCCTCGCCCACCGGGGTGGCGCGGCGCTCGCGCCCGAAAACACTCTCTGTGCTTTTGCAAATGCGATCGCGCTGGGCGCTGACGGCGCGGAGCTAGACGTCCATTTGACGCGCGACGGCCGTGTTGTCGTCCATCATGACTATCGCCTCAATCCGGATATTTGCCGGGATGCACGCGGCGACTGGATTGAGGCTCCGGGACCGCGTCTCGTCGATTTGGGTATCGCGGAACTCGCGCTCTACGATGTGGGTCGCCCACGGCCCGCCAGCGCTTACACGTGTGAATATCCCGCGCTTGTCCCGGCAGATGGCGAACGCATCCCACTGCTCGAACAAGTCATTGCCCTTGCCCGTAATGCGCCAAAACCGTTCCGCCTGTTCGTCGAGCTGAAATCATCCCCGTTCGATCCGTCGCTCTCCGGTCCGCCGGAAATACTCGCTGAAGCCACGGTGCGCGTGCTCAGGTCGTGCGACTACATCGATCGCAGCGCGATCATCGGATTCGATTGGCGTGGACTTCTGGCGGCCAAGGCGCTGGAGGCGACACTCGAATGCTGGTTCTCGACCTATCCACGGAGCTGGTTTGGCGAGGGAGAGCCGCCGTCCGATCACGAGCCGCCTCCGAAACCGGCGCTTGCGCTGCTCCGGCAGTGGTACAGAAGGGGCGGTGCCCCGTGGGCGGCCGGTTTCGATGGGGCGCGTTATGGCGGGTCTATTTTGTCGGCGCTCGAAGCTGCCGGTGCCGATGGCTGGTTTCCACATTTCTCGGACGCAACGGAAGATGCCGTCAATGAGGCGCATGCGCGGGGCCTCAAGGTGGGCGTCTGGACAGTCGATGATCCCGCTCTGATGCGTGCGCTGGCGGCGCGCGGCGTTGACGCTATCTGTACCGACAGGCCGGATCTGGCGGATTTGGGCCACTGATTTTTCCAATTGAGCCGCTCACAGACACGACCTAGCTGGTACGCAGGCTGCGAGGTAAGCATGCGCTGCCAATCCGGTTCATCCTCCGGTCGAGCCGAAGCCGCCGGCGCCGCGGGCGCTGCAGGGAAGTTCTGTGACTTCGACAAACTCGGCACGAGAGCAGGAAGCAAAGACTATCTGGGCGATTTTCGTGCCCCGGCTGATGCGGAAGGGCCGCTCGCCGAAATTAATAACGATCGCCTTCACTTCGCCACGATAATCGCTATCGACCGTGCCCGGCGCATTGAGCACGGTAACGCCGTGGTGCAGCGCGAGTCCTGAACGCGGCCGGACCTGTGCTTCGCAATTTTCCGGCAGCGAAAGTGCTATTCCGCAAGGGACGGCAATGCGCGCTCCAGGCGCTAGCTCTACGTCCGTATCCACGGCGGCCAGGAGATCGAGTCCCGCGGCACCCGCAGTGGCATAGGAAGGAAGCGGAAGGTCGCGGGCGTGCGGAAGGCGCAGAATCTGTACTTTCATTCGGCGGCTTGTGCCAGTTCGGCGGCGATGCGCTGCGTGAGACGGCGCGCCACTTCGGTCTTGTCCATCAACGGCCAATCCTCGACGCCGGACGCGGAAATCAGGTGGACTCGGTTTGCATCGCCGCCCATGGCGCCGCCTTGTGCGCTCACGTCATTGGCGATGATCCAGTCCGCCCCTTTGCGGTCGCGCTTCGCCTTTGCGAGATCGACGATGTTTTCGGTTTCGGCGGCGAAGCCTACGACCAGCGCGGGGCGCGTATTCGCTTGCGCGAGCGTCGCCAGAATGTCGGGATTGCGAACAAGTCGAAGCTGCGGCGCTTCTGTCTTGTCGCTTTTCTTGATTTTTCGATCGGCGGCAGAATCGGGGCGCCAGTCCGCGACGGCCGCGACCAGGACGGCAACATCGACGGGAAGCGCATGTTCGCACGCGGCGAGCATTTCGCGCGCGCTGTCGATCTTGATCAGGTTCACGTGCGGTGGGGGCGCGAGTTCGACCGGCCCCGAGACGAGGGTCGTTTCGGCACCGGCGTCCGCGAGTGCACGCGCTATGGCATAGCCCTGCTTGCCTGAGGAATGATTGGACAGGTAACGCACCGGATCGATTGCCTCGCGCGTCGGACCCGCCGTGACCAGCGCCTTGCGTCCGTGCAGCGGTCGCGCCTCGGCAACCATTGACTGGATTGCCGCGAGGATATGCTCCGGTTCGGCCATGCGGCCCGGACCGAACTCGCCGCAGGCCATTTCGCCATTGCCCGGGCCTACAAAGGCCACGCCGTCCGCTTCGAGCCGGGCGCGACTTCTCTGCGTCGCCGGATGATTCCACATCCGCACGTTCATCGCCGGCGCCATCAGCACCGGTTTGTCCGTTGCCAGGAGCGTTGTCGACGCAAGATCGTTCGCAAGGCCGGCGGCAAGCTTCGCCATCAGATCGGCCGTCGCCGGAGCGACGACGACGAGATCGCTGGAACGCGAAAGCTGGATGTGGCCCATCTCCGTTTCATCGGTAAGGCTGAAGAGGTCCCGCCAGGTCTTTTCGCCGGTCAGAGCCGACACGGCGAGCGGCGTAACGAACTGCGCGCCTGCGCCGGTCAGAATCGTTCGCACGCGCACCTCCCGCTCGCGCAGCCGGCGTACCAGTTCGAGCGTTTTGTAGGCGGCGATGCCGCCGCCGATGATCAGCAGGACCGATTTGCCGCGCATGTCTGTCCGCTAACGGGGCGTTCCATCTACATCATATAGCGAACAAAGTTGCCGGAGTGTAGGTAGGGGCACCGGCAGGTTCCTGAAAGGAGAGGCAATGCTTAACCGAAGGACATTGGGGCGCCAGGGGCTGGAGGTTTCGGCGCTTGGTCTCGGCTGCATGGGCATGAGCCAGTCCTATGGCGACAGTTTCGACGAGACGGAGTCGATTGCTACCCTTCACCGCGCGATCGAGCTCGGGGTGAATTTTTTCGATACCGCGGAAGTGTACGGACCGTTCGTCAACGAGGAACTCGTCGGCCGCGTGCTCAAGGGAAAACGCGAGTCAGTGGTGATTGCCACGAAATTCGGCTTTGGCATCCGCGACGGAAAGACAGTCGGTGTGGACAGCCGCCCGGAGCACATACGCGAAGTGACAGACGCGTCCCTGCGTCGGCTGGGCACCGATCATATCGATCTGTTGTACCAGCATCGCGTGGATCCGCGCGTCCCCATCGAGGACGTCGCCGGCACGGTCGGCGCGCTGGTGCGCGAAGGCAAGGTACGGTTTTTCGGACTCTCCGAAGCCGGCGCCGCGAACATCCGGCGTGCCCACGCCACCCATCCGGTGAGCGCTCTGCAGAGCGAGTATTCTCTCTGGGAGCGCAATCTCGAACCGGAGATCATCCCGCTCCTGCGCGAACTTGGCGTCGGTCTCGTACCATTCAGCCCGCTGGGGCGCGGGTTTCTTACCGGAATGGCGAAACCCGCGGAGGAGTATTCCGAAAGCGATTTTCGCCGCCGCGATCCGCGTTTTCAGCGCGGCAATTTCGAAGCCAACATGCGCGCAGCCGATGCCGTTCGTGAAATCGCGCGCGAGAAGGCTGCCACGCCGGGACAGATCGCGCTCGCCTGGCTCCTCGCGAAAGGCGATGACATCGTGCCGATACCCGGCACCAAGCGGCGCAAATATCTCGAGGAAAACGTCGCCGCTGGCATCGCGCTCGGCGCGCAGGACATGGCCCGGCTCGACGCGGCGCTCCCGCCGGAGGCGGTGTCCGGTCCCCGCTATGCGCCGCAGATGATGGCGATGATCGACCGCTGAATCGGCGGGTCGCTGTCCTTCTGATTCCTGCTTGAGCCGCGCGTGGTCGTGGTTGCACCGGCGGCGGGCCATGACAGGATTTTTGTGAAGTCGTGCTTGCGTACGATTCGCGTGCGTGCACAAGTGACGCGCCCGCCGGAGCGCTCCTCCATGTCCCTTGATCCCGTTCTCAAGAATTTTCTTGCGCAGCTGTACGCCCAGCCGGGCCCGAAAATGTGGGAATTCACGCCCACGGAGGCGCGCCAGGCTTTTGCGCTGCTGATGCAGTTCGTCGCACCGAAGAATGTCGGGGTGGCAAAGGTGGAAGATTTGCGCGGCTCGGGCCCGAACGGAGACATTCCTCTCCGGTCCTACACGCCGCCTCATGGGGGGAATGCAGCATTGCCGGCGTTGCTGTTCTTCCACGGCGGCGGCTTCGTGATCGGAAATCTGGACACGCATGACGGGCTCTGCCGCGTGCTGTGCAGGGAAAGCGGCGCGCGCGTGATCGCCGTCGATTACCGGCTTGCGCCCGAGCACAAATTTCCTGCCGCCGTCGACGATGCTTACGCAGCCCTTACCTGGGTCGTGGCCAACGCGGAGCGGCTCGGGGTCGATCCCCGATGGGTTGCGGTCGGCGGCGATTCGGCGGGAGCGGCGCTTGCAACTGTCGCAGCCCGGACTGCGAAGGAAAAACGCGGCCCAGAACTCGCGCTGCAATTGCTGATGTTTCCACCCACCAATCTCGAAGCCGATACTGCGTCGCGGCGCAACTGGACGGATGGTTATTTTCTCGACCGGCTTACGATCAAGTGGTTTTTCGACAATTACCTGCCGCCTGGCGCCGACTTGCGCGATCCGCGGCTGTCGCCTCTGTTCGCTTCCGACCTTCGTGGCGTGGCCCCGGTCTATCTGCTCACGGCGGAGTACGACCCGCTGCACGACGAAGGGTTGGAGTATGCTGCGAAGCTTCGGGATTCCGGGGTTCCGGTGACGGTCATGGACTATCCCGATCTCGTGCACGATTTCATCTATCTCGATGCGGTGCTCCCGCAGGCCCGCGAAGCGCTTGGCGCCGCCGCGAAGGCGGTCAGGGGCGCATTGTACAACCGCTAGAGTTCGAAGATCTTTCCGGGGTTGAGGATATTTTCCGGGTCGAGCGCGCGCTTCAATCGCCGCATAAGTGCGATTTCGGATCCCGAGCGCGACAGGGGGAGGTAATCGCGCTTTTCGAGGCCGATGCCATGTTCCGCCGAAACCGAGCCCGCCCGGCCTTCGAGTGCGCCGTAAATGATTTCCTCGACGGCATGCCGCGCGTTTGCGTCTCCGACGCCGATGATCAGGTGCAGATTGCAGTCGCCCAGATGGCCAAACACCATGAGGGATACCTTGTCCTGCCAGTTTGCGTGCAGACGCACACCTACGTCCGCGACATAGGATTCCATCTCTATGATCGGGAGGCTGACATCGAAGGTGAAGATGGGCGCGTTGCGCATGCATTGCGCCACGTCGTCGCGCAGCGACCAGATGGCGCTGCGCTCGGCTTGCGATTTCGCGATCACCGCGTCGGCGATGATTTCGTCCTCCAGCGCTGCTCCAAGCACCCGCTCGAAAAGCGCAAGGTCGCTCGCCTCGTCGCTGCCAAGCTGCTCGATCAGCACGTAATATGGATGTCCATAGGGGAGGGGCGCACGGCCCTTCGCCGGGGCCGTGGTGACGAGTTGATAGAAATCGGCCCACATCACCTCGAACGCAGAGAGCCCACCCGACAGACCGCGCTCGACGTGACGGAGCAGGCGCGGCAAGGCGGAGAACGAATCCGCCGCAGCAAGGGCAACAGCGTTGCTGCCGGGCTTCGGCCTCAGTCGCAGTACGGCGCGCGTGACCACACCGAGCGTGCCTTCTGTACCTATGAACAGTTGTTTCAGGTCGTAGCCGGCATTGTTCTTGAGCAGCCGGTTCAGCGAAGAAACGATTGTGCCGTCGGGGAGAACCGCCTCAAGCCCCAGTATCATCTCGCGTGTCATGCCGTAGCGGATGACACGGTTGCCGCCGGCATTGGTCGAGATGTTGCCGCCGATCGTGGCCGAGCCACGTGCGCCCAGGTCCAGGGGAAAGAAAAGTCCGTGCGCGTCGGCGGCTTCCTGGATGTTCTGCAGGACGCAGCCGGCTTCGACGGTCATTGTACCGCCCGCGGCATCGATGTCCTCAATCCGGTTCATCCGTTCGAGCGAAAGCGCGAGCACACCCTCGGCGTTGGCGCCTTCGACCAGTCCGGTCTTGCCGCCCCAGGGTACAAGGGGCTGCGACGCCGCGTGACAGAGCTGCAGGATGCGCGATACTTGCGCGGTGGAGGACGGCCGCAACACGGCGCGTGGTTTGCCGAGCCGACTCCAGTTGCTGTGCGCCGTCTCGTTCGCGCGCTCGCCCTCGAGCACGCCCACCTCACCCAACAGCGGTTTGAGCTCCCGAAGAATGTCCATCATGTGAGAGCCATCCCAGGTTCAGGGTGGAGGACCTTTCCTGCGCGCATGTCCACGTCCTCGGCGTGCCCGGCTTTTCCTGACGCTAGCACCCCCTCGGGGCCGGTCAATATGACGGTGCCGGGCCAGACCTGCTGGATTGTCGGCAAGGGAGGTGTAGAATTGAACGGGTGTCGGCGGTCGGCGTTGCAAGGGCAGGGCGTCAGGAGGATCGACATGTCCAGCGTCTATGTAACCGAAGCGAATCCCGACATCCCGCACGTTCGGCGAATTGCGTTTTCCGATGTTCGCAGCGCGCTCGATGATGGTCTCGCCGATTTCCGCGCCTTTCCCAGTCACGCGGTGTTTCTCTGCCTGATCTATCCGATTGTCGGAATTTTCCTGGGCGGTCTGGTGCTCAGCTACTACGTCGTGCCGTTGCTCTTTCCGCTGGTCGCGGGCTTTGCACTGCTCGGACCGTTTGCGGCCGTGGGGCTCTACGAATTGAGCAGACGGCGCGAGCTCGGTCTCGACAGCTCCTGGCAGCACGCTTTCGATGTCGTTCGCTCGCCGGCGAAATGGTCGGTGTTTGGATTGGGCGTCTTGCTGATGGCGATCTTCATCGCCTGGCTGCTGACGGCACGCTGGCTGTATCACGTCACAATGGGTGCGCTCGATCCGCAAAGCGCCGGCGCATTCTTCAAGGACCTGTTCACGACCGGGGCGGGTTGGCGCATGATCATATGGGGAAACCTCATCGGATTCGTGTATGCCGTCGTCGCGCTGTGTCTGAGCGTCGTGTCGTTCCCGCTCCTTCTCGACCGTCACGTGAATGCTGCCGTTGCCATTCTCACGTCGGTTCGGGCTGTCCTGCTGAATCCCGTCGTGATGGCGTCCTGGGGCATCATCGTGGCTGCAGCGCTCGTGGCCGGCTCGATCCCTTTCCTGCTTGGGCTGGCGGTCGTGATGCCGGTTCTGGGTCACGCCACGTGGCATCTGTACCGGCGGGTGGTTGCGCCCAACTAGGAGGATAGCGGGTTGGGTTTTGCCGGCGGCCGCGTTATTCTGGCGTGGCCGCAGGACGGGCGACGAGCGCCCGGTTTGAGCGGCCTGGAGGAAACATGGCGAAGAACAAATCCGGCAGTGCGGTTTATCGTGTTACCGAGGTCATCGGTACAAGCACGACGTCCTGGGAAGATGCCGCGAAAAACGCGGTCGAGACGGCAGCAAAATCGCTGCGCGATCTGCGCGTGGCGGAAATCGAAGAGCTGGACATGAAGATCGAGAACGGCAAGGTCGTGGCCTATCGCGCCCGGGTATCGCTCTCGTTCAAATACGAAGCGTAACCGCCCTCAGGTCGACGCAAAACGAAAGGGCGGCCGAAGCCGCCCTCCGTTCGCTTTTCCGCCGCATTAAAGCGGAAGCACCCCGACGATTGCGAATGTTGCGGGATCCACGATCACGACTTCGTCGCCATAGGCGAAGTATTCGTAATTCGCCCATTCAGGGTAGATCGACACGATCGCTTCAGGAACGGCGACAAGGCGTACGGTCCGCGGGATATGCACGCCGACGCCAATGTGGAAGTTCACATGCGCCAAGCGCGGACCACGCATCAGTACGGTCTCGCGCAGGTTGGCCTTCTGTTCGATTGTTAGTCTTCCATGCGTGCCGCCGCGCATCGTCTCGCCGCCGCGCAGCATCTCGCCACCCTGCGGTCCGCGCTGCTGTTCCTGTATCTGGTCGCGCTGCTCGCCCTGCATCTGCGTTCGCTGCAGGTCTTGATCCCCCCGGTTTGGCGCCTGCATGTTCTGGTCGGCACCGGCCGAACCCTTCTGATCCTCGCCGACGCCGGGTTGAGCGTCCGGTCGCGCCATCTGGTCTTTTGTCTGTGTCTTTGGACTCTGGCTCTGGTCCTGAGGAAGCCCTTGCGCATAAACCGCGGCGCTTCCCGAAAGGAGCGCGGCGGTGGCAAGAGCAAAGAGTTGCTTGTTCATTTTCGTTCTCCTGCTTTGCTGATTGGCCCACAGCATCGCCCAGAAAGCTGGGCCTCTCTCGAAAACGCGGCCCTTGCGGTCTGCGTTCCGCGCCTCACAATTGCCGCATTCCCTGCATGGCGCCTGTGCCAACAACCGGCATTGCTGTTGCCATGATCCGCAGCGCAAAATGCGCCGCAACGTTTTGCTCAGGGTGAAGACATGCTTTTCGGCGCGGCGATCTTCTTCACGCAACACTCGATTGGTGCAATTGAACTCGCGGGAGCGCTTGAGGAACGCGGGTTCGAATCGCTCTGGGCGCCGGAGCATTCGCACATCCCGGCTTCGCGCAAAACACCCTATCCGGGCGGCGGCGAACTGCCGAAAGAGTACTACGATGTCATGGATCCCTTCGTGACTCTTTCCGCCGCGGCGGCGGTTACGAAAACACTGAAGGTCGCTACCGGAATTTGTCTTGTACAGCAGCGAGACGTGATCCAGACCGCCAAGCTCGTGGCTTCCATCGATGAGGTGTCCGGCGGGCGGTTCCTGTTCGGGATCGGCGGCGGCTGGAACCAGGACGAGATGGAAAACCACGGCACGATCTTTGAAACACGCTTCCAGCGGGTGCGCGAAAGCATCGAGGCGATGAAGGAGATCTGGACCAAGGATCAGGCCGAATATCACGGCGAGATCGTCAAATTCGATCCGATCTTCGCCTGGCCGAAGCCCGTCCAGAAGCCGCATCCGCCAATCATTGTTGGCGGCGGCTGGCCGCAGGGCGCGCGCCGAGCAATCCGCTACGGCGACGGATGGCTGCCGATCATCTCGGCCGATGGCCTTGCGAAAATCCTGCCGCAGTATCACGCGATGGCAAAGGAAGCGGGGCGTGATCTGTCAAGCGTTCCCATTACTGCGTGGCACGGCAAGTTCGATCCGGATGCAATCAAGCGATTTCAGGACCTGGGCGTCGTGCGCGTCGTTACCACGCTGCCGCCGGCCCGCGCGGACAAGGTGCTTCCGATTCTCGACCACTGCGCGGAGATGATTGCGAAGACAGGTTGATCGAGGATGCGCTGCGAAGATTGCCTCCCCCGCGGAGCAATGGCGGCGGGGGAGGGGAGGCAAGTCAAAGAGCGCAGCAGGCCGATCAGAACGTGATGTACGTCGCTTTCAGCTGTGTGTACTTGTCGAGCGCGTGGAGCGACTTGTCGCGGCCGAAGCCCGACTGCTTGTAGCCGCCGAACGGCATCTCGATGCCGCCCCCGTCGACGTTGTTCACGTTCACCGTGCCCGCGCGCAGCGACCGCGCCACCTTGTGCGCCTTCGAAAGGTCGTTGGTCCACAGGCTCGCCTGCAGCCCGTAGATCGAGTCGTTGGCAATCCGGATCGCTTCGTCGGCATCCTTGAAGGTGAGCGTCGCGAGCACCGGCCCGAAAATCTCCTCGCGCGCGATGGTCATGTCGTTGGCCACGCGATCGAAGATCGTCGGCTCGACGTAATAACCGCCGGTCTCGGTGCGTACCTGTTTTCCGCCGACCGCAAGTGTCGCGCCGTCCTTCTTGCCTTTTTCCACATAGGACAGAACGCGCTCCATCTGCGTCTTGTCGACCATGGAGCCCATCATGGTTTTCGTGTCGAGCGGATCGCCGGGCTGGAAGACATTCGCCATCGCCTTCACCTTGTCGACGAAGGCGTCATGGATGGATTCCTCCACCAGGAGGCGCGAGGCTGCGACGCAGACCTGTCCCGAATTGAAGAAGATGCCTGCCGCGGCGCTCTGCGCGGCGCCGTCGAGGTTTGCTGCGTCAGCGAATACGATGTTCGGCGTTTTGCCGCCGCATTCGAGACTGACGATCTTCATGTTGGATTCGCCGGAATATTTCAGGAAGAACTTGCCCACTTCCGTCGATCCGGTGAACGCGACCGCGTCGATGTCCATGTGACGGCCGATCGCCTGACCGGCCGTCTCGCCAAACCCCGGCAGTACATTGAACACGCCTTCGGGGATTCCCGCTTCGGCTGCGAGTTCGGCCACGCGCAGGGCAGAAAGCGGCGATTGTTCCGCCGGTTTCAGGATCAGGGAATTCCCCGCGGCAAGCGCCGGTCCGAATTTCCAGGCCGCCATCAGCAGCGGGAAATTCCACGGCACCACCGCGGCCACCACGCCCAGCGGTTCGCGGGTGATCATGCCGAGCGCGTTCTTCGGCGTCGGCGCAATCTCGTCGTAGATCTTGTCGATCGCCTCGGCGTACCAGCGCACCGTTTCCGCGACCGCGTTGATATCGACCGATCGTGCAAACCCGATCGGTTTGCCCATGTCGAGGGTTTCGAGCAGAGCCAGTTCATCGGCGTGCCGGACGATCAGATCCGCAAGCTTCTGCAGTGTGCGTTTTCTCTGCTTCGGCGCCGCGTCGGACCAGCTTCCCTTGCTGAAGGCGGCACGCGCCGCCTTCACCGCGCGGTCGACATCTTCCTTGTCGCAGGATGCGACGCGCGCGAGCAGCTTGCCGTCGATGGGAGAAATGTTTTCGAAGGTTTCGCCGCTTGCCGCGGGAACGTACTTGCCGGCGATGAACGCCTGCGAACGAAAGTCGAGCCCCTTCGCCTGCGCATGCCAATCGACTGCTGCCGCCATTGTTGTTCTCCTTTTGCTTTCTCGGCCGCGATTTTAGGCCTGCGGCGTCGGGAACTGAACGGGTCCCGAAACAAAAAACGCGCCGGCCGGGTGGCGGGCGCGCTGTGGCGTTGCGGAAGGCCGGACCTACTTGATCTTGCCTTCCTTGAACTCGACGTGCTTGCGCAGCACCGGATCATATTTCTTGATCGAGAATTTTTCGGTCATCGTCCGCGTGTTCTTCTTCGTAACATAGAAGAAGCCCGTATCGCCCGAGCTGTTCAGGCGGATTTTGGCGGTTGTTGGCTTGGCCATCGGGCGTACCCATATCTCAAAGCGGCGGCCAAACTAGTCGGGGCCGATCCTAAGTCAAGCCGGGCAGGTCGGGAACTGTCGGAACGGCCCGGTCGACAGCAAGTTTAGCCAATGGGAATGGCGGGTCCGTAGGCTCCGATGTCCTGGAAATATCGAATATTCCGAGCCGGGGTTGCGGCTTTTTTGATGGGCGGCGCCCTGCAGGGCGGGACAGCGGTAGCCGCGAGTTCGCCGCCCGCAGGCTCCGCCTTCGCCCAGGAGCAGCAGATGGGTTTCGGGGCGCTGATGCACCGCTGGGACCCCCTGATTGCGCAGGCCTCGGAGCGTTTCGAGGTGCCGGAGAAGTGGATTCGCATCGTCATGCAGGTCGAGAGCGGCGGGCGGACGATGGCGGGCGAGAGGCAGCCGATTGTTTCGCGCGCCGGGGCCATGGGCCTGATGCAGCTGATGCCGGACACCTATCGCGACATGCGGACCGAATTCGGCCTCGGTGCCGATCCTTTCGTGCCCCGCGACAACATATTTGCCGGCGCTGCGTATCTGCGCTGGCTCAAGGGAAAATATGGCTATCCGGCGATGTTCGCGGCGTACAATGACGGTCCCGGCAACCTTGAGGCGCGGTTGATGAATGCCGGTCTCCTGCCGCAGGAAACGCGCACTTACGTCGCGCGCGTGACCGCCGCAATCGAGGGCAGGGGCTTCGTTGCTCCCCGGCAGGGACCGCCGGTCAGGTTTACACGGCCGAACGGGTTGCCCGTTTTCATCAAGCCTGCGGAGGTGATTTCCATCCGCGCGGCGTTTCCCGACGAATATGCGCCGGGCGTACAATCCGTGATCGACTTCGGTCGCATCAAGCAGGGCGTCTGCGAAAGCCTCGCGCAGGTGAAAGCCAGGCTGCACCTGGGTGGCGCGGTCTAGCGTCTATCGCCTTGCACTTCTGCTTTTCTTTCCGATCGGGCTGGTCACTTCTTCAACGAGTTCAAATCTTAGCCCGCCCGTGAGCGGCGCGGCTTCGCGTAACCGAACCAATACGGTGTCGCCAAGTTTGTAAGCCGCTCCGGTCCGGTCGCCGACCAGGGCGTGACGCTTCTCGTCATGGCGGAAATATTCGGCGCCGATGGTACGGATCGGAATGAGACCCTCCGCGCCGGTTTCCGGAAGACGCACGAAAAGTCCGAAGCGTGTCACCCCGGTGATGCGCGCAAGGAACGTCGCGCCGACGCGCTCCTGCATGAAGGCCGCGACATAGCGGTCGGTGGAGTCGCGCTCGGCGGCCATGGCGCGGCGTTCGCAAACGGATATGTGGTCGGCGATCTCCTCCAATTTACCCGCCTCCTCCCCAGTCAATCCGTCCGGGCCGAACTTCAAGGCGCGGATCAGCGCACGATGGACCACGAGATCGGCATAGCGGCGGATCGGCGAGGTGAAATGCGCATAGCGCCGCAGGTTGAGGCCGAAATGGCCGATGTTTTCCGCCGCGTACACGGCCTGCGCCTGGGTGCGCAAGGTCACGTCATTCAGTACATCCTGATGTGCGCCGCCTTTCGCCTGCACGAGTATGCGGTTGAATACCGCCGGCTTGATCACCTGGCCTTTGGCGAATCTGGTGCCGATGGTTCGCAAATAATCGGCGAACGCGTGCAGTTTTTCCTGCGAGGGCCGCTCGTGAATTCGATAGATGAGCGGCGTGCGCGCGGTCTCCAGTGTTTCCGCGGCGGCGACATTCGCCTGGATCATGAACTCTTCGATGAGGCGCATCGATTCCAGCCGCTCGCGGAATGCGATCGAGGCCACCTGTCCATCGTTGCCGAGCACAATGCGCCGTTCCGGCAGATCGAGATCGAGCGGCGCACGCCGGTCGCGTGCTTCGGCGAGCGCGCGATAGGCATTCCACAGCGGCGCGAGCGCCTCTTTCGCGATGTCACGCCGACCCTTGTCCGGCTTGCCGTCGAATGCGTGCTGCGCCTCGGCGTAAGTGAGCCGTGCTGCCGAGCGCATCACGCCGCGCATGAATTCGTGGCGCAGTTTCCTGCCGCGGGCGTCGAACACCATCTGGACGGCGAGACAGGGACGGTCTTCCTGTTCGCGGAGCGAACAGAGATCTGCCGAGAGCCGCTCGGGCAACATCGGCACGACACGGTCGGGGAAATAGGCGGAATTCCCGCGCTTCAACGCTTCGCGATCGAGCGCGGAACCTGGACGTACGTAATGGGCCACGTCGGCGATAGCGACAAGTGCGATATGGCCACCTTTGTTGGCCGAATCGGGATCGGGTCCGGCCCAGACTGCGTCGTCATGATCGCGCGCGTCCTCCGGATCGATGGTGACGAGCGGAATTGCGCGCAGGTCCGTGCGGCCCTCGAGTTTCGCGCGCGCTGCGCGTTCGGCTTCGGCAATCGCCCCGCACGGAAAATCCGTCGGAATGCCGTGTTCGTGAATCGCGATCAGGCTGATCGCGCGCGGCTCGCTCATGCTGCCGAGGCGTTCGACCACGCGGGCGCGCGGGTTGCCAGAGGCGCGACCCGCCAGCGGTTCCGCCAGTACAAGCTCGTTCGATGCCGCACTGCCTTTGTCGTGGCGCTCGACCGTAAACTCGTGCCGTGTCTTCCGATCGATCGGGATGATGCGCCCCTGGCCCTGATGTTCGCGGTACACGCCGAGCACGCGATGCACTGCCGCGCCGATGCGTTTGATCACACGGGCTTCATACCCGTCCTCCACACGCGACAGCCGTGCGAGCACGCGTTCGCCTATGCCGAGCGCCGGCCCTCCGTCGCTCTCACGGCCGGGAACGACGACAATGCGTGGCGGCGGTTCCTGCTCGTCCCAGCGCTGCGGTCGCGCGAGAAGATCGCCGTCCGGATCCTGTCCCGTGATCTCCAGAACCGCGATTTCGGGGAGGCCGCCCGCTGGCGCGTAGCGGTGCCGTGCGTTTCTCGCAATCGAACCTTCGCCTTCAAGTTCCTTGAGTATGCGCTTGAGCGTTATCCGCTCGGAGCCTTTTACGCGGAGAATGCGGGCGAGGTCGCGTTTCGATCCGCTTGGTTCTTTTGCCAGCGCTTCGAGAACACGCGCCTTGTCGAGCGGTTGTGCGTCGCCGTCCGTTCGCCTGCGCGTCAAGCCTAAGTGCTTTCCGCGCCGGGCGGCGTTCGTTTGGATTTGCCGGCGCCGTTCGTCTTCGTCTTTTGCTTTTCGGATGTCTTCGCTGTTGCTCCAGGTTTCGCCGCCGCCTTCCTTCGCGGCTTTTTCGCCGCTCCATTGCCGCCTTTCGCCGCCCGTGCGGCGATCAGCGACAGCGCCCGTTCGAGCGTGACGCTCAACGGGTCTGAATCGCGCGGGATGGTCGCGTTGGTGGTGCCGTCGGTGACGTACGGTCCGTAGCGTCCGCGCATCAGCCTGATTGCTGCGCCGCCCGGCGAGGGGCCCAGCTCTTTCAGAGGCTCCGGCGCGCGGAACGCCCGGGATTTTGCCTTGCGCTCGGCGAGAAGCGAGACGGCGCGATTGATGCCGACCGTGAACACCTCATCCGCGGAATCGAGCGACGCATATTGCTTCTGATGGGCGACGTACGGGCCATAGCGTCCGAAATTGGCCGTGATCGGATCCCCGGTTTCCGGGTGTTTCCCGATTTCGCGCGGAAGCGACAGCAGCTTCAATGCATATTCGAGGTCGACCGACGAGGGCTCGACCCCTTTGGGGATGCTGGAACGGGCGGGCTTGTCGTTTTCCCCGCGCTGTACATACGGGCCAAATCGCCCGCTGCGGACGCTGATCGGCTCGCCGGTTTCCGGGTCGTCGCCGAGGACGGTCGGCTGACCGTTCGCTGCTTCGCTCTCGCTCTGTCCGAGTTTTCGCGTGTAGCGGCATTCCGGATAGTTCGAGCAGCCGATGAAGGCGCCGAAGCGGCCGAGCTTCAGGCTCAGGCGCCCGCCGGCACAACCGGGGCAGGCGCGCGGATCGGCACCGTCGGCGTCCGGGAAGATGTGCGGACCCAGCACTTCGTCGAGCGCCGAGATCACTTCGGAAACACGCAGGTCCTTCGCCTCATCGATCGCGGCGGAGAAGTCCTTCCAGAAATCGCGCATAAGCTGTTTCCAGCCGAGCGAGCCGTTCGAGACCTCGTCGAGTTTCTCCTCGAGGTCGGCGGTAAAGTCGTACTGAACGTACCGGCTGAAGAAATTCTTGAGGAAGCTTGTGACGATGCGTCCCTTGTCTTCCGGGACGAAGCGGTTGCGCTCCATGCGCACATAGGCACGCTCGCGCAACACCGAAAGGATGGACGCGTACGTTGAAGGCCGGCCGATGCCGAGCTCCTCCAGCTTGCGCACAAGGCTGGCTTCGGAATACCGCGGCGGCGGTTCGGTGAAATGCTGCGCCGGCGTGACTTTCTCGACGGTGAGGCCGTCACCCGTTGCAAGTTTCGGCAGCTTTGCGCTGTCTTCGTCTGCCTCGTCGTCCTTCCCCTCCTGATAGAGCGCGAGAAACCCGTCGAACAGCGTGACCGTACCGGTCGCGCGAAGGGTGATCTTGCCGTCTTCGGATATGGCATCGATGGTGGTGCGCTCGAGTTCGGCGCTTTCCATCTGGCTTGCGAGCGCCCGTTTCCAGATCAACTCGTACAGCCGGGCCTGGTCGGTATCGAGCCGGCGGCCGACCTGCCGCGGCTGGCGCGAAAAGCTTGTGGGCCGGATTGCCTCGTGGGCTTCCTGTGCGTTCTTGGCGCGACTGACATAGGCGCGCGGCGCATTCGGGAGATAGCGCGGGCCGAATTCGCCGCCGATCAGCTTTCGCGCCTCGGAAACCGCTTCGGGCGCAATGTCGACGCCGTCCGTGCGCATATAAGTAATGAGTCCGACCGTTTCACCGCCGACATCGACACCCTCATAGAGCTGCTGGGCAACCTGCATGGTGCGCTTGGCGGAGAAGCCGAGCTTTCGCGATGCTTCCTGCTGGAGCGTCGATGTGATGAACGGCGCAGCGGGGTGGCGTTTGACCGGTTTGGTCTCGATCTCTCCAACCGAGAAGCGGTGCGCGCGAATGGCATCGACTGCGCGTTTTGCGTCCGCCTCTGTGCCAAGCGCAAGCTTTTCCAGCTTTTTGCCGTCGAGATGCGTCAACCGGGCAGAAAAGGAACCCGCGTCCGCAACAAGATCCGTGTCGATCGTCCAGTATTCCTGCGGCTTGAAAGCCTCGATTTCGTCTTCACGCTCGCAGACGAGCCGGAGCGCAACCGACTGCACGCGGCCGGCGGAGCGTGCGCCTGGCAGCTTGCGCCATAACACGGGCGAGAGCGTGAAGCCGACCAGATAATCGAGCGCGCGCCGCGCGAGATAGGCATCCACCAGCTCCTCGTTGATGTCGCGGGGATTGGCTATGGCGTCGAGCACCGCCGCACGCGTGACGGCGTTGAAGACCACACGTTCCACGCGTGCGTGACCAAGCGCGCGCTTCTGTTTCAGTACCTGCAGCACGTGCCAGGAAATGGCTTCGCCCTCACGATCCGGATCAGTGGCGAGGATCAGCTTGTCGGCATTCTTGAGTGCGTCGGCGATGTCCTTGAGGCGCTTCTGGGCACGGGCATCAACCTCCCAGCTCATCGCGAAGTCTTCGTCGGGCTTCACCGAACCGTCTTTGGAGGGCAGATCGCGCACGTGGCCGAAACTCGCCAGCACACGGTAGTTGGAGCCGAGATACTTGTTCAGCGTCTTGGCTTTGGCGGGTGACTCGACGACGAGAACATTCATGCGAAAGGGCCCTGGAGGGTGCGGGTGCGAATCACCCACCCTCCTTTCGAAACGCGGCGCAGATAGGGACCGGGTCCCGCCCTGTCAATCAATGTAGGGGTAGAATACAACCATCATTCGATAAAATTTCGTTGTTGACCCGATTAATACAACTATAGGTAGCATGCGGCACGGTTACGCCAGGCAAATTCTCCCGCCAGGTTCGCGGTGAATTCGTCCCGCAAGCTCCAGCTCCATGATTATGCCGAGCACGTCCGAGGCCGGCGCCCCGCTCTGACGGATGATTTCGTCCATCGAAACAGGCGCCGCGCCGAGCAGCTCGACCACTACCGAGCGAAACCTGTCGTCTGACGTTTCGCTCGATACGGTCCCTTGCCAGAAGACCCGCGACGGCTCCCGAAATGTATCGGTCAAGAGTGGGCGCAGGACATCGAGTACATCTTCGGCGCCCTCCACAAGCGTCGCGCCGTCGCGAAGGAGACGGTTCGTTCCTTTCGCCCGCGGGTCAAGCGGTGAGCCGGGGACAGCGAACACTTCGCGACCCTGCTCGAGCGCGAGACGGGCGGTAATGAGTGATCCCGAGCCCTCGGCGGCTTCCACCACGATCACGCCACGCGAGAGGCCTGAGATAATGCGGTTGCGCCGGGGAAAGTGTTGCGCCTGCGGCTTGTGGCCGGTCGACATCTCCGACACGATCGCGCCCTTCTCCAGGATCTCATTGTACAGGCGAGCGTTTTCCGGCGGGTAGATATCGTCGACGCCTCCGGCGAGCACGGCGACCGTGCCGCTCGCAAGCGCGCCCTCATGCGCCGCTGTGTCGATGCCGCGTGCCATGCCGGACACGACGACGAGGCCGGCATTGCCGAGACCGGATGCAAGCTCGGCGGCGAACTTGCGCCCAAGCGCGGACGCATTGCGCGCGCCGACTACAGCAACCAGCTCGTGCAAAAGTATCGGGGTGTTTCCCAGCACTGCGATCACCGGCGGCGGCGCATCCAGCGCGGCAAGTCCGGAGGGAAACTCGGGTTCGATCGAAGCAACCATTCGTGCGCCGAGCTTCGCCGTCGTTTCCAGTTCGCGTTCTGCGTCCGCTTTGGTGGGGATTTTTAAGTCGCTCGCCGCGCCACCTCGGCGCGCGAGACGCGGCAATTCTTCCAGCGC
Organism: Rhizomicrobium sp.; assembly: GCA_035308485.1. Lineage (GTDB taxonomy): Bacteria > Pseudomonadota > Alphaproteobacteria > Micropepsales > Micropepsaceae > Rhizomicrobium. Next base: position 34,507 of record DATGGN010000176.1, read on the forward strand.
CCTGGTGGCCGAATGAAAGCGCGCGATGAGCGTGGCAAACGTCACCGGCCCCACGTTCTGCGCGCGCGCGAGTCTCAGCCAGTCCCGCCGCTCGGTATCTGATAGCGTCCGTTTCTCCAAACAAACATCTCCGGCTATCCGGCACTCGTTTTCGTGCCTCCACTAACAATGAGCCAGTGAGGTGGTGAGATAATCGTCACGCGGCGACGCTGTGCATCATCGTTGCACGCGCAAAGCCCGCGCACCCTTCGTTTACAAAAGCGCGCAACCTTACCCGCACGAGAGATATCTCGCTGCCTCACCGGCTCATTGTGAATGGCCGAAGAACCGTGTACGCGATGGGGTTCGCGGAAGTGTGTCGCGATTGTCTCTGTTTGTCGCGCGTTAACTGCTTTACTGGTGCTCTTTTGCGCCGATGCGCGGTTCGGTGCCGGCAGCGAGGCGGCGGACGTTCTCGCTGTGGAGCACAAAAATGAACACGGCAAGGATCAGTGCGAGCATTGCCTGAAGGGGCAGGCCGTACAGCATCATGTAAATGGGCGTCATCGCCGCGGCAACGAGCGCCGAAAGCGAAGAAAACCGCGAGACCGCGGCGACCGCGAGCCACGTTCCGATCGCCAGCAAACCGATCGGCCAGGCAAGCGCGAGCATGATACCGAGAAACGTCGCCACGCCCTTGCCGCCGCGAAAGCGAAGCCAGACGGGAAAAACATGGCCGAGAAACGCTCCAAGGCCAGCAAATACGGCTGCGACCACGCCGTGCTGAGAAGCGGCGAGCAGCACCGCCACCGCGCCCTTCCCGCCATCACAGATGAGGGTTGCGGCAGCGGCCCAGCGTTTTCCCGTCCGCAGCACATTGGTGGCGCCGATGTTGCCGGAGCCAATCTTGCGGACGTCGCCCGCACCGGCCGCCCACGAAAACATCAGGCCGAACGGAATGGACCCGAGTGCGTACCCGAATACAAGCGCCGCAAGAAAAGTCGGCGCGCGGTCGTGCCAGTCGATCGTGAGCGCGTCGAACATCGCCGGACGACTTACCCGCGGAGTCGCGAGGAAGCACGCCTTTTCATCGGTTCCGGTGTACGCTCCGTACCGCGGCGGGGAAATCCCGATTGGGCCGACTCCTCCGGTGTGGCGTAGAACCTGAGATCGGGAACGTACTTGCGCGACCAGTCGAGGGGCTGCTCGTCGTTGGCAAACACCGTTGCCGATCTCGCGTCGGCTATCCAGAACGTGTCAATGTCCGTCTCGCAGTAAAAGCACCTCAGGCGCGGCGGCTCGGCACCGACGAGATGGAATTTGCGCGCGGCGTAAGGTGCCTCCACCGAGTCATGTACAATGCAATTGCTGTTGATGCACATGACGCCCGATGTGGCCGCCGCCTCATAGAGTGGTTCATGGCCGCGAGGAAAGCCATCGGGATAGCGCTTCATTGTCTTCTTTGCACGGCTGGCAAGGAGCGCGGAAATGATCGCCATCCGTATCGGAACGCCGTACGCGGCCTGCTCGAAGTATGCCGCCCGCCGGTCCTGATCCAGCGAAAGATCGAGTTCGTTGACGCGGGGCAGGGGGTGCATCACCGCCGTCGTTCGGAACTCCTTTTTCCGGAGGAATTCGGCGTTCACCGTCGGATACGCACCCGCGGCATTGGACCAACGTTCGCTCTGGAATCGCGTCACATAAACCGCGTCGATGCTCCGCCGTCGCGTTTGCCGCCCCGGCGTCACATACCAGACTTCGCCGGTTTGTGCGTCACTCGTACGTTCTCGATGAAACTCATTCTCGAGCCGCCAGGCAACGTCGTCGGGCAACTCCATTCCGGGTGCTGGCTTGAGCACGATGTTCGCGCCGAAGCGCGCGAGTGCATAGACGAAGGAATGAATGGTTCGGCTTGCCTTGAGGTCTCCCGAAATGGCGACATTCAGATTTCGCAGCGCCTTCTTCTTTCGCCTGAGTGTAAACAGATCGAGCAGCGTCTGCGTCGGATGTTCGTGGCTGCCGTCGCCGCCGTTGATCACCGGTACCGGCGCGTAGCTCGCAGCAAGCCGGGCTGCCCCATCACGCGGATGTCGGACCACCAGTACGTCCGCATAACTTGAGGTGACGCGAACGGTATCGGCGAGGCTCTCGCCCTTGGAAGCCGAACTCGTGCGCGGGTCTGCACTCGCCATTGCTTTTCCGCCCAGCCGGAGCATCGCGCTTTCGAAGGAAAGCCGTGTGCGCGTGCTCGGCTCGTAGAAAAGGCCGGCCAGGATCGCGCCTGGAAGTTCGTTCAGGCTTCGCGCAATACGGTAGGGCGCTTTTTCGTCCCGGAGCTTTTGAAGATAAAAATCGGCGCGAGCAAATATCCCTTCGATCTCTTCTGTCGAGAGGTCGTTGATCGACGTGATATGCCTTAGATTCCGCATGGCGCGCCACTATAGGCGATCCCGCGCGAAGGCAAACACCGCATTCCGTTTACCGGGCAGTTCTCGTCGGGTGATTCATTGCGTCGAGCGCGCCTTGCAGAAGCCACGCAGCGGCCATTTTATCCACGAGTTTTGCCCGCCGCTTCCGCGAGGCATCGGCTTCGAGCAGCGTGCGCGTGACCGCAGCCGTAGACAGCCGCTCGTCCCAAAGCGCGATGGGAAGATTCGAGCGGGCCGCAAAGTTGCGGGCGAAGGCGCGTGCGGATTGCGCCGACGGGCCTTCGCTTCCATCCATGTTGAGCGGCAGGCCGACGACAACGCCGCCAGCGCCGTGTTCCCGCATGACGGCGACCAAATACGCCAAGTCCTCGGCGAACCTGCTTCGCCGGCGCGTGACGAACGGTGAGGCTATGGTCCGTCTCGTGTCGGAGAGGGCGATCCCGATGGTTTTTTCACCAAGATCCAGTCCGACAAGCCGAGCATCGGGCGCCAAAGTTTCTGCGAGAGATTTCAGGTTGACGAGCATTTGCCTTGGCTTAACGCCCCAAGCGCCAGCAGTTCGGAAGGGCCTTTCGGCGCACTCCTTGTCAGCGCGGAGCCAGATTGCTAGCACCCGCCGGCCGTTGTATCAGAGTGAGCGCATAATGTCCGTAGACGACAAGACCGTCCGCCGCATCGCGACGCTCGCGCGCATCGCATTGACCGAGGAGCAGGTCGCTCCGATAGCGCACGAGTTGAACGGCATCTTTTCCTGGGTGGAGCAGCTCAAAGAAATCGATGTCGAAGGCGTGCCGCCGATGACAAGCGTGGTGGAGCAGCACCTTCGCATGCGCGACGATGTTGTGACCGAGGGAAACTCGGCCGCTGCTCTGATGACGAACGCGCCTGAAGCCGAGGACCACTTTTTCGTTGTGCCGAAGGTGGTGGAGTAGGGGATGACCCTTCCGGCGTCGGCGCTCGAATTCACGCTGGCTGACGCGCGCGACGCGTTGCGCGCGAAAGCGATTTCGGCAACCGAATTGACCGCGGCATTTACCAAAGCGATCGCCGATGCGCGGCCGCTGAATGCGTTCATCACCGAAACACCGGAGCGCGCGGTGGAGATGGCGGCGCAGTCGGATCGGCGCATCGCAACCGGCGATGCGCGTGCGCTGGAAGGCATTCCTTTGGCCATCAAGGATCTCTTCTGCACCAAAGATGTACGAACGACCGCGGGCAGCCGCATTCTCGAGAATTTTGTCCCGCCGTATGAGTCCACGGTTACGCAGAATCTGTGGAATGCCGGCGCGGTGTTGCTCGGCAAGACCAACATGGACGAGTTCGCCATGGGTTCGTCGAACGAAAACTGCTGGTTCGAGCCGGTCACGAGTCCCTGGCGGCCACGAAATTCCAACCGCACCGTCGTACCGGGAGGATCGTCCGGTGGTTCTGCCGCCGCTGTCGCCGCGAACCTCTGCATTGGCGCGACTGGAACCGATACCGGCGGGTCGATCCGCCAGCCGGCCGCGCTGTCCGGCATTGTTGGAATGAAGCCCACTTATGGCCGCGTTTCGCGCTGGGGTATTGTAGCCTTTGCGTCATCGCTCGATCAGGCCGGGCCCATGGCCCGCACCGTGCGCGACGCCGCGATTCTGCTCCGGGCGATGGCGGGCTTTGATCCGAAGGATTCAACGAGCGTCGAGCGCGACGTTCCCGATTACGAGCAGGGGCTGGAGGTTGGCGTAGCAGGCGTTCGGATCGGCGTACCGCGCGAGTACCGTCTCGAAGGCATGTCGGCCGAAATCGATACGCTGTGGTCGAATGGCGTGGCCTGGATGCGCGACCAGGGGGCGGAAATCGTCGACATCAGTCTGCCGCACGCAAAATTCGCGCTGCCAGCCTATTACATCGTCGCGCCGGCGGAAGCGTCATCGAATCTCGCGCGCTACGACGGGGTACGCTATGGCCGACGCGCCGAAAATGTGTCGGACATCACCGAGCTTTATGAGCGCAGCCGCGCCGAGGGCTTTGGCGCGGAAGTGCGGCGGCGCGTCCTGATCGGCACCTATGTGCTGTCGGCCGGCTATTACGATGCGTATTACGTACGTGCGCAGAAAATCCGGACACTGATTGCCCGTGACTTCGCACAGGCTTTCGAACGTTGCGATGCCGTTCTGACTCCGGCGACGCCCGGGCCGGCCTTTGCCATCGGCGAGAAAACCGCCGATCCGATCGCAATGTACCTGAATGACGTGTTCACAGTGACCGCTAATCTCGCCGGCCTTCCGGCGATCTCGGTTCCGGTAGGGTTGAGCACCGAGGGACTACCGCTTGGGCTTCAGGTGATCGCGAAAGCATTTGACGAAGCCGGCGTCCTGCGCGTCGGTCGCGCCATCGAACGTGCAGCCGCATTCGATGCGAAACCGTCTGCGTGGTGGAGACTTTCGTGAGCGAAGCCGCCGAACGCACCCGGCTGATGCGCGGCGAGAGCGGCGATTGGGAAATCGTCATCGGCGTCGAAGTCCATGCGCAGGTCCTCTCGCATGCCAAGCTCTTCTCCGGCGCTTCCACTCTCTTTGGCGCCGAGCCCAATACCCAGGTGAGCTTCGTTGACGCGGCGATGCCCGGAACGTTGCCGGTAATCAACCGTTTCTGCGTGGAGCAGGCGATTCGTACCGGACTGGGCCTGAAGGCGCAGATCAATCGCGTCTCGGTCTTCGACCGGAAGAACTATTTCTATCCGGATCTGCCCGCGGGCTATCAGATCTCGCAGTACAAACATCCGCTCGTTGGCGAAGGCGAAGTCCTGCTCGACCTTCCCGGCGGCAGGATGGTGCGTGTCGGGATCGAACGGCTGCATCTCGAGCAGGATGCGGGCAAGAGCCTTCACGATCAGCATCCCGATCATTCCTGGGTCGATCTCAACCGCTCCGGCGTGGCCCTCATGGAGATCGTGTCGAAGCCGGACATGCGCTCGAGCGAAGAGGCGGCGGCCTTTGTCAAAAAGCTGCGGTCGATCGTTCGCTATCTCGGCACCTGCGACGGCAACATGGAAGAGGGCTCGCTCCGCGCCGACGTGAACGTCTCGGTGAGGCGTCCCGGGGGGCTGCTTGGCACGCGCTGCGAAATCAAAAACGTCAATTCCATGCGCTTCATTGCGCAGGCGATCGAGTACGAGGCGCGGCGCCAGATTGGGGTGATTGAAGCTGGCGGCACCATACACCAGGAGACGCGCCTGTTTGATGCGCGTGCGGGCGAAACGCGCTCGATGCGCTCAAAAGAGGAAGCACACGACTACCGATATTTCCCGGACCCCGATCTGCTTCCGCTGGTGATCGAGCAATCCTGGATCGACGCAATTGCTGCGAGCCTTCCCGAACTGCCAGACGACAAGAAGGCACGGCTGATAGCGGAACATGGAATTTCCGCCTACGATGCCGGCGTGCTTGTCACCGAGCGCGAGCTTGCCGACTACTATGAGGAACTGGCGCGCGGCGTCGATTCCAAGAGCGCCGTCAATTGGCTGAACAACGAGATTCTTGGGCGCCTCAATCGCGCCGGCCAGAGCATCGGCGAATGTCCTGTATCGGCACGGACCAACAATGACATTCTCAAATTGATCGCCGAAGGGACTATCTCGGGGAAAATCGCGAAGGATCTGCTTGATGTTGTGTGGAGCGAAGGCGGCGATCCGCGCACCATCGTCGCCGAGCGTGGACTGACACAGGTTACCGACACGACAGCGATCGAACAGGCGATCGAGCGTGTGATCGCTGCAAATCCGGAGAAGACGGAAGAAGTGAAACGCAAACCGAGACTCGCGGGTTGGTTTGTTGGTCAGGTGATGAAAGAGAGCGGTGGCAAAGCCAATCCGCAGGTCGTCAACGCGCTCCTGAAACAGCGGTTGGGATTGCCCGCGGACGGGTGATTCGCACAATTTGCAAGCCATTGACTGGACCGGGCCGTTGAGGCAGCCGGTTCAATCCGTACACGGACGATCGTCTAAAACATAATGAAACACAGGCGATTTTGCATTTTCGCCACGATCTTGGAATCGCACGGGAACACCCGCTATTGATTTCGTTAACGCAACTCCCTCATATTATTGACGTTTTGGGCGTGCGATTCGCATACGCTCGAAAACCGTAGAGGAGTCGTTTCACATGCCAATGACTGCAAAGAAGACCAAGCGTAAGGCGAAGGGAAAGAAGCGTACCGTCCGTAAGGCCGGCGCGCGCGGCGCTGCGAGAAAGACGAAGCGCAAAGGCGCGAAGAAGGCTACTCGCCGGAAAGCGCGCAAAAAGGCTGCAGCAGCTCCGGCTGCGATGTAGGCTTGGTCAACGGCTGAACCGCGGTCAGCCCGGCAGTTGCGAAATGCAATATCCGGGCGGCCGCGGTCAGGCCAACAAAAATCTCTTCCCGCCCTTTCTCAATCCCCCCTCACAAATTCCATCCGGGCTGACGCGCGCGGGAATAACGTCCAGCGCTGGCCGACTCACCACAAAGGGCACGAAGCAGGCACGAGGAATTATCGCGCGCCGCCTCACGTTCGCCCGAGGGCTTCGGCGGGCAAGTGCTCGGTCCTCCAAGGCTGCGGAGCAGCGAAGGAGGAAGGCGCGATAGGTTTCGTTGTGCGCCTTTGGGAGCTGACAGGTGGAGATTTTCACCGCGCGTGGCGCCTTTTTTGTCCGATTTAGCGTTAACCGCTCCTTAGTCTATCCCCGCAATGCTTCGCCCCGGCGTGCAAGACTGGTCTTGCAGTCGACGAGCAGCCGGAAATGGGATGTCCGGCTTTCAGGGGGCAGACATGGCGTGTATCGATTTCGATTCGCTGGCTCAGTACGAGTCCGATGCCAAGAATGGCCGGGCGGAGGCGCTCTACAATTTGGGGCTCGCCTATTCGACCGGACAGGGCGTGGATGTGGACTACATAGCGGCGCACAAATGGTTCAATCTCGCGGCCATGAAGGGAAGCGAGATCGCGAAGAGTTGGCGAGCGCAGATCTCGCGTGAGATGAATTCGAACCAGATTGCAGAGGCCCAGCGGCTCGCCCGCGAATGGCTCTCGATCTTTCGCTGAGTCTCAGCGCGGCGGTGTGACGGTGGGCGATGCCGCTGCCTGCGGCGCGCCAACGATGCCCGCATTCGTGGCTGCGGGGGCACCTGGCGCTGAAGTGCTGCCTGATACGGATGGCGGCGCGTACGGGCGGTAAAGATCCGTCAAAATTTCCAGCGGCATGTCGCGGCCCGCGAGCCGGTTTCGATAGACCTGCACATTCTCGAGCACGCGTTGCACGTAGTTGCGTGTTTCGCCGAACGGAATTTGCTCGATCCAGTCCACCGGATCGGACAGGGGATTGCGTGGATCGCCGAGCGCGGCAACCCATTTGCGCGCATTGCCGCGACCCGCGTTATAGGCCGCGGATGCAAGCACGTACGAGCCGTCCCATTCGGCGAGATCGCTGGAGAGCTCCGCCATTCCCATTTCCATCGCATATTGCGGGTTCGCGGTCAGATCCGCGAGCCGGTACTCCATTCCGGAAACGCGCGCGAGATGCTCCGCGGTGTCAGGCATGACCTGCATGATGCCGCGCGCGCCGGCCCCGCTCACCGCGTCGGGATCGAATTCGGTTTCCTGGCGAATGATGGCAAGCACGAGCGCAAGCTCGGGCGCGGTGCCCGTTCCCAAGTAGCGCGGCACCTCTATCACCGGATGCGAATATTCGGGCAGGAAAATCCCGCTGTAACTCGCCTGCTTGGCGACGCGGACCGCGACCTCGCGATAGCCCAGGCGCACGAGGTCCTCTGCAAGAGCCTTGACGTGCCCCGCGGCCGGGTACAGTTCGACGTTGCGCACGGCAAACTCGCGCAGCGCCGCTTCAAGGCCGAGATCGGCGAGCGCATGTATGGCTGCAGTCATCTCCTCGCGTTCATAGGTCGGGCGCACCGCATCGGCGTCGGCGCGCGTGGCGACAAGGTGCAGAACCGGATTGCGTTCGATGCGCGTGAGCGCCAGCTGTCCGTAGAACATCGCCGGGTACGCGGCCGCGGCGCGATATTCCGTCGTTGCAGAAGCCAAGTCGCCGGCGGCTTCGTACGCACGGCCGGCCCAGTAATACGCGCGCGCCTTGCTGATCGGGTGTGTCGAGACGGGCACGAGGTTCAGAAAGTGATTGAGGGCGACGCGAGGTTCGCCGAGCCGCCTGAGCGCGATCCAGCCGGCGAGAAATTGCTGATCGGGATATTCGTCCACATCGCGCGGGAGCGCCGCCGCAGCGGCGAAGCCGTAGGCTTCGTGACTGTACCCCCCTTTCAGCGCAGCGCGTGCGTCGAGATTGATCTCGCTCCACCAGCGCGACGGATTCCATTGCGCAACTTCCGCGGCGGGAATCCGCGCGAGCAGGCCGGGAATTTCCGCCACATTGTTCTCTTCCCGCAGAAGTGCGAGCTCATCCCAAAGCACACCCGGATCGTCGCGCAGCGATGGCGGCAGCGCCGCGATCTGGCTGAGGCCCAGCGTCGGGTAATCGCGCAGCTGGAGACGCGCATTGGCAAATTGCTGCAGCAGCGCCGTAAGGCGCGGCATGTCGCGGCGTACGAGATAAAGGTCGTTGCGGGCGAACAGGCGATCGAGCCGCTGACGCCAGACATCTTCCGTCAGCAGACTGCCGTACCGCGCGACGATGTAGTTTTCGTCATCCGGCTCGAGGCTGCTGCCGATGAAAGCATCGCGGATCGATTCCTGGCCGCGCGCTGTGGCACCGGTTGCGATCAATGCCTCGCCTAAGCGCACCTTGCCGATGCCGGTTTGCGGCGTACGACCTGCAAACCATGCGATGACGGTTTGCGAATCCATGCCGGCCGGCATCGCCTCCTCGGCGCGCGCGACAATCCGGTCGTGGCCTGGCCATGACGGAACGTCTCTCAGGAACTGCGCGATTTCGGCGAAGGATGCGCCGCTGTTCTTCTGGCCGACATAGGCCCATTCGATCAGGCGCGGGATCACCGGATCGCGCGCCTGTGCGGCCCACGCGCGCGCGTTCGACCAATTGCCGGCCACGGCTGCTGCAACCGCCTGTGCAAAGGCGTCGTGATCGGAGGCCGTCAGACTGCGAACCGCCGGTGCGCGCCGCTCGCCCCCGAAAATCAATGCAGTCCCTGTGCCGGTTTCGCCGATCGGCTGCATCATCACGACGCCACTCTGGCGCACGAGACCCGACGGCAGACCAGGCGAGCTCTGGCCCTGCGGCTGCGCGGCGGCAGCCAGAGGGAGGAATGCAGCAAAGATGAGCGATCGCGATGGCTTCATGGCCGCGTACGAATCGGCGGAATTTGCCTTTCCCTATTGAACTGCGGATGGCTCACGCCGCAAGGCTCGCGATTGTCGCCTTCCGCTCTGCCAACCGGAACGCTACGTTATCGTGACAGACAGGCAGGATTTTCATGCGCACCCTCCGCGAACGTCTCAAAGGATCAATGCCCGCCCTTATTACCCCGTTCCGCGGCGGCAAGCTGGACGAACGGGCATTCCGGCAGCTGATTGCGTGGCAGATCGGCGAAGGCTCACACGGCCTTTTGCCCGCCGGGACGACGGGCGAGTCCGCGACCTTGAGCCACGAAGAGCACAACCGCGTCATCGCGACCTGCGTGGAGGAAGCGGCGGGCAGGGTACCCGTCGTGGCGGGAGCCGGCTCGAACTCCACCGTCGAGGCGATCGCATTGACGCGCCATGCAAAATCGGTCGGCGCCGATGCGGTTCTCTCGGTGGCGCCCTATTACAACAAGCCGACGCAAGAAGGCCTGTACCGGCATTTCGCATCGATTGCCGAAACGGTCGATATTCCGATCGTGATCTACAACATTCCCGGGCGCAGCGTGGTCGAGATTTCCGTCGAGACAATGGAGCGGCTGTCGAAAATCGCCAATATCATCGGCGTGAAGGATGCAACGGCGAATCTCACGCGGCCGACGCGCGAGCGCGCGGCCTGTGGCCATGATTTTCGTCTGCTCTCGGGCGAAGATGGTACCGCGCTTGGTTACATGGCGCATGGAGGGCATGGATGCATTTCCGTCACCGCCAACGTCGCGCCGCGGATCTGCGCGGAATTTCAGTCCGCATGTCTTGCGGGCGATTATGCGCGTGCGCGTGAGTTGCACGACCGGCTGATGCCGCTCCACGAGGCGATGTTCTGCGAAGCGAGCCCGGCGCCCGTGAAGTACGCGGTGTCGCTCCTCGGATTATGCGAGAACGAGGTTCGCCTTCCCATCGTCCCCGCCAGTGAAACGGCACGCGCGCGCATCCGCGCTGCGATGGAAGCGGCCGGCGTGCCGATTGCCATTCGCGTTCCACAGGACTGATCGTGGCGAAAAAGAAAGAGGAACCGGAGCGGCGCGTCGTCGCCGACAACCGGAAGGCCCGGCACGCCTACGCGATCGAATCCACGCTCGAGGCGGGGATCGCGCTGATGGGATCGGAAGTGAAGGCGCTCCGAAGCGGCAAGGCAACGATTGCGGAGTCCTACGCGCAGGCCAAGGACGGCGAGATCGTGCTCGTCAACGCACATATTCCCGAATATGCGATGGCGAACCGCTTCAATCACGAGCCGCGGCGGCCGCGCAAACTGCTGGTGCACAAGAAGGAGGCGCGCCGGCTGGCCGCAGCCGTACAGCGCGAAGGCATGACGCTCGTGCCGCTGCGGATGTACTTCACGCCGAAGGGCGTCGCCAAGCTCGAGCTCGGCATCGCCAGGGGAAAGAAGCTGCACGACAAGCGCGAGAGCGAGAAGGCGCGCGATTGGGCGCGGTCCAGGGCAAGACTGATGCGGCAGAAGGGATAGGAGCGCTTCTCCCATGATCATCTTTTTTCGTGTCCGACGCTCTCTGGCGTGGCCGACAACAATGGTTACGGGCTGGGGGGCTTCGCGTTTCTGCGCCTTGTCGGACTGTCGTTCGTACACGAGCAAACTTTCGACGTGTCAGCGGCGCCGCGCGGGCAGCTTCCTCTCATCGAGCCGCTGCGGCTTTTGCTGCGGACAGCGCAGCCTCGAACATCTCCGGCGTAAGCACGCCGGTGTTCGTGTTGTACCGCGAGCAATGATAGCTCGCGACGAGCGTCAATGTGTCGAGCCGGTGTTGTGCGCCGTGGGCGAATGGGTATTGGCGCGCGGAGATCGACAAGGCTCTGCTCAGGCTGTCATGCGCGATCCGCCCAAGCGTCAGAATGGCGCGCAGATTCGGCATCGATGAAATCTGTGCCGACAGGAATTGCCGGCACGTCTTGATCTCGAGCGGCAGCGGCTTGTTCCCGGGCGGCACGCAGCGCACAGCGTTGGTGATCATGCAGTCGACAAGTTCGAGCCCGTCGTCGGCACGCTCCCGATAGGTCCCACGCGCCAGGCCGTGCCGCAGCAGGGACGCATAGAGAAGATCGCCCGCATAGTCGCCGGTGAACGGACGGCCGGTCTTGTTGGCGCCGTGGAGGCCGGGCGCAAGACCGACGATCAGGAGCCGCCCCCTGCGATCGCCGAAGCCCGGGACGGGATCGTTGAAGTAGTCGGGGTACTTCGTGCGGTTGGTACTGCGGAACTGGACAAGTCTCGGGCACAAAGGGCAATCGTGCGGCGCTTCGCCCTTTGTGCCTGCGGTGATCATACCGAGCGGGAACGTTTACGCCTGGGCCACCTGTACAAAGTGGTTGTTGTTCTGATGTTCAGTGCGCGGCGCACCCTGCATGGAGCGCGGTCCGCCTTCGCGCATGATGACCGGCTTCAACTCCTCGAGTTCGATGAAATTGTCCGCCTGCCGGCGCAGTTCATCGGCAATCATCGGCGGCTGCGTGCGAATCGTCGAAACGACGCTCACGCGCCGGCCCTTCTTCTGCGCGGCTTCCACAAGCCGCCGAAAATCACCGTCGCCCGAAAAGATCACGATGTGATCCACCATTTCGGCCATCTCCATGACGTCGATGGCGAGTTCGATGTCCATGTTGCCTTTGACGCGCCGGCGGCCCTGGCTGTCGGTGAATTCCTTCAGCGGTTTCGTCACGACCGTAAAGCCATTGTAGTCGAGCCAGTCTACGAGGGGTCTGAGCGGGGAGAAGTCCTGATCTTCGGCTACCGCCGTGTAGTAGAATGCACGTACAAGCACGCCCTTGCGCGCGAAGAGTTCGAGGAGGCGCTTGTAGTCGATGTCGAAAGCGAGACCTTTGGCGGCTCCGTAGAGGTTTGCGCCGTCAATGAACAATGCGAGCTTTTCCTGGGGATAGAACAGCATCGGAATGTCTCCCATTTGAATGACCGAGAACGACAAAATTCATTCGCGCCCCCCGCATGGGTTCTATGATATTCGTGGCGGGATGCAAGCACGCGGAAATGACGTGATCGCGTGATCCTGATTGCGCTTGGCGCGAACCTCTCCTCGCATGCGGGCAGACCGGCCGCGACTTTGCGAGCAGCTCTGCGAACACTGCGGCAACGAAAGATCTCCGTGGACGTTGTCTCGCCGTTCTACAAAAGCGTTGCCTGGCCCGATCCGCGCGACCCCGAATTTGTCAACGCTGTCGCCAGGATCAATACGGAGCTCTCGTCCGCCGATCTTCTTTCGATCCTGAAAGACACCGAGCGCGCTTTTGGCCGCGAGTCTGCGCAACGCAATGCGCCGCGGCCGCTCGATCTCGACGT
>DATGGN010000177.1:0-11875 GCA_035308485.1 Rhizomicrobium sp.
GCCGTCTTCGCCCCGGCTTCCTGTTCCTGCAAAATCCCGACAATCTGCTCTTCCGTAAATCGTCCCCGCTTCATCGTCCGTACCCCTTTCCAGGTCCGGACTCTAACTCCAAAACCGGAGGAGTTTTACGGGCTCAGGTCATCATCAATCCGCGCTATCACGGGGAGAGTTTGTAAAGCGTACCCTTGTCCTTGTCGCCGCCTTGCGAAGTCACCCCATAAAGGTTGCCGGCACTGTCTTCAACCACACCCACACTCGTACCATCGCACTTCTTGCAGAAACTGTAGAGGCTGCGAACCGAGCCGTTGAACTCGAAAACCGTCCCCCAGTTGTTCGTTCCGCCGCGATATGTTGTTCCGAATAAGTCGCCGTTGTTATCCATTGTGAGCGGAGCAAGCGGGGATGCGCCATTCGTGCCGTCAAAGTCTGCGATATCCGCGAATTGCCACTGCGATCCATCGGGAGAAAGTTCGAAAATCAAACCGTAGGTATTTGCACCGCCGCTGACGGCAGTGCCGTAGAGATTGCCTTGCGCATCCATAGTGACACCGCCCTTTGGATCAGTGCCGTCGATGCAATTTTGCTGCGCGCAGAAACTGTGAAGAACTGACTCAGTGTAATTCGTACCACTTTTAATCAGCTCGAATACGGTACCGTTGCTTCCGTAATCGTCTGCCGGGGTGGTTCCGTAAATATCGCCTTGGGAATCAATAAAAAGCGGCGTGTCCGGCGCTGCTCCATCAGAGCAGTTGGCTTGCGAACAAAAGCTGTAGAGCGCCTGTTCGCCCCACGTCTTTGATCCCGATTGCGGTGTTAGCGAAAAAACAGTGCCAACGCTGGTCTCAGCGACTCCTCCGTATAACGTTGTTCCAAAAAGTGGAGAAACACCATCATACAACTGACCCGCAGCCGCCCCCGCATACGAGAGTCCGTCGAAGGGCTCGGTTCCGTCAGCACAGTTCGTCAGCGAGCAAAATCGGTAAAGCGTTACGTCCTTCCAACCGGAGTCCGTGCGGACCAATTCGAAAACGACGCCCGCCTGATGTTTGTTTCCACCGCTGCTGGTTGTTCCGTAAAGGCTGCCATTGATATCAATGACCAGACTAACGCGCTCCGGTTGCGAGCCGTCCTTGCATCCCTTCTCGCTGCAGAAACTGTGAAGAGTGCTGTATTGTCCCGTACTCGGTTCGAATTCAAATACGACGCCAGCGCCGTGCTTTCCGCCAGAATACGTGACCCCGAACAGGTTGCCGGATGAATCTATGACCAGTCCGCTAGGGTAAGAACCATCCCGGCAAGAGTGTCCGACCGAGCAGAAGGAATACAGCGTCTTTTCCGTGTAAGCTTGGCATGCGCCAGCAAACACCAGCATTGCGACAGCAGCCAACGTCCCTCTACAGGCCCAAACTCCCTTGCCTGAATTTGCCAGAGCCCTTTTCATCGCTCACTCCTAACACAAATCAATCCAGCACATGGTATTTGTGGGAAGGGAGGCGATTTCCGCGCACCCCGTCCGAGTAACACGGGGCTACAAATACATTGGCAGGCGGTCCCGTCTCCTTTCATTCCTTCGTTCGACCAAAAAAGCGGCCATTGCTCCGTCCCCGACCGGCACCCTGACGTGCGCCGCGCGCATGCGCCGTGAAGGGCGGGCGGACAAAATGGAATTGCCGCACCGGGGAAGATTCGAACTCCGTAACCAGCTCGAGGATTGCTGCGGGTTTTCGGCTCGCCATTGTGGCGGAAGCCGTCCTATGGTCCCTTTCCGAAATCGCGCGAGGCGGCCCTGTCCGGCCGCGACCGCCAGCGGGTCGCAAGCGATGTCCCTTTATAGAATGCGCAGACAATGTGAACACGGGAGAGCGGCCTGATGCCATATCGGAGAACGTTGCGGCTCTGGTGCTTTGGGTTGGGAACGGCAGTTCTCTGGGCTGACTGCTCGGCACAGGCCAAAGCAACGTACACGACCTTTGATGCTCCAGGATCGGGACTCACTTTTCCGACCAGCATCAACAGCAGTGGTGTAATTGCGGGATATTTCGAAGACAAGGCCGGCACGCATGGATTCGCGCGAGCGATTGACGGCACGATTACGACGTTTGATGCGGGACAACATCCCGAGACGGAAGCATGGGGCATCAATAATAGCGGCACGATTACGGGAGATTATTATGACGGTTCCAGTCAGCATGGCTTCGTCCGGGATGCCGACGGCACGATCACGATTTTCGATCCACCGGGATCAATTCTGACTTATTCGGCAGGTATAAACCAGGGCGGCACGATAACAGGACAGTATGAAGACACGAAGGGTTATCACGGGTTCTCGCGAGCGCCCGATGGGACCTTCACGACCTTTGATCCGGCGGGCTCAACCCAGACGGCTGCGGACAGCATCAATGATAAAGGCTCCGTCGCCGGTTTCTGGCTCGACGGTGATAACGTGGCACACGGGTTTGTGCGGGCACGGGAGGGAAAAATCACGACATTTGACCCCTCTGGATCAGATTATACGGAAGCCGTTGGCATCAATAATGGTGGTACAATAGCAGGGTTCTATTACCTCAGCAGCGACGGGTCTCACGGTTTCTTACGCGCGCCGGACGGAACATTCACGACGTTTGACGTTGGGACGGAGAAGGACACGGAACTCACCGGAATCAATAAGAAAAATGCAACGGTGGGAGATTTTGATCAAGCAAACCGCCGCAGAACACAAACGTACGGTTTTGTGAGGCGCGGCAATGGCGCCGTGACGGAGTTCAGGGCGCCGCACGCGGACGCGACGTTCCCCAAAAGCATCAATGACGAAGGTTGGGTGACCGGCGGTTTCGAGGATCGCGAACACGACTATCACGGTTTCCTGCGCACGCCATAGTGGTTTGGCGCGCGCTGCCGACAATGGAAAAATGCGGGATCGCCCAACTTTATCGTACGAAATCGCCCGCCGCTTCAAAATCGGCGCGCAACACGCAGGGGCACTCTCGACGAACTGGCCGCCGCCGATGACGCGGACGCCGATGAAATGCTGGCCGTCTCCGCAGACGATGACGACCGCTGCGATTGATCCATATCCGCCCGGCTCGAGGATTGCTGCGGGTTTTCGGCTCGCCATTGTGGCGGAAGCCGTCCTATGTTCCCTTTCCGAAATCGCGCGAGGCGGCCCTGTCCGGCCGCGACCGCCAGCGGGTCGCAAGCGATGTCCGACATTATTGCAGTCACGGTGCATTTCATCGCCCGGCACGCCGGGTGGACATTCCCGATCCTCTTCATAACCGCTTTCGGCGAGTCGTTCGTCTTTCTCAGCCTGCTGTTTCCCGGTACGTCGATAATGGTCGCCGCCGGGCTTCTCGTCCCGGGCGGAACGCTCCATCTGTTTCCGCTTCTTTCGGGAGCCATTCTGGGCGCGACGCTTGGCGATTCGGTGTCGTGGTGGCTGGGCCTGCGCTATGGACATCTCCTGGAGCGGCGCTGGCCCTTCAGCCGGCATCCGGAACTGCTCGAACAGGGACGCAGGTTCTTCGAGCGCTTCGGTCTTGCGAGCGTGTTCGTCGGCCGCTTCTTCGGCCCTTTGCGCGCGACCATTCCGCTGCTCGCCGGAATCGCGCGAATGCGGCCGCTGCCGTTCTGGCTGTCCAACGTCGGTTCGGCGCTGATCTGGGCGCCGGCGCTTCTTTTGCCCGGCAGCGCCGTCGTGCTGCTGGTCAACGACCTGCCGACGAGCGACTTCCTGAAGGCACTCATCGGCGTTGTCCTGCTGGCGCTGCTCGCGCTCGGCGTCTGGTTCGTGCATCGTCGCTGGTTCGCGACACCGAACGACGGCTAGGCAGCAAGAGGGGCGGATGTCCACACATCATTGGTCCACCTGGCTAAACGACATTCGCCGCAGTCGTCCTCTTCGCAACACGTACGTCGAAACGATGGCGAGCCTGAACACGCTGGATCGCATGGCGGTGTGGGTGACCGAACATGTGGGCACGATGGGATTCTTCCTCGCAATCTTCGTTTGGACCGTCGTCTGGCTCGGCTGGAATTTCCTCGCACCGGAAAACCTGCGATTCGATCCGCCGATGGGTTTTGTGTTCTGGCTGTTCATCTCGAACGTCATCCAGATTTTGCTGATGCCGCTGATCATGGTCGGCCAGAACATACAGGGCCGGCACGCCGAGGCGCGCGCCGAACACGATCTCGAAGTCAACGTAAAAGCGGAACAGGAAATCGAGGTTGTTCTCAGTCACCTCGAACAGCAGAACGACTTGCTGATCGCGATGCTGGAGAAGCAGGGACTGAAAATCGAGGAGGTTCTGCAAATGGCCCAGCAACGGCGCGCTTCCTCGGCCGTCCGGTCTCCTTCATGAGCCCCGTCAACGCCGCGAGACAATGCCGTAGCGGGCACGCCAGTGGGCTGCGCGGCCACCCCTGATTCCGGCGTTCCCGCCTCAAATTCGGGATCATCCGGGAAGGTCGAATGACAGCTGTTGCTGTTTCTGGCAGGATTTGGGCGCATCCACGGGATTTCGTGATGCCAGGACGGGGCCTTGGGCAGCCAGCCATTGGCGATTGTGGACCCACGGCTTCGTCCGCGCACCAGAGGAGTTGTCACCACCGGTATTGGTCCGGGCTCGAGATGGAGGGAGCAGCGTCGATGCAACACGTACAGAAACTCGGTTTGCCGTCCCGGTTTCACGGGACCCGCATGGCGTCCGCCGCCGCGCTCGCGATTTTCGGCATGGGATTGTCAGGTCCGGTTGAGGCCGGGATCATCCGGTTCGACGCTCCGGGATCGAACCAGACGTATCCCGTCGCGATCAACGATTCGAAGTCGATCACGGGGCAGTACATGGATGGCGCCGGCAACCTGCACGGATTCTTGCGCTCGCCCGACGGGACGTTCACGCGTTTCGATGTCGACGGCGCCACCTGCGGAACCTATCCGCACGGCGTCAACCGAACGGGAGTGATTGTCGGAGACGGAGCGTACCACAGCGGCAACACCTGCTACGGCCACGGCTTTGTACGTACGCCCGACGGGACGCTGGGCACCTTTGACGTGCCCGGCGCAATCAGCACTGCAGCCTCGGGCATCAACAACCGCGGCGTCATAACCGGCTCGTACGAAGACAGCAGCGGTCTGTGGCACGGGTATGTTCGCGCGAGCGACGGGACGATCACGAGCTTCGATCCTTCCGGCTCGATCGATACCGGGCCCGCCAGCATCAACAGGGCGGGCGTGATCGCCGGTAGCTGGCAGGACAGCGGCAAGGTCTGGCACGGTTTCGTGCGCGCGACGGATGGAACGATCACCACGATCGACGTACCGGCCGCAACCGGGACCCGGCTGGTAACCGTGAACGACTCCGGCGATATCGCGGGCAGTTACGGCTACCATGGGAACACCTACGGTTTTGTCCAGAAGGCCAATGGAAAGATCACGACGCTCGATCCCGCGAATGCAAACCAGGTCGGCGTGGTCGCAACGAACAACGACGATGCGGTGACCGGTGTCGTGATGGTGCATCAGACCAACTACGGCTTCGTTCAGGCCGCAGACGGGACGGTGAAGAAATTCGATCCGAAAAATTCTCTCGGCATCTGGAATATCGGCGGCATCAACGACAGGGGCGCCGTCACGGGTTCGCTGCTGGACGTTGACGAAAGCACTGTTCACGGCTTCCTGCGCGCGCCATGATTGCCAGGGCTGAACTTCCTGGGCCGCTTCCGAAAGGAACGAAAGTGGGACCTGGTGCTGTTCGCAGCAAGGTAATCCGGTTGCGCCGCGCTCAACCCCTGTCTTGATCGGGCCCAAAACCCGACACGCTGGCATCGAGGCAAAATGCGTCTGTGGGCCGTCGATTCGTTCGCCGATCGTCCGTTTCGCGGGAATCCCGCCTGCGTGCTGGAGCCCTTCGCGGCGTGGCCGGACTCGGCATGGCTGCAGACATTGGCTGCGGAGTTGAGACGCGAAGCGACCGCCTTTCTCCTGTACACCGGCGAGCCGGCACGATTTGGCCTGCGCTGGTTCTCGCCGACAAGAGAGCTTCCCCTGTGCGGACACGGCACGCTTGCGGCTGCGCACGTCCTGGCCAGCGAATTCGGCTATCAGGCGGTGATTTTCGAAACGGCCTCGGCAGTGCTGCACGCCACGAAATCTCACGATGTATACGCGTTGCGATTTCCCGCTTCGCCACCCTCGCAGATCGATATTCCCTCCGGTCTTGCCGATGCGCTCGGAGTCGAACCGACAGAGGTCTGGAGCGGCCGCTACCTGATTGCCGTGCTTGGCAATGAACAGGACGTTCGCGCGCTGCGTCCCGATATTGCGGCACTCAAATCGATTTCCCTGCGCGTTACCGGCGGCAGCGGCAATGTGGGCGTCGCGGCATTGGCCGATCCAGGCCACCCCTACGACGTCGTCGACAGGTTTTTTGCTCCGGGCTCCGGCATCGACGAAGATCCGGCGACCGGATCCCTGCACTGCATGCTGGCGCCGCTGTTCTCCGGAAGACTCGGCCGTGCCCGGCTGCGATATCACCAGGCCTTCCCGGGGCGCGGTGGAGATATCGAATGCGAACACCGTGGAGAGCAGGTGCTCCTGAGAGGCAACGCCGTCACTGTTTATTCCGGCGAACTGTCCCCTGAGATCGGGGACAGCATAAGGAACCGTGCACGCGCGGGAGCCGCGGAGACGCGCCGCCCGGCCGGTCAGGCCAAAGGGCCATAGCAGAACACGGAACGTGCAAGCAGAATCGCCGGACGGCCACTTGCGGGAGTGACCGATCTTCCTTGGCGAGATTTGATGCAAGCGCGCGAGGCAATCCTCGGAATGGTCGTGGCGGTTTTCGCTTTCCTCATCTTCCATACATTTGGTTTCTGACAGTACGCGATCACCTCATTCGGGCCTTAGATCGAAAGCGTCCGGTTGCATCGCGCGCCGAAAGGCGATGGACGGCGCGCCTATTACGCCGTGACCTCGCGGGTGGCCCCGCGGCACCTGGCGCCGCGCCATTCGCGCCGCGGTGGCGTTCAATCGCGATTTTGCGGTCCGTCGAAACGCGAGGCGCGAAGCATCCCGCTTGACGCGACGCGGCCGGGCGGGCACGACAGTCAGCAGACATTCCAGGGGGCTCGGTATGCTTCAACGGTCCGCATTTGGCCAACAGCCGATCATTGCCTGCGCTTTGGCTGCATTCGCGCTCGTTCCAATCGCCGGCGCCCGCGCCAAAGAAAAGATCCTGTACGCGTTTACCGGCAACAATGACGGCAGCGAACCGCTCAGCGCCGTCGTCAGGGACAGAAGCGGCAACCTTTACGGCACGACCGAAAACGGCGGCGGCGAAGATGAGGGAGTTGTGTTCAAGCTCGCGCCCGACGGAACGCTGACCGTCCTGCACACATTCGACAGCGCCGATGGTGGGAATCCGATTGGCCGGCTGCTCATCGACAGGAAGGGCAATATTTACGGTACGACCTTTAACGGCGGTTCGGATGGTCGCGGAGCGGTTTTCAAGCTCGAGCCCGACGGCACGGAGAAAGTGCTGCATTCGCTCTGCAGCGAAAACAATTGCAGCGACGGAGCGTATCCCTACGACGGCCTGATCATCGACAAGCGCAAGAATCTTTATGGAACAGCATCGGCGGGCGGCAACGGCGGGATCGACGGGCCGGGAACGGTCTTCAAGGTGGCTCCCGACGGCACCGAGACCGTGCTTTACGCTTTCAATGGCGGTAGCGATGGCGGCACACCGGAAGCCGAACTGCTGGCGGATGCCGCCGGAAATCTGTACGGTACGGCCAGCGAGGGCGGCGTTCATGGACATGGCGTCGTTTTCGAGGTGACCGCGCAGGGCGCAGAGAATGTACTCTATTCATTTTGCAGCAAGAGCGGTTGCGCCGACGGCGCGCGCCCCCTCGGCGGACTGATTGCCGATACGGCCGGCAATCTCTACGGCACGACGTCCGGTGGCGGCGACCAGGCAAGCAACGGCGTAGTGTTCAAGCTCGCGCCCGACGGTACGGAGACCGTTCTTCACACCTTCGCGGGATATCCCTCGGATGGCGATGGTCCGATGGAAAGCCTGGCTATGGATGCGAGCGGCAATCTCTTTGGCACCACACTGCAGGGCGGAAGCGCCGGTTATGGAACGGCTTTCGAGGTCTTGCCGGACGGCACCGAAAGCGTGCTCTACAATTTTCAGGAAGCTGGCGATGGCGGTTTCCCGCATGGAGTTACGCTCGGCGCCAAAGGTGACCTTTTCGGGACCGCCGCCTATGGCGGATCGGGCTCGGGTGTCGTGTACAAGTTGCGCAAATAGCCAATCCTGCCTCGACAAACGTAGCGGGTACGCGTGCCCTGCGCACCGAAGCGGATTCAAACATCAGGCGAAGTTACGCCGTGACCCCGCGGGCCTGACCACGGCGGCGGGCGGCGCGCCACTCGCGCATGGAGCGGCCGAGATTGTCGAGCCAGATGTAGATCACCGGCGTTATGTACAGCGTGAGGAGCTGCGACACCAGGAGCCCGCCGACGACCGCCAACCCCAGTGGACGCCGGCTCTCCCCGCCCTGGCCGAAACCGATGGCGATGGGCAGCGTGCCGAGCAGCGCCGCCAGGGTCGTCATCATGATCGGGCGAAAGCGGATCAGCGCCGCTTCGTAGATCGCAACCTCGGCTGTTGCGTTTTCGCCCCGCTCGCGGGTGAGCGCGAAGTCGATCATCATGATGGCGTTCTTCTTGACGATGCCGATCAGCATGATCATGCCCACGAAAGCATAGAGGCTGAGCGTCACGTCCGACGGGAACAATCCGGCCTTGAACAGCAGATGCCCGAGATAGAGCGTCGCCAGCGCGCCGACGGCTGCGGATGGAAGGCCGGAAAGGATCGTCAACGGATGAATGAAGCTCTCGTACAGGATGCCGAGGACGATATAGACGACGAACAGGGCGGCGATCAGCAGGATGCCCATGTTGGCCGTGGAAGCCTGGAACGCCTGCGCCGTACCCTGGAACGAACCCTGGATTCCCGCCGGCATCCCGAGGTGCGCCTGTACGCGAGCGATCGCGGTGACGGCGTCGCTGAGCGCAACGCCCGGCGCGAGGTTGAACGACACGGTGACGGAGGGAAGCTGGCTCAAATGATTGACGCTCAAGGGGGACGTGCCGGGAGTCTGCTTCGTCACCGAGGTGAGCGGGACCAGCGTCACCCCGTCGGACGCGAGCACATAGAGGCGCGAGAGATCCGACGGGTCGTACTGGTATTGCGGCAACAGCTCGAGCATCACCCAGTACTGGTCGATGGGCGTGTAGATCGTGGAGATCTGCTCACCGCCGAAGGCGGCGCCGAGCGCGGTCTCGATCTGGGCGGGCGAGACGCCGAGCGCCGCGGCGCGGTCGCGGTCGATCGCCACGTTCACCGCCGGAGCGGAAAGGTCGAGGTCCGTCGTGACGGCCTGGAATCCCGGCTGCTGCGAAAGCGCGCTGGAAAGCTTGAGCGCGTAGGTCTGCAGTTCCTGCTGGTCGAGGTCCTGGAGCGTGTACTGGTACTGGGATTTTGTGGTCTGGCCGCCGATCCGGATCGAGGGCGGGTTCTGCATGTACACGTTTACGCCCGGGATGCCGGTCAGCTTCGGCCTCAGTTCCTGGATGATCTCGTCGGCGGACAGCGCACGCTCGCTTCTCGGCTTCAGCACCATGAAGATCGTGCCGGTGTTGACGCCGGTGCGCGCGCCGCCGGCGCCGACCGAGGACATGGTGTTCTCGACATTGGGGTCGGCGGCGATGATGGCTGCCGCCTGCCGCTGGTATTGGACCATCTGCGCAAACGCGGTGCGGTCGGCGGCTTCGGTGAATGCGATGATCTGGCCCACGTCCTCGCTCGGCAGGAAATCCTCGGGGCTGATCATGAAAAGACCGACCGTCGCCACGAGACTGCCAAGGAAGAGGAGCCCGATGATGCCGCGGTTGCGCAGGCTCCATTTGAGCGAGCGCTCGTAACCGCGCTGCACCGCGTCGAAGGTCCGCTCGCTCCAGCGGTAGAAGCCCCCTCTGTTCTCGCCCGTTTCCCGCCGGAGAATGCGGCTGCACAGCATGGGCGTGAGGGTGATGGAGACAAACCCCGAGAACATGATGGCGAGCACGATGGTGACGGCGAACTCGTGCAGCAGCCGGCCGACGATGCCGCCCATGAAAACGAGCGGGATGAACACCGCTGCGAGCGACAGCGTCATGGAAAGAATGGTAAAACTGATCTCGCGCGAGCCGTTCAGCGCCGCCTGGAACGGCCGTTCGCCCATCTCGATGTGGCGGACGATGTTTTCCAGCATGACGATGGCGTCGTCGACCACGAAACCGACCGACAGCGTGAGCGCGAGCAGCGACAGGTTGTCGAGGCTGTAGCCGAGAAACGACATGCCGGCGAAGGTGCCGATGACGGCAATGGGCAACGCCAGCGACGGAATGAGAGTCGCCCACAGCGTGCGCAGGAACAGGAAGATGACGAGGACGACGAGAACGGCGGCGACGACCAGCGTCGTCTGCACGTCGGAAACCGAGGCGCGTATCGTCTGGCTGCGGTCATAGAGGATGTTGAGGTGCACGGAAGCGGGCAGCGTCGCCTCGAAATGGGGCAGAATGCCCTTGACCTCGTTGACGATGGAAATCGTGTTGGTGCCGGGCTGGCGTTGCACGGCGAGCACGATGCTGCGTTTGCCGTTGAACCAGCTCGCCACGAGATTGTTCTGCACGCTGTCGATGGCCCGTCCGACGTCGGAGACGCGCACCGGCGCGCCGTTGCGATAGGCGATGATCTGGTGGTTGAACTCCGCCGCGTTGGTCAGCTGCCCGGTGGCGTAGATGATGGTCGACTGCCGGCTGCCGTTGAGCTGTCCGGTCGATGACTCGACGTTTGCCGCCTGGGCCGCCGCCGCCACCTGGTCGATGCCGATGTCGCGCGCCGCGAGGGCGTTGGGGTTGACCTGGATGCGCACGGCGTATTTCTGCGAACCGTACACATTGACCTGGGCGACGCCGTCCAGCGTCGATATCTGTCGCGACAGAATCGTCTCGGCATAGGTGTCGACCTGCGACAGCGGCAGCGTGTCCGAATACATCGCGATATAGAGGATCGGCGCGTCGGACGGGTTCACTTTGCGCAGCGTCGGCGGTGCAGGCAGGTTCGACGGCAGCTGGTGCGATGCCGCCTGGATCGCCGCCTGTACGTCCTGCGCCGCCGCGTCGATGTTGCGGTCGAGATTGAACTGCAGGGTGATCGCGGTGGAGCCCTGCGTGCTCTGCGACGTCATCGACGCGACGTCGGGAATGGTCAGAAACTGGCTTTCGAGCGGCGAAGCCACCGCGGACGCCATCGTCTGCGGATCGGCGCCCGGCAGCGAGGCCGAAACCACGATGGTCGGAAAATCGACGCTCGGAAGTTCGCTGACCGGCAGGTTGATGTAGCCGAAAGCGCCGAAAATGACGAGCGCCGCCATCAGAAGCGACGTCATCACCAGCTTGCGAACGAAGATCTCGGAAATATTCATGTGCCGTGCTTCGGTCCTTCGACGAGCTCAGGACGAGGACAAATCCTCATGGTGAGCCTGCCGACCCTCATGCTGAGCTAACCGAACCTCATGGTGGGCCTGCCGAACCATGCCCTCACCCCGAGCCTGTCGCAGGGTGAGGACCCGATTTGAGCACCTGTACGGGTTCGTTCGGAATGACGCGCAGCTGCCCTTCCGTGATCACGCGGTCGCCGGGTTTCACCGCACCCTGAATGACGGCGTTCACCCCGTCGTCATTGAGGACGGTGACGGGGCGCATTTCGGCGCGGTTGCCGGCGGCGACAACGAAAACGTACCGCGAGTCCGGGCCGATATTGAC
>DATGGN010000178.1:0-2526 GCA_035308485.1 Rhizomicrobium sp.
ATCGCTCCACCTCGTCCTCGAATCCCATGCTGGAACGGCCTTGGTGCCGATTCCGAAGAGAAGCGCGAGCCCGTGAGCGACATCGACACTGAGTGGTGGATAGTCTGAAAGTGCTTGACCCCAAACGGCCGATTAGAGAAGCAGACATCCAGTGTTCAGTCGACGAGAAAACTGGATTCCCGCTTCCGCGGGAATGAGCGGCGTCTGCTCCGACGAACGAACCGCTCTAACGCACCCGATAGAGCGCGTGCTTGCGGTTGCGGGTAAATGGCCTCACGTGCGTGGGCCAACGTCCCTCTTCCACGGCCTTCGCCCATTCGCGGCTCACGAGAACCTGGGGGCTGTCGATCTCGTAGATTGCGGTGTAGCGCGGACCGTCGTGCGGGACGCGCCGCTCTTCGCCGCCAAGGCTCAGGGTGAACGCCTCGCCCTGCACGCGGCTGATCCCCTGCACGCCCGGCACCTTGAGGAGAATGGGCACGTGCTCGGCATCGTAGACCTCGTTGAACAGCGCCTCCTTGTCGGCGTCCACGTCCATGCTGACAAGGAAAAGATATCTTGATTTGATCGGCATCGGGCCCCTCCTTTGTGCGGTTTGGCGCACCGCGATTGCCAGCGCGAGACGGTTCTTCTTGCTCCGATGCGGAATAACTTAGCGCACTGCGCAATTCAATTGTTTACAGACGGCGGCGAGCTGCCACGCCTCAGCGACGATCAGTGACATGCGCAGGACGCCCCGTCAGTCTACGCTCGCGACGACAGCCAGCCTTGTGATCTCGTGATTTTCGTACGCGCGCAGAAATGCGTCGTAGTCCTTGAACGACACGCAGCCGTTAGAATCGCCGTTCGGGCCGAGCATGAAGGTGTGCGCGAGCAGACCGTTCCGGCCGAAGACCTTTGATTCATCTTCAGGGATCAACCGTATCGCGCGTACACCGTGGAACGGCGCTTCCCGCATGTGCAGATCGTAAATCGCGGGCGGGGTAACGCCGCGATGAGACTCTCTGGCAGAATTCGGGTCGTCCAGTCTATCGCCGAGGCCGGAGTGCGCTTCCAGCGTCGTCCCGTTCGGCATGTACACGACGCGCGCGGTGATATCGTACACGGCAGTCTGCCGATCGTAACGGCCCGCTGGGGCGATGCTCTGTCCGCTATCCGTCGCGGCGGCCTCAGGCGCCGCATACGCAAGGGCAACCCGCCGCGGCGACGGCCCGTACAGCTTCTCGAATACGGAAGGCAGCCGCTTTCCGAAAATTCTTTCGAAGATCGTCGGCTCTGCGGTCGCAGTTGTAACAGTTTGGGTTTGCTGGTCGCCGCCACCGCGCGGCGCATTACTTTGTCGCCCCGACCGAATATCGGCGAAGTGCGCCGCGGATGGCGACGTGTGGAGCGCCAGCGCGTGTTCTTGGGGCGCAACCGGTGCGTCCTGCATGAGCGGGATCGGAGCAGGCAGCGCTGCCAATTTTACCGGATCGTACCATTGGGGCGCGGCGGCCGCCGCGGTGAGCGATGGGGATCCGTGGCCTACGTAAAAACGGGATTCAAACATCGAGGGCGCCGGATCGGAACGCGGCGCGGGACCTTCCTGCATCGCTTCGGCTTGATCGCCGCCCAGCCAAGAAAGGGCGGCGCAAAGAGTCCAAGCGCCCGCGAGCCCGATGCAGGTGAGAACTACGCCGCCAATGATCTTCTGCGGCAATAGGCTCCGCGACGAACGCCGCGGCCTATAGGGCTGATACTTGTTACGCCACTCGGTACCCGTCATCCGGCCCCCGCCCGAACTCCACCCAACTAGACCCCAAACAAATTCGGATCGCGCCGGGCAAGTGGCGCATCCGAACAACGAATTGAATTAAGGCCCCTCCCCCGATCGCCAGATCAGCAGGCCATCCCACAAACCTGCCGGGCCATTAAGGCGACTTTGGGGTCAGTCGTCAACCAAACCGTAACCATAGGGAACCGGTGTGCAGCCCAGGGGGAACATGGCCGACGACCGCAAAATCGCCGGATTCAGACGGTCGCGCCAAGCCCAACGTCGCCGCGCGTGAGGGGCGCGTTCGGCTACCCTGCCTTGAAGCGTTCGGTCGGCGGGGCAATCTCGGTAACGAGATCGCGGATGATTTTTTTGTTCGGCAGTGGCCGCAACGTCATTTCGCGCGGCTCGAGGCGGGCGGTACACGCGTACGCGGTCTCGCCATCAACCTGAATCATGCACTCCTTGCAGGCGTTTGCATTGATGCAGGAGAAGCGGATCGCCAGCGCCGGATCCTGATGGATGCGCAGCCAGCGCAACCCGTCGAGCACCGACTGGCCCGGCTCGAACGGGACCTCGTAGGTTTGCCAGCGACCTTGATCGCGACTCGAGCCGCGCCAGATTTTAAGTCTCGCGATTTCGCTCACGATACCAGCGCTTCCTCGGGCGCACCTGATAGTTTCGCTTCGCCGCCGGAGAACCGCACCTCCTGATGCAACCGCCATTGCGGCTGCAGGCCGGGAAAATCTTCGCGCTGGTGCGCGCCGCGACTC
>DATGGN010000179.1:0-6709 GCA_035308485.1 Rhizomicrobium sp.
AACGGAGGACCAGCGGATGACAAGCACCTTCGACAAAGAGGATTTGAACCGGCGAATGAACGGTTCGGTCGCAGCGCTGAAACATGAGTTCGCGGGACTGCGGACGGGCCGCGCCAATACGGCGCTCCTCGACCCCGTTACGGTCGAAGCCTACGGAAACGCCATGCCCATCAATCAGCTGGGCGCGGTGAGCGCGCCCGAGCCGCGGCTTTTGACCGTGCAGGTGTGGGACAGATCGATGGTCAAGGCCGTCGACAAGGCGATCCGCGATGCCGGGCTCGGCCTCAACCCCCAGGCGGACGGGCAGCTGTTGCGCATACCCATTCCCGAACTCAACGAGGAACGCCGCCGCGAATTGGCCAAACTCGCCCACAAATATGCCGAGCAGGCCCGCGTCGCCATCCGCAATGTGCGCCGCGACGGTATGGAAGTGCTGAAACGCCTCGAAAAGGACCACAAGATCGGCCAGGACGAGCACCGCAAGCTCGGCGAAGAGCTGCAGAAAGTCACTGATGCGCATATCCACGACGTCGATCACACGCTCCAGGTGAAAGAGCAGGAGATCATGCAGGTCTGATGCGGGCGGAAACCAAGACACCGATGGGCGACGTCGATCTTCCCCGGGAGAATTTGCCCCGGCATGTCGCCATCATCATGGATGGAAACGGCCGGTGGGCGAACCGGCGCCACCTGCCACGCGCCGCGGGCCACGTCGCCGGCGTTGCCGCCGTACGGTCCGTAGTTCGCGCCGCGATCGACATAGAACTGCCTTACCTCACCCTGTACGCATTTTCTTCGGAGAACTGGAAGCGGCCGGCGAGCGAGATCACCCACCTGATGGGTCTTTTCCGTACGTATTTCCGCGAGGATGTCGACGAACTCGTCGATCGCAATGTGCGCATGCGCATCATCGGCAGCCGCCGCCGCGCCGAGCCGGACATTCTCTCGATGATCGAAGACGGCGAAACGCGTACCGGAAGCAACAGCGGTCTCAATCTCACTTTCGCTTTCGATTACGGCGCACAGGAGGAGATCGCGGCGGCGGCACGCGAAATGGCACGCGCCGCCGCCGCCGGAACGCTCGATCCGGATTCGATCACGCCCGCCATGTTTGCGGCGCGGCTGCTCACGCGCGGTCTTCCCGATCCCGATCTTCTCGTTCGCACGAGCGGCGAGCACCGGTTGAGCAATTTCCTGCTCTGGCAGTCGGCGTACGCCGAACTCGCCTTTGTCGACACGCTATGGCCGGACTTCACGCGCGCGCAGTTCTTCGACGTGCTCGATCACTATGCCCGGCGCGAGCGGCGCTTCGGGGCGCTTGCGCCCGAAGCGGTGGCGTGACCCCCGCATCAGCGCAGAATGGCTGCCCAATGAATCTCGCTGAAACGGCGGACCGTTACGAGTGGCCGGCGCGCGCTGTTTTCGGCTCGCTTTTCGCCGCATCGGCAATCGGCGCAGCCGTTGTCGGCGGCTACGTGTTTGCGGCGTTTGTTGCACTGGTGACCGGCATGGCGGCGCGGGAATGGCACCGGATGTTCGGCGGGGAGCGATACGCCGTCCCCATCGCCGCCAGCGCCGTCTCGATCGTGCTCGCCCTGGCAGGCGCCATCGCCCTTCCCGGGACGTTATGGCCCGTGTTGGTACTGGCGATTGGAGCAATGGTGGCCGTATTCTCGGCTTACGCGGTGGGTTCGCCGGCGTTCTGGAACGGCTTCGGGCCTTTTTATCTGGGCTTGCCCTCGCTGGCGCTGATCTGGCTGCGAGGCAGCACGGCTCATGGGCTGATGGCGGTTCTCGTGCTGTTCGTGGCGATCTGGGCCGGAGACACGGGCGCCCTCCTCGGTGGCCGCCTGCTTCGTGGTCCGAAACTCATTCCCAGCCTTTCACCCAACAAGACGTGGGCGGGATTTCTTGTGGGGTGCCTGGCGGCAGGCGTTTGTGTCGCGGTTTACATAGCGATCATCGGCGGGCGGCCCGCCGAGGGCGCGCTCCTCGGGGTGGTGCTCGCAATGACGGGCCATGGTGGCGACCTGTTCGAATCCTGGCTGAAGCGCCGCGTGGGGCGGAAAAACAGCGGCGGCCTGATCCCCGGACACGGCGGGGTCCTCGACCGCATCGATTCCATCCTGTTTGCTGCCCCTCTTGCCGCCTTTGGCGTCCTGGTGTTGGGTTTTGATCCTCTCTGCGGGGGGCATCCGTGAACACAGCTCGAGATGAGCCCTTTGTCGCTCGGGCGGTCGGCCGGCGCCTCACCGTCCTTGGGAGCACGGGATCGATCGGGTTGAGCACGCTGGACGTGGTGGCCCATGCCCGCGAGCGCTACGGCGATCACGCCTTTCCAATCGAGGCCCTTACGGCGCAAACCAACGTCGAGATCCTGGCCGATCAGGTGCGCCGATTCCGTCCGCGCTTTGCCGCCGTCGCGGATCCGGCCCGGTACGGCGAGCTGAAAGCCGTCCTCGCGGGCGAACAGGTCGAGCTGGGCGCGGGCCCGGAAGCCATCCTCGAAGCAGCCGGACGTCCGAGCGACGTCGTCATGGTCGCCATCGTCGGAGCGGCGGCCCTCGAGCCCACGCTCGCAGCCGCGCGTCGCGGCGCAACCATCGCGCTCGCTAACAAGGAATGCGTCGTTGCGGCCGGCGATGTTTTCCGCAGCACTCTGACTGCGTCGCGGGCGACCGTCGTACCCGTGGACTCCGAACACAACGCGGCGTTTCAGCTGCTCGATTTTGGCCAGTCGCACGCGATCGATCGCGTCACCCTGACCGCTTCGGGCGGACCGTTTCGGGAATGGCCGCGCGAACGGATGCGGCACGCAACGCCCGAACAGGCCGTGGCGCATCCGAACTGGTCGATGGGCGCGAAGATTTCCGTCGACAGCGCGACGCTCATGAACAAGGGACTGGAGCTGATCGAAGCAAATGTACTTTTCGCACTTCGAGCGGAAAACCTTGGCGTCATCGTTCATCCGCAGTCCGTCGTACATTGCCTTGTTTCCTATGCCGACGGATCGACGCTCGCCCATCTTTCGGCGCCGGATATGCGGACCCCCATTGCGCACGCGCTTGCGTGGCCAACCCGCATCGCGGCGCCCTCGCTGAGGCTCGATCTGGCGCACGCGCGGCAATTAACCTTTGAAGAACCCGATCCGGAACGTTTCCCATGCCTGAGACTTGCCCGAGAATGTCTCGACGCGGGTGGACTCAAGCCTACGGTCCTGAATGCCGCCAATGAGGTTGCCGTTGGCGCGTTTCTTGAAAGGAAGATCGGGTTTCTCGATATAGCGAGCGTGATCGAAGATACGCTCGTGAGCCAGGGAAACGGCGGCTGGGCCAAGGCCGACGACCTTGCCGCCATATTGGCCGCCGACGCCGAGGCGCGCACAACCGCGTCCCGGTTCTGCCGGCGCCGGGCCGCGTAACCGAAGCGGGGGAAGAAGGATATGACATGTTCGTACCCGTAGAGGACGTCGCAGGCGGCTTTGTTCACTACATCGTCCCGTTCCTGTTGATGATCACGCCGATCATCTTCTTTCACGAACTCGGGCACTTTCTCGTTGCACGCGCCTGCGGCGTGCGCATCGATACGTTTTCCATCGGGTTTGGACCGGCCCTTGTGAGCTGGCGCGATCGGCTGGGCACGGTATGGAAGATCGCGGCTGTACCACTCGGTGGTTACGTCAAGTTCTTCGGTGACGACAACGCCGCGAGTGTTCCCGATCGGGAGCGGCTCGAGCAGCTTCCCGCACCGGAGCGGCTCGTCGCCTTTCCGCTGAAGCCGTTATGGCAGCGAGCCCTTATCGTGATGGCGGGCCCATTCGCCAATTTCATTCTCGCCATCGTCATCATGGCCGGTTTCCTGATGGCGTTCGGCAGCTACGTGGCCGCGCCTCTGGTCAGCGGCGTTGTACCAGGAAGCGCGGCGGCGCAGGCGGGCTTTCGCCCGGGCGATGTCGTTCTTTCCGTCAACGGAACAAACATTCAGAGCTTCGCGGACATCCAGAGCTTTGTACTGGACCAGCCGGGCGAACGAATGGCCATCCGCCTCCGGCGCGGAGAGCAGATCATCCCGGTTTCGGTCACCCCGCGGGTAACCTGGGAGAACCTCCCGGGCGGGCGACAGCGGGTTGGCTTCCTTGGCATCACGACATCGACCAAGGACTGGAAGCATGTGACCTATGGTCCGCTGGCTGCGACAACCGAAGCCTGCAACGAGACCTGGGGGATCGTTTCCATCACCTTTGAACACCTCGGGAGGATGCTGACCGGCACCAAGAAAGCCAATGAGCTGAGCGGCATCATCGGAATAGCGAAGCTTTCAGGCGACGTGGCGGCGATCAGCTATCTGTCTCTTTTCCGCCTGGCGGCGCTGATCTCGATAAGTATCGGGCTGGTCAATCTTTTTCCGATTCCCATTCTCGACGGCGGCCACCTTCTATACTATGGATTTGAGGCTGTGCTGGGTCGGCCGCTGGGAGCGAAGGCCCAGGACCTTGGGTTTAGGCTGGGTTTGGCGGTCATGGTCTGTCTGATGCTGCTGGCTGCCTGGAATGATCTCGTTCGGCTGAACCTATTCTGAATCTGCTGCCCGCGCCCGGCGGACAATCGGTGTCCGCACGCGCGCCTTGAGACGAACGGATGAGCCTGATCGCCTTTCCTTTCGCCCGTCCCAAGCGTGCAACCATTGCGGCAGCATGGTTAAGTTCGGCGCTTGCGTGCCACGCGGCGCTCGCCCAGAGCTCGAGCCCACCGCCGTCACCCACGCCTGCAGAAGCCGCCCCCCAATCCGCGCCGACAGGGCAAACCACGCCGACGGTGGGAACCGCGCCGACATCGGCTGCCGCGGCCAGGCCGGGCGCGACGATCCAGCACATCGTCGTCGAAGGGGCGCAGCGCGTCGAGCCCGCAACGGTGCTGTCGTATGTGTCGGTTCGCGAAGGAGAGGCCTACGACGAGGCGGCAATCGATCGCTCGCTCAAGACATTGTTTGCAACCGGTTTGTTCGCGGACGTGAAATTCAACTGGGACGGCGCCACGCTCACCATTCACGTCGTAGAGAATCCCATCATCAACCAGGTGGTGTTCGAAGGAAACGACAAGGTCTCCGACAAGGATCTGAACAAGGAAGTGCAGGCAAAGCCGCGTACCGTCTTCACGCGCGCGAAGATTCAAGCCGACGTCCAACGCATCATCGAACTCTATCGGCGCAACGGAAAATTCGCCGCGACCGTTGATCCGCAGATCATTCAGCGGCCGCAGAACCGCGTCGACCTGATCTTCTCCATCAACGAGGGGCCCACCACCGGTGTTGCGCGCATCTCCTTCATCGGGAACAAGCATTTCGACGACGATACTTTGCGCGAGCAGATTGCGACCGAAGAGAGCCGATGGTGGCGAATTCTGTCGTCCAACGACAACTACGATCCCGACCGCCTGACCTTCGACAGAGAGCAGTTGCGCCGTTTTTATCTGCAGCGGGGCTACGCCGATTTCCGCGTGGTCTCGGCGGTTGCCGAACTGACCCCGGACCGGCAGAACTTCTACATCACGTTTACGGTCGACGAAGGCGACCTCTATGCATTCGGCAAAGTCGTCATCAACTCCAAGATCAAGGAGCTGACGCCGGAGAGCCTGAGACCGCTGGTGCCGATCGTCGAGGGCACCACGTACAACGCACAACTTGTCGACAAAACGATAGACACGCTCACCAACGTCGCGGGTACGAAGGGATACGCCTTCGCGCAGATCCATCCGCGCATCAAACGAAACCATGATGCGCGCACCATCGATGTGGTCTTCGACATCGATGAAGGTCCTCGCGTCTATATTGAAAAGATCAACATCGTTGGAAACACCCGAACGCTCGACAAGGTGATCCGCCGCGAATTCAGGCTCGTCGAAGGCGACGCGTTCAATCGCGTGCTCGTCGATCGCTCACGGACCCGGATCAAGGCTTTGGGGTACTTCAAGGACGTCGACATCAAACCCCTTCCCGGTTCACAACCGGATCGCACGGTGCTGCAGGTTAACGTTACCGAGCAATCAACCGGCGAACTGCAGTTGGGGGCCGGATATTCCTCCACCAGTTCCTTTGTCGGCCAGTTCAGCTACACCGAGCGCAATCTGTTCGGTCGCGGTCAGTACCTGCGCGCAAGCATCGAAGCGTCGAGCATCAGCAAGGAAGCCCAGATCAGCTTCACCGAGCCGTATTTCATGGATCGGCCGCTTGCTGCCGGCGTCGATATTTACAAGATCATCACCGACTACCAGCAGGTCGACTATCAGGGTGATACTACTGCACTCGGGCTGCGCATGGGCTTTCCGACGTCGGAGTTCGGTTCGGTCGGCCTGCGGTACACGATCAGCGTAAGCCAGGTTTCGCCATTTGCGAACGCGCCGACTGTCATTCAGGAGGCGGCGGGAAGCGAAACCACGTCGGCATTCGGTTACAGTTATACCTACAATACGCTCGACGATCCCATCAAACCGCGGCACGGCTATACGTTCGAAATCAGTCAGGACTTCGCTGGATTCGGCGGCAACACGAAGTACATTCGTACGCTGGCTGCCGGGGGGTGGCATCACCCGGTGTTCTGGGACGAAATGGTCGCAAACGTGTCGTTCAACGCCGGCTACATCCAGGGCTGGAACGGCCAACCGGTTCGCCTGATAGACCGCTTCTACAAGGGCGGAGACACGTTTCGCGGCTT
>DATGGN010000180.1:0-22032 GCA_035308485.1 Rhizomicrobium sp.
CCGTCTTCGCCCCGGCTTCCTGTTCCTGCAAAATCCCGACAATCTGCTCTTCCGTAAATCGTCCCCGCTTCATCGTCCGTACCCCTTTCCAGGTCCGGACTCTAACTCCAAAACCGGAGGAGTTTTACGGGCTCAGGTCAATGACAGTTCCTATTTGCAAGCGTGGCTCAACGCTAGCCAACCGCACTTGGGTGACGTGGGAACTTACTCCGTTGCTTCCGGATTGACCTGCCCTAAGGACACCACTGTCCAAGGGCCCACTAACCGGGCCGGCGCCGTAGCGCCGGTCTTTCAAATCATAGCTATGAATTCCCTCACCTCAGGCACCGTCATCGACGCCATGCAGAATTGCCGTCTAAGTGGCGTGGCTGTTAACGCTGGCGGATACTCGAGCACCGACGCGGTACACGTCGATGAGCAAGGCGTCACGATCGACGGCTTTTCGGTGCTGGAAAACGGCGTTTACAATCTGGTCTGCAATAACCACAATGGAGAATTGATAGTAACCGATACGACTCTGACCAACCCGTCTCTTTACAATTTCTACGCGCCGCCATCCTCAGGATGCGTCAACGTCAAGCTTATCGGCGATATCTTCGACGGGAAAAATGGCGGCACCACCTCGGTACCAAATGTCAATGTGGTGTTTGGCGCGGACGAAATGATCCTTGCGAACGGCACGATAGAGGCTGCTGGAGGGATCGGGCTTGATCTGACAAGCGCAGACTTCGTTTCGGTAACCGGAATGAACATCGATGCCAATGGGCAGCTGACGACGTCGGGGCGTGGCCAGGGGGCCGGTATCAAGTTGAGTAACTCAAACACGATTTCGATCTGCGGCAATCATATTGAGGGCAATGGCGGGGTAGCCCCCTACTCGTCACAGATTTATTTCGCGGCCAACAACGACAATGTAGACCTGTGCGCCAACACCTATTCGACGAAAACAAAGACGGACGTAACCTTGCGGCCCTCCTATGTGTACGACGTGGCCAACAATACGGTACTGACGAACAGCCATTTTTACGAAAGCGCGCCGCCCCAAGCAGCGGGCGCAGTCTATTCCGGCAATGCTGCAGCCATTTTGCCGCAACTCCAAGCGCCACAAGTCCTGGGTAGTGACTTTAGTGGGCTTGTTCTGTCCAACGACCTCGTAGTCAAGTCAGAGGTGGACATCACTCCAGGGGAGGCTTCGGACAGCACGAATGCCGCGCTCATACTGCTGCCCCAGAATTCCTCATTCCCGACGGGCGGCTGCACGGTCGATCTTGCGACCAACGGTGTTGGCGGTCTGGACACCGGTTCACTTGCGACGAACACGACTTACTTCTATTTTCTGATCGGCTCTGCTTTTGGCGCCAATCCGGCGTGCATGGCTTCCCTGAGTTCAGGTCCCCCGACGTTTCCGTCCTCTTCGCCGTACGTGCAGACCGTATCGGGCACGACGTATTTGGGAAGCAAGTATTTCTACAACGTGAACTCCCTCGCGGGCGTGGCCGCGGGCCAGACAATCGCAGGCACCTTCCTCACGGGTGGGAGTACGACGATTTTAGCGGTCGGAACGCTCACGACAAATATTGCTGGTACCATAGGATCGGATGGAATGACGGTGACGGTTTCGAGCACCACGAATATCCTTCCCGGGATGGCCGTTTCCGACCTGCTCAATACTGGTTGCTCGGGTGCCGAAAATCAGCTGAGTAGCGGCGGCTATACCGTTGGTCCCACGATCACAGGCACGACGTTTACGATTGGGTCTGGAGGGCTCACGCCCGGTCCGGATTGCTTCACGATCTCGGGCGGCAATACGATTACGCTGAACGCGAACGCAACCGCGACGGGTCCGGAGAGTGCCACTGTTTCAACAGGTTTGTACCGCCTGATCGGTGCGCTGTACACGTACACTAACATGGCTGCCACGCAGGTCATCCCGTTTACCCAGGACAACGATAGATTTTATCTGAACACCCCCGTGTCAGGCATTAACGCAAGCCTTACCACGAGCGCCGCTCCCTATCTGGTTTCGGGAATACCCCTCGGCGTTTCTGTTGCCGCGCTTGGCCGCTGTGTCGCACCGAGTACTACAGCCGGGCATAACGTCTTCATGTTCACCCCGGCCATTAGTCCGACTGCGCCCGCCTTGTTCCCAACTGCACCCGGCTATTCCATAAGGACGACTTCTACGCTCGGCGAAGCCACCACCGCATTCCCTTATCGCCTTGACACGGACTCGATGGGCGAGATTGCGGCGCAGGCGGACGTAACACCGGCCACGCTCCAGTGCATGACAGACGGTTGGGTGTTTCATAGGGGCGGGTAAGCAGCAAAGCATTGCCATGATGGTCGGCGCCCCGAGCTCTCACGGGACGGCGCCATCGATGCCACCGACAACGCCGCTCGCACGTTTGTGAACATCTTTTCACGCGGGGCGCCGTTGACAGGTCGCGAGCGCGGTGCCAATTTTTTGGCATGTCGCGCAGTCGCACCAAAGAAGACGAGGGCGGCGGGTTCAGCCGCCGCGAGCGCGCAATCATGGAAGCGCTCTACCGCCTCGGCAAAGCCTCGGCCGCGGACATCCGCGATGCGATCCCCGATCCGCCCGGCACCACCGCGATCCGCACGCTTCTCACCATTCTCGAAAAGAAGGGCCATGTGCGCCACGAGAGCGACGGGGTGCGCTACATCTATGCGCCGCGCGTCGCGCGCGAACAGATGGGGCAGCGCGCGCTCGATTCGCTCCTGAAGACATTCTTCGACGATTCGGTCGGGCAGGCGGTCGCCGCCATGCTGACGCGGCGCGACGCCAACATTCCCCGCGACGATCTCGATCGCCTCGCAAGGCTGATCGAAAAAGCGCGGAAGGAGGGACGATGAACGCATTCTTCGCCTTGCGCGCGCTGCTCTTCGCGGCCGAGATTCTTTTGGGCTCGCTTCCCATCATGGGGCTCGCCTTCCTCGGCGCTGTACAGAAGCGGGCGAGCGCGCGCCACCTCGCGTACGCCGGCGCGTTCGCCGCGCTCGCGATCCTGCCGTTCCTCATGCTTCTCGTGCCGTCGCCGGTCCGCATCCTGCTTCCGGCCGCGCCGCAGCAGATTCCGCCCGCTACGCTCAGCAGCGCCGCCGCGGCGGCAGCGCTTCCGGCGCCCATGGATGCCGGCGTCGCGCTCGATCCGGCGACGATCGCGTTCGCGCTCGCGGCGCTCTGGCTCGCGGGTGTACTCTTTCTCGGCTTGCGGTTCGGCGTGGGGGCGTGGTGCCTCGCGCGCCTCCGGCAAAAGAGCCGGGCCTTCGCGCTGGCGCCGGAAGACATGCCGAAGATCGCCGCGAAATGCCGCGAATGCGAGCTTCGCCTTGCCCATGACGACACCGGCCCGATCACCTGGGGCATTGCGCGGCCGGTCATCCTGCTGCCGAAAACGGCGACCTTCTGGCCGCGCGGGCGCCTCCACGCCGTCCTGCTGCACGAACTCGCCCATATCCGCCGCCGCGACAGCCTTGTACAGGCGCTCGCGCTCGCGGTATGCGCCTTCTATTGGCCCAATCCGCTCGTCTGGATGGGGGCTCGGGCGCTGCGGCGCGAAGCCGAGATCGCGGCGGACGATTCCGTCATCGTCGCCGGCGTGAAACCGTCGTCCTATGCGGGCGAACTCGTGCGCCTCGCCGACGAGTTCCGCGCCGCGAGGCCCGCGCTCGCCACACTGTCCCTTTCCATGGCCGAACGCTCGTCGCTCGAGGCGCGGGTGGAATCGGTCCTCGCCACAACCTCTGTACGAACCGGAGTGACCGTCATGGACGTGACCAAAGCCGCGTGTTTTGCGCTTGTCTCCGCCGCAGCGATTGCCTTTGCCTGTCCATCGCTCGCGCAGGACAGTTCGGCGCCGCCGACCGCTCCGGCAGCGCCGGCGATTCCCGCGCCGCCCGCAGAACCGGCGACACCTGCGCTGCCCGAAACGCCCCCGCTGCCGCCGGTCCCGCCGCTGCCGGCGCACCTGGCCATTCACGTCGTGGCGCCGCACATCTCGAAGCACGCGCTCGAACAGGCGATGCGCGCCGAACGGGAAGCCATGCGCGAATTGCGCAATGTGGACTGGGAGCGCATCCATCTCGAGACCGCGCGTGCGCGACGCGAAGCGCGGGACGCGATCGAGCGCGCGCGGCCGGAGATGGATCGCGCCATGGCGCAGTTGAAGAACGGCGAACTGCAGCTCAGGGTCAACGAGGAAGCGATGCGCGCGGTGATGGCAGCGCGGCCCCAGATCGAGGTCGCGCTCAGGAACGTCGGCCCCGAAGTCCAACGCGCGCTGGAAGACGCCCGCAGGCAACTGGCGAAGGCCGAGATCGACATGAAAGTCCGCGCGCGCGTCGACAGGGATCTTCACGACGCACAGGTGAAGCTCGACATGCACGATACCGGCGATCGCGATTCGGACGATGCCACGCCCGACGACAACACGCCGGAGAACAGGTAGCGCCAGGAAAGCTCAAGAACTGTCACGGCCCGCAAGAGCGGTTTTCCTCCCCCGTCCCGGCTGCAAGGCCGGGATGGGAGAGGGGGACCGGGAGCGCCCCGCGCTCAAGCAGCGAAGGGGTAGCGCATCAAAAGCGCGCGAAGCGGTGGAAGGGGAAAGCCACGAGGAAAAATCACGAGCGCAGCGACGTGAGCAGAGAACGTTGAACCGCAAAGACGCAAAGGCGCCAAGGTTTCTGTACGTGTCGCTTCAAAGGTCGTCGCGCGCGTGCGCTCAAGTTGCGAAGCGCCTTCATCCGCCCCGCTACCCCTTTGCGTCTTGGCGCCTTGGCGGTTCATTCCTTCCGCTCCTGCGCCTCATGACTTTCCCCTTCCACCGCTGCGCTTCGCTTGCGGTCCCCCTCCCCCATCTTGCTTCGCGCGACGGGGGAGGAAACGCGCAGCACCCGCTGCGCCAGCGCTTGCGCGGCGCGTGCACCGGGGAGGCAAATAAGCGGCCGGCTGGACAGGTGGACGTTCTCACGCCAACCTTGCGGCGAACACAAAGCGTAGGGGCATCATCCACATGACCGTTGCGGCGGACGCGCTCCCGCAATCGCGCGCGAAAGTCGGCGCCGGCATCGTGACGCTGCTCGCGGTCGCGGTGTTCGTGAGCTACGTCGATCGCGGCAATGTCGCGACGGCGGCGCCGCTGATGAAGGACGAGCTCCGGCTCTCGGCGAGCGAGATCGGGCTCCTGTTCTCCGCCTTCTACTGGACGTACATTCCGGCCCAGCTTCTGGCCGGCTGGCTCGCCGGGCGGATCAATGCCTATGCCACGCTCGCGCTCGGTCTTGGGCTGTGGTCGCTGGCGACGGCGGCGACGGGTTTTGCCGGCGGCTTTGCCGTCCTGCTCGCCCTGCGGCTCGCGCTCGGCCTTGGCGAAGGCGCGATCTTTCCCTGCAGCTCGAAAATCATCGCGCAGCACATCCCCGAACGGCGGCTCGGGGCGGCCAACGGCGCGATTGCGACCGGCCTCGCGCTCGGCCCCGCTTTCGGTACGTTCTGCGGCGGGCTGTTCATCGCGCGTTACGGCTGGCGCGCGTCGTTCGTGCTGCTGGGCTGCATGTCGCTGCTGTGGCTCGTGCCGTGGCTCAACGCGACGCGCGACGTGCGGGCCGCCGAACGCGCGGCGGTACAGGTTCCCGCGCCGGGCTTCCTGGCGATCCTGAAACGCCGCGAAATCTGGGCAGCGTCGCTCGGCCATTTCTGCGGGAATTACGTCTTCTATTTCGTGATCTGGTGGCTGCCTCTGTATCTCGTCAAGGCGCGGGGCTTCACGCTGTCGCAGATGGCGGTGATCGGCGGCGCGATGTACCTCATCTATGCGGCAAACTGCCAGGCCACCGGCTGGCTCTCCGATCTCTGGATGCAGAAAGGGGCGAGCGCCAACCGCGTGCGCAAGACTTTCCTCGTGGTTGCCGGCTTCGGCGCCACGATAGCGATGATGGCCTGCGCCGTCGGCAATGCGACGGTGTGCGTGGGGAGCCTGTTTGCCGCGGGTTTCTTCTTCGGTTTCGCGACCCCGCACATCTACGCCGTCGGACAGATCCTGGCCGGTCCGCGGGCGGCGGGCAACTGGATCAGTGTACAGAACTGCCTCGGCAATTTTTCCGGCATCCTCTGCCCGCTCGTCACCGGTTTCGTCGTCGACCGCACCGGCTCCTATTTCTGGGCGATCGCGCTCGCCTGCGCGATCACGCTCTTCGGCATCGTCGCCTGGGGCGTCATGATCCCGAAAATCGCCCCGCTCGACTGGGGCGAAAAACCGGCGTGACGCGGAAGTTTGAACCGCAAAGACGCCAAGACGCCAAGAAAGCGAAATTCACCACAGAGGCGCGGAGGTCACGGAGAAAAATTTTGTGCGCTATCGCTTCCGACCCGGTTTAACGGGGGGGTTGAGCGTAACGCATTGCGCGCCGGAGGCGCGCGATAAAACTTGCTCCGTGCTCTCAGTGTCTCCGTGGTTCTCCTTTGCTGTCTTGGCGTCTTTGCGCCTTGGCGGTTATTTTTTTCGGGTATTGGCTCGAAGGCGAAGAACGAATGAGGCGGTGAGCCCGTACGTACAGCCGCACCGCCCCAATGTGTATTACGGATTCACGTAGGCGACGCCGCGATAGACGTTGCCGTAGGTGGGTCCGGCCAGAACCGAGAACGATTCCTGCGCGACCCGCTTCGTCATCGTCGTCGGCTTGAGCCGGTCGGTAATGACGACGACCTTGTTCGGGTCGGCGCCGTTGTCGCCGGACGCGCTCGCGGTCGACGTCGTGGCCCACAGCGTCACGGTGCTCTTTCCGACCTTGCCCGTGAGGTTTCTGAGGCCGACCGTGGTGATGGTCGGCCACGGACCGTCATAGCCGGTCACGTTGTCGATGGAGCCGATCAGGCCGTTGGTGAGGACGTAGTCGAGCTGCCAGGTGCCGTTGACGAGGCTCCACTTCTCGAGCCCGGCATGGGTCGTCTGGTCGGTGGTATTGCCGGTGCCTTCGTCGGTTACGTACATCGTCGTCGGGTTGGCGAAGAAAACCGCGAAGGGCGTGAAGTTGCCGCCCGTCGACTTTGCCGAGTCGGTGGGGAAACCGGGCACAATGTCGATGGTCGCCGAACCGGCGTCGGAAACGTCCGGCAGCGGGGAGACGGTATAGACCGTATCGATGCCGTTGCTGCCGCTCCCCTTGGTGAACCAGAGCGCGCCGCCATATTCCGTCACGCCGCGGAAATTGTCGTCCTTCCCGGCCTTGTCGAGCTTGCCGTTGAAGGTGAAGTCCAGCAGGGGATCGACTTCCGCCGAGTTGTTCGGCGGGATCGTGACGTTCCAGCTGCTGCCGTTGATGGGGGTGATTGCCTCGAGACCGGTCGTCTCGGTCACGTCGGGATTGGTGATTCCCTGGTTGTACTGCGAGGAGGCGCCGTTGTTGGAATTGCCGACGGAGTAGTAGAGGCCGTTGGACCCCAGCAACGCCGAGCGCCCGTTGTTGCCGCCGTAATCGATCGTCGGCGTATAGGAAATGGCGCCGGTCTGGTCGATGCTCACGACTTCGCGCGGAAAGGCGTAGCTGTCGCCAAAGCAGAACGTCACGGGGTTGGTCGGATCCTGACCCGCAACCGCGTCGGAATCGGAGGCGTCGATCGAGCCGATGCCGGCGCCGCCATAGCCGACGAAGGTGAGCGTCGGCCCGTTGGCACCGTTGACGACGTGAAGGCCGAGCTCCGATTTGGATGAGAAGCTCGTGACGACCTGATCGGAGGGCACGGAAAGCGACGCGAGGACCGAACCGGTCGAAGGATCCACGTCGCTCAGCTGGATTCCGGACGACACGCCGAAGCTCGCATCGACCGAATCGTTGTTCCAGACATTGACGTAGTCGTTGCCGGCGATGGCGCTCGTCGTCTGCGAGTCCGTATCGGGGAGGGTGGTGCCCACCACAAGCGAAGCGATCGCGCCCTGCGTGTTGTCGTAGGTGCTGGTGCTGATTACGAGCGAATGGGGAATCAGGAACGGCGGTTTCTTGCCCGGCACGGCCGGGGATGCGGCCGCGAGCGACGTCGCGAGCGCGACAAGGCTGCCGCCTGCAAGCAGGCGGACAGATAAGGTTGGAAGTCTCATTAGGACCCTCTTTCAGGATTGGAGAAAACGCGACCGCCCCGACGGCTTGCGCACGCGGCAGGAATGTCCTGCCGGCGTTTCAGGCGCATGACGAAACGGATGCAATTTGATGACGGCGACGGGCGCACGAACGCGACGGGGCGCCGAGCCCCCAAGTTGCCCCGCGCGACCGGGGCGAAAGGGCGACCGTGAACAATCCCTTATCCGGACAGGATTGTCATTGCCGCGGAAGCGGGAACCCGGCGCCCGCCGGTGGTGAAAAAAGGCGCACGAGCACCGGCGCCTAGGCTGTAATTGTTTCACCGATACCTATTG
The DNA here is from genome assembly GCA_035308485.1 of Rhizomicrobium sp. Taxonomy (GTDB): domain Bacteria; phylum Pseudomonadota; class Alphaproteobacteria; order Micropepsales; family Micropepsaceae; genus Rhizomicrobium. Next base: position 8,430 of record DATGGN010000180.1, read on the forward strand.
GGACACCGACACCAGCGGCGTCACGGACCTAAGCGAAGGCTCGGGCAATATTCCAGACGAGCCGGGCATTTCCGGGCTGACGAGTCAGCAGCTTAAGTCCGGTTTGCCCGCGGGTTTCGATCCCGCGGTCTGGAGGGAGAAGCGAAGGATCAATCGCCACTTCCCATACCTTGTACTCAATCCACCGCCTTGAAACGCCTTCCTCGCAAGCGCAATTTTTTGCTGGCATTCCGGCCCTGCGTTCAAACTTTTCAAGATGATTGTGTAGAGGCGATTGTATCGATGATGCTGAGCGGCGCGCGGTTCGCGCCGCTAACCTTGTACGCGCCGACGAGGCCCGTGTCTGTATCTTTGAACTGGCGGGTGACGCCAGTTCGGTCAGCAGCTAGTGCTTGATCCAATCAAACTGGATGGAGCAGACGCCCTCATCCTTCGACAGGCTCAGGATGAGGGCACGAAAGAGCCTCACCCTGAGCTTGCGACAGGCTCAGGATGAGGGCACAAAAGAGCCTCACCCTGAGCTTGTCGAAGGGTGAGGCCGATTCAGTCCGAACGAGTCGCGCTCCAGGCGTCTTCCGTTTCGAGGTCGAACGCCGTCTGGTTCTCCCACAGCGCGGCCATGCGCTCGTAATCCCTGGCCACCCGGCCAAGCATTTCGCGCGTGCCGATGTCGATGCATTCGCTCGCGATGATGCGCAGCTCTTCCGCCCGGTCGCGGAAGTGCCTGGCGCGTGCCAGGGGCTCTGCCGGCGTGGGAATCATGCGAACGGACTCCTTCGGTATGCTTTTGCCAATAACGCGAAAGGTCCAAAATCAGCGAGTGTCCGGCCAAAGCCTGGACGTGGCGTGCTTGCCGGGCGCGAGCGAGACGTTGCCGGGGCCGACATGGACCTTTCGCGCATCCTTTCGTTGGTAACCTTGATATGGCTTCAGGCATGCTCGCGATGATGATCGGGTCGGCGCTCGCGGCCTCGGGTTGGCTGCTGCAGGCGGCGCAACCGGCAGCGCCGCCGGGCCCGGCAACGCTCGCCGATGTCTACGGTTGGGTCTACCGCACGGGGAAGGAGGTCCCGATCGACGTTCCGGCGGCCGCCTGCCTGGGACTGAAAACGCCGCAGAAGATCTATGAGAGGACGTGGCTCGCCCCCGACGGACGGATTCATGCCATTGAAGCCGGCGAGGACAAGGCCAACCCGTTCGTCCTCCTCTCGGTTCGCCACAGTCTCGACGAGGATTACGCCGGCAAATTCTGGCTTGCGGGCGCAAATGGCGGCCTTCTTGGCGCCTGCGACTCGCCCTTCATGTACGCATCGTTCGCGCGCGTGAACGACGGCTCGCTGGACGCCGAGTTCCGGTCCGAAAAAATGTACTTCCTCGACAAATTCGGGCAGCGCTGGAAGTGGGACCGGTACGCGCCGGTGAAGCGGGACTATCCCTGAAGGCGGGCGCTCGCGCCTCCGCAATTGTCTTAACAACCGGTGAACGGCGCCGCGTTCCGGCTCTGCGCGCAAATACACGGGAAAGCAATGGTTTTCGCGGCAAGCTGTGCCCCGCAGCGGCCCTGATTTCGCGGGCGTCCGCCAGATGCCCCACCGCCGTCAGATGATCGGCCGATACAAAGTCCAATCCCTGGTGGGAGAGGGCGCAACGGCTTTCGTCTACAAGGCCTGGGATCCGGCGATCGACCGCACGCTCGCCATCAAGATTCTCAAGCAGGAATTCAGCGCCGATCCGAACTTCAGCACCCGTTTTCAGCGCGAGGCCCGATCGGCGGGCGCCATTTCACACCCCGGAATCGTTACGATCTACGACGTCGGTCAGGCCGGAGAAACACCTTACATCGCGATGGAACTCCTCGACGAGGATTCGCTCGCACGCGTGCTCGCAGGCGGAGAACGGCTTCCGCTGGAGAAGATCCTCTCCATCGGCATCCAGCTGGCCAGCGCGCTTGATTATGCCCATCGCCGGGGCATTGTACATCGTGACATCAAGCCGGCCAACATTCTCCTGGTCGCGGGCGGCGAGACGGTGAAGCTCACCGATTTCGGCATCGCGCGGTTTCCGACCATCGACGAAATGCAGAAAACGCAGGTCGGCACCGTGCTCGGCACGCCGAGGTACATGTCGCCCGAGCAGGTCGCGGCGAGACCGCTCGATGGTCGTTCGGACCTGTTCTCACTCGGTGCCATCCTGTACGAACTTGCCACCGGTCGGCCCGCCTTCGAGAACGACAATATGGCGCTCCTGATGCTTCAGGTTCTGCAGATCACGCCGCCATTGCCTTCCGCGATCGCGCCTGGCGTGCCCGGCGGGCTCGATCGCGTGATCATGAAGCTCCTCCACAAGCGCCCCGAGCAGCGATTCCAGAGCGGCAAGGATCTCGCCGACGCGCTGCAACGGGAACTGGAGGCCTTGCAGGACAAGGAAAAGAGCGAGAGGCAGAACCGCTACCTGCCGCTGCGGGTAAAGCTCGCGTTGCGCGCCGGTGCGGCGCTTGCGTTGACGTTCGTCGTCTGCATGACGATCGTGTACGGTGCCGAGCGGCGCGTCCTGGAAGAGCAGGTTTTCAACGACGGTGCCTCCCTCGCCAAATTCGTCGCGGTCGAGGCGGCCCTGCCCGTGCTTGGCCAGAACTGGCTGCCGCTGAAGCTGTTCGTGCAGGACGCGAAGGCGCGCGGGAGCTTCGATTATCTCGCAGTGACCGACCACGACGGCATTGTACAGGCCTCCACGGAAAAGCAGTCCGAGGGGAGGGTGTTTGCGCCTTTGCCGGGGCAGAAGGCCATTGCCGACGCGGTGGGTGTATCGATCTCGTCGATAACGCTACCAGACGGCCGGTCGGCGTTCCTGTTCGACACACCCATCCTGTTTCAGCAGACGCGGATCGGCACCATCCACCTGGGCGTCAGCCAGGCCGGCATGCACAGTGTGCTGGAGGCGACGCTCGCGCTGCTGGCGTTTGTCGGGATGATCGCCGTGGCCGCGGTCGGCAGCCTTTCCTACTTCTTCGGAGGGATGATCGGAAAATCCATTCGCCTTTTGCGCGATTCGCTCGCGGCTCTCGGCGAAGGAGATTTCGACCGCCGCCTCTCGCGCATCAGTGCCGACGAATTCGGAGAGCTCTTTGTCGCCTTCAACGGCATGGCGGAGAAGATGCAGTCCCGCCTTGCCGCGTTGACGCGTGATCGTTCGCAGGAGGCGGAAGGCGAGGTGAAGCTCGCGGACGGTACAGCCGAAATGACGGCGCAGGACGGTGCGACGCTGCTGCTGTCGGCGTAGTACGGCCTTTATTTCGTCGGTCTTGCGGAGAACCGGCGGCCGTCGGCGCCGGCCTCAGCCCTTCAGCTTGAGAAGATTGGCCTTGAGCTGGATGGCCTCGTCGCGGTTCAACTCTGCGTCGCGATAGTGCGGGTTGATGGAGATGACGACGTTCCAGGCTGCAATGGCGCCGTCCAGATCCTGGTGCTGAAAGGCGATCATGCCGCGACGATAATATTGTTCCGCGGTCTCGGCATTTGCCTGTTTCAATCCCGCGCCGGCCACGGCATCCGACGGATCGCAGGTCAGCGCCAGCTGAAACAATTTTCGCGCCTTGTCCGGCTGCTTCAAGGCGCCGAGAAAAATCGTACCGGCTTTCCGGGCATGTGCGCAGGCGTCGGCAGCGTTCGCCTGTTTCTCAAGTTCAGCGGCGCGCATATACGCATCGGCGATAATGACCGCCCGACCGTTCCGCGGATCGAAGGCGTTCGCGTCGGCGAGCCTGGCCGCGTCGCTGTACCGCCGCGCCGACAGCGCCGACCTGAACTCTGCCCAGGGATCGGCCGGAGAATGCTTGGCGCCGGCAACCGGAGGCAGGGCCGCAGGCAAAGCCTTGCCCGGCGTCGCCTCGTCTCCGGTGCCGTTTGTCGTCGGCTGCTGTCCCGTCGTGGCCAGCGTCTGAGCGCGCAGAAAGCCGTTCTGCGCAGCGAGAGCTTCCGGCGTCGCCGGAATCCGGATTTCCTGACCGGCAATGACCATGCCGGGCTGCGCGATGTTGTTGTAACGGGCAAGGCCGTAGAACGCGAGCGGATCACCGAGATAGCTGGCGGCTACGCCGGACAGCGTCTCGTGCCTTCCGAGCGTGACGGCGAAATTCTGCTTCGGATAGAGCTGTGCAATCGGCGTGTCGATTTCCTCGAGCAGGAGCTTTGCCGCCCTGCTGTCGGGGACGTCATCGAGATAGGTCTCGAGCTCTACCTTCGCGCGCGCGGCGTCGCCGTTCTGCAGAAGACCAACGGCGAGATCGAGACGGTCTTTCGGCGAAAGATTGGGTGTTGCGGCGAGAGGCGCCGTCTGTGCGGTGTTGTTCCGGTCTGGCGCCGTCGCCGGCACCGCCTTGTCATGTGCACAGCCGGCAGCGCCAAGAAGCAGGGGCAGGATCGCCAACCGGTAGCCGAGTCGGCTGGGTTGAATCCGGCGCCCGGCACTCATGCCGCACCTCCCGCGGCACGCAACTGTACGGCCGCCTCTTCTCTCGGGGTGAAGTCCGATTTCCGGCCCGCCGCGGATCCGCGCGCGGGGATTTCGACGGTGAAGCAGCTTTGTCCAATGCAGACCGTCGTATCGGGCGGCAGCGGGACGGGACTTTCGAAGGTCGAGCCGTCGATGGTCAGCAGGACGCCAGGCCGGGGCGCGATCCAATAGCCGTTCTGAAAGCGGATCTCGGCGAGCGGAGCGTCGCCGGGATCGCTTGTACGGATGGCGCAGGAAGCCGTCGGGCCGATGCCGATGTCTTCGCGGGAAATGATCCACAGGGAGCGGAGGTCCTGCTCCCGTGTCGGCCATGTGAGCGGATCCATTCCCGTACCGGACACCCGGACGACGATCGTCTCGCGGTTCGCGCCGCAACGCTCCACGCAGAGGGAGAGCGGAGCCGCGCCCGACTTCGAGCGGCCGATCTCGACCGTCGTGGAAGTGGGGGGAAGCGAAACCGGATTGCCCGGCGAGAGCATGGTCCCCGCGACAGCGGCGCCATTGGTGCTGCCGAGATCCTCGATCAGCCAGTCGCCGCGATCGAAATACAGGTACAGATTGCGCTGGCCGCGGGAAAGCCAGCGGCAATTGATGACGATGTCGACAGGCTCATTGTCCGCCGGGCGGCCGATCAGCACCGAACGCCGCGGGTGAATGTACACTTGGCCGGAAGCGCTGGTCAGCGCGAGCGGCCCGTCGTTCAACAGGCGGTGTTCGAGCAGCCGCTGCAATTCGAGGATGTGTTTCTTCAGCGCAGCGTGAATGTAGCGCGTGTTGAGGATGCCGGCCGCCTTGTGGCAGGCGGCGAGCGCAGGAAGCCATCGTCCCTGGAGGACAAGCGGCGGAAGAGCGGCGACGATGTCGGGGATTGATGCGTCCGGGCCGAGAAACTGCGTCGCCGAGAGCATCAAGGTTCCATTGACGTTGTCCGGTGCGGCGGCTTCGGCGAGCAGGCCCTGAATGGCGGCGAGTTTCGCTGCGAGACCCGGATTGCCGGCACAAGGCGCACCGCGCGACCGCTCCCACTCGGCGAAGAACGGAGAAATTTCCGCGGCGGGCAGCGACTTGCTGATGAACCAGCCCTGCGCATCGTCGCAACCGATCCGCCGCAGCTCGGCAAAAGTCGAATCGTCTTCGACGCCCTCGGCCGTCACTTTCAGCCCGAGCCGCTGCGCCATCTCGACGGTCGATTCGATCAGAGCTCTGGCGGCAGGATCGCGCTTGAGCTCCATGACGAAGCACTTGTCGATCTTCAGTTCGCCGAACGGAAGCCGGTAAAGGGTGGCCAGCGACGAGAATCCCGTGCCGAAATCGTCAATCGAAAGCGTGATACCCTTGAGCTTGAGCCGCGCAAGAACCTCAACGGCGGCTTCGCTCGCGGCCTTGGACGACGATTCGGTGATCTCAAGCGTGATGTATTCTGCGGCAATGCCAAATTCTGTACAGAAGGCGAGAAAGCGGTTGGCCCATTCCCCGCCGTCAAGCAGCTCGGGCGAGACGTTGATCGCCAAACGGACGGTCAGCCCATGTTCGTACCATTTGCGCCAGTCCGAAAACGCCTGCCGGACGACGGCGTCGGTCAGCTCTGCGATGAGGCCGTTTTTTTCGGCCAGCGGAATGAACACGTCCGGGTAGACCACGCCGAACGCCGGATGACGCAGCCGGCAGAGGACTTCGACGGCATTGGAATCACGCGAGGGGTCGAGAGGGACCTTCGGCTGGTACTCGGCAAGCACATGACCGTCGGCGATGGCCTCCCTCAGGTGCGCGAGGTTGAACGTCGGTACCTTCCTGACCCGGCGCCCCGGCGCTTCGTGAGACGGTTGCGGAAAATGGGGTGCTGCTCCGGACTCTGCCGGACTGCGATGGCCGGCCGCGATTTCATCGAGCGAACGCATTGTCGCGTACAGTTCCCCGCGTGTCGTCGTGGAGCACAGGTTCCGCAAGTGCTCCAAGTCCGCCTGCCAGCCTTGGAAAAAGCGCCGGCCCCGACGGTTTGAGACCGGAAACCAGCATGAACATGCTTTCATGCGCGAGTTGACACGGCGTTAATTACCGTCTGTTTAGGTGGTGGAACTCGAGGCCGCGCGTGCCGTCTCGAGGAGAAAGGCGACATGCACGGGCAGTCCCCGTGCTGTGCCGTTGATGGCGATGAACCCTGGCGCAAGCATCGTTCGCGCGACGCGCGACCGGCACCCAGCACCTGAGAGAATCGGCTCTGTACGTTCATGGAGCGTTACTCATACCGGATCGTTTCGACAGGTTAACCAGGATCGCTGCCTCGCCCGTGACGATCTTGGGGTGTGGCTCGTTGCCGACGGTGCGGGTGGACATCAGAGCGGCGGGGCGGCGGCGCAGGCCGTCGTGGAGGAATTCGCCCGCCTTGAAACCGGCGACGAGGCGATCGTGCAGGAATGCAGGCGCGCGCTGCAGAGAACGCACGCCCTTCTGCGCGGATCCGCAGAGGGTGAAAATCGCAGGGCGATGGGTCTCACCACCGCTGTCGTTCTTGTTCTCTGCGAGGACGAGGTTATTTGCCATTGGGCGGGAGACTCCCGCGCCTATCGTTTCCGCGACGGCCGGCTCACGTTGCTGACGCGGGATCATTCGCTGGTGCAGGAACTTGTCGACCTCGGCCGGATTTCCCCGCACGAGGCCGGCGACCACCCGCAGCGCAACATCATCACGCGCGCCGTCGGCGCGGATTGCGAAACGCTGGACATTTCGAGCATCTCGGCCCGTGTCGAACCGGGCGACCTTTATCTTCTATGCAGCGATGGTCTTCCCGCGGCCCTGCCGGAGGCGGAGATCGCCGCGGCGTTCGCACTCTCGCCGGCCCTGATCGCCCATGCGCTCGTCGATGCCGCTTTGGCAAACCGGGCAAGAGACAACGTCACCGCGCTGGTGATTTCGATGGGCTCGGCCGACCGCTGAAGAACCGACCCGCCGGGGCGGCATCTCCGACGCGCGGTCTGCAGTTTTTTGCCCGCACCCGGAACTGTCACGGAAGTTTCGAAAACCTCTCCTAGCGTGCCGGTTCAGGGAACTTCAGCAGAACGCGAGTGATGGCAACACACGAACAGGCCATGGCGCCCCATCCCGGAGCGCTGCCCAGGCTCGAAACACGGACCGGACTCGTCACCAGGGCGGTCTTTGTCCTTTTTCTGCTGGCTGGACTTGCCTATGCGGCGTCCGGGTTTCTCGGCGACATCAACAGCGTTCACGAGACGCTGAATCTCGGCGTCTTCGCATTCCTGGGCCTCGCGCTCCTGATCGCGCTTGGCTTCGAGTTCGTGAACGGCTTTCACGACACCGCAAACGCCGTCGCCACCGTGATCTACACCCACTCGATGGCGCCGGCCGCCGCGGTGGTGTGGTCGGGCGTGTTCAATTTTCTGGGCGTCCTGATTTCGTCGGGCGCGGTTGCCTACGGCATCATCACGCTCCTGCCGGTGGACCTGATCCTCCAGGTCGGAAGCACGGCGGGCTACGCGATGATCTTCGCGCTCCTGATCGCCGCCATCGTGTGGAATCTCGGCACCTGGGCGCTCGGAATTCCCAACAGCTCGAGCCACGCGCTGATCGGCTCGATCATGGGCGTCGGCATCGCCAATCAGCTGATGGCGCCGACCGGCCACCAAACCGCGGGTGTCGACTGGTCGCAGGCGACGAACGTCGGCGAAGCGCTGTTGTTCAGCCCGCTGATCGGCTTTGCGTTGGCCGCCATTCTTCTCCTCGTCATGAAAGTGGTCGTGCCCGCACCTGCGCTCTATCGGGAGCCGAAGGACGGAAAGCCGCCGCCATGGTGGATCCGCGGCACCCTGATCTTCACCTGTACATGCGTGTCCTTCGCGCATGGCGGCAATGACGGCCAGAAAGGCATGGGCCTGATCATGCTGATCCTCATCGGCGTGGCGCCGACCGCCTACGCGCTGAACCGGACGATGCCGGATTCCGCGATGCCGGCCTTCATCCACTCCGCGCAGGCGGCCGAGCAGGTCTTTCAGAACCACGCGCAGGGGGCCGGGCCGATGACGGCGGACGAGGCGCGCGCCAGTGTCGGCGCGGCGCTGCGCACGCGCGATCTCAACCGGCCACAGGTCTTTGCCGGGCTTGGCGCGCTGTCGAAAGACATCACCGCCCAGGTTCAGAATTACCGTTCGCTCCGTCTGGTGCCGCCGAGCGCCACACCCAACGTGCGCAACGAGATGTACCTTGCCGCCGATTCCATCCGGCTGCTTCCGAAAGCGGGCGCAAAGTTCAGCGACGGAGAGGCCGCGACCCTCAAGACGTTTCAGACCAGTCTCCAGTCCGGCACAAGGTTCATTCCGGGCTGGGTGAAGGTCGTCGTCGCGATCGCGCTCGGACTCGGTACCATGGTCGGCTGGAAGCGCATCGTCGTGACGGTGGGGGAGCGCATCGGCAAGAGCCATCTGACCTATGCGCAGGGCGCGTCGGCCGAAATCGTAGCGGCGGCGACCATCGGGCTTGCGGAGATCTACGGCCTGCCGGTTTCGACGACGCACGTCCTCTCGAGCGGCGTCGCGGGCACCATGGCCGCCAACCGCTCCGGCCTGCAATGGAGCACGGTCCGGAGCATTGCCTCGGCCTGGGTGCTGACGCTCCCGGCCGCCATGCTTCTCTCCGGCGGCCTGTACTGGATCTTCCGCCACCTGATCTGACATCCGCGTGGGGACAGGATTTGCATAGGGACAGGATATCGTGTCCCGCAGGCCCGCAAGCTCGGGCGGTGGCAACGTCCCGATACGATTTCCTGTCCAAATTTGCGTTCGAATCCGCCCTGGGGAATTATCGCCCGATCCGGGCTCCGGGGGAGGGTTGCACGTGGCGACGAAATTCGAATTCGAATGGCGCTTCTGGATCATCACCGCGATCTACTGGTCCGGGTTTGTGCTGTACAATTTCGATCATCGCGGCGTGGCGGAGACCCTCCTCAGAATCACGGCGCCGTCCGTCCCCCCGGCAAGCCCGGGCGGCGTCATCATCCAGCAGGCGATCCTGCTTGCCGGTGCGTTGCTGGTTTTTTTTGCCGCGCTCTTCCGTACATGGGCGACCGCGTATCTCGGCGCGGACGTGATGTCGGACCAAAAGCTTCACAGCGACAGCCTGGCCGTGGACGGGCCGTACCGTCACACGCGCAACCCGCTCTACTTTGCGAACCTGCCGCTGGCCGTGGGCGTCGGCGTGTTCTCCAACCCGACGGGCTTTCTGTTGATCTGTCTGGCCAACACGCTGTTCGTGTTCCGGCTCATCGCGCGCGAAGAGGCGAATCTCCGCGGGTCGCTGGGGAGCGTCTACGCGCGGTACAGCGCAGAGGTGCCGCGCTTCTGGCCAAGCTTCAAACCGCGCGTCCCGGCGAGCGGCCGTACGCCGCGCTGGCGCCAGGCGTTCTTCGGCGAGCTGCTGCTCTGGCTGATCGGCGTCGCGCTCGTTCTCTTCGTGGTGACGCTCAATCAGCGGCTTCTGCTCGGCGGAATTGCGATCAGCTTCGCCGTTTCGCTCGGCCTCGGCTTCGTCACGAAAAGACGTACCGCTTCTGTTCAACCCTAGCTGGACCGCCAGGACGCCAAGAAGTCGAAATCACCACGGAGACACAGACGTCACGGAGACGATGAAGTGCGCGCCGCAGGCGCGCGACAAGACCTGCTCCGTGCTCTCTGTGTCTCCGTGGTTTCTTCTTGTTGCCTTGACGTCCTCGCGGTTCAATGGCCTGACGAGGTCACGCCGGCCTCGGACCGAAGGGCACGAGCATGGACACTTTGCGGCGGTAGGCGTCGTAGGCATCGGGCCCCAGTTCTTCGCGGAGCCAGCGCTCTTCGAGCCGGGCCTTCATCCGGATTCCGATGGTGATGAGGATCGCGCCGACGATCCCCGGAAGCGTTCCCTTGGCCACCGCCGTTGCGTACACGGCGAGCAGGATCCCCGTGTAGATCGGGTGACGTACAACGGCATAGGGGCCGGTATCGACGACGCGATGGTCCGTCTTTCGCGTGACGCTGCCCGACCATAGCGGCCCGAGGTGAAGCCGCGCCCACCAGCTGAAGGCAAAGCCCGCGACGATCAGGCCCGTGCAAATCCAGGCTTCGGCGCGCGTGACGTACCAGAAGCGCAGCGGGCCCTCATAGCCGTGCGCCGGCACCAGAAAAATCAATCCGCCGACGATCAGTACGGCGCGGTAGCGCAGCTCGTCGCCGAGGCTCGCGCGCTTGACGGTCTTGTTGCTCCAGAACGCCGCCGCGATCCACGACGCGGCAAAGGCGATCCATAAACCGGCTATCACGGGTGCAGGATGCATGGCCGGAAAACCCCTTTCCGAAAGCTCATCCATGATGCTGACGCAGCACGCCGACGCAAGCGCCGGCGCATGAACGGCGGCGCGGGGCGCACCAGATTGCATTTTGTGTAGACACTGCTGTTCTATTGTCTGCACAGGATGGATCTAATGCCTCTCAACATCCGGGATGAACAGGTGAACCGGCTTGCGGAAAAGCTGGCGGGACGGACCGGGGCCAGCAAGACGACGGCCGTCAGGAGGGCTTTGGAAAACGAGCTTCGACGTCTTGATGAGGCCACGCCGCTCAAAGAGCGATTGCGTCGGATTCAGCAAAGGGTGTTGAGCCGGCCGACAACGGGCCGCAGGGCCGACAAAAGATTTTACGATGCCCTGAGCGGCGATGACTGATGTTCGTTGATGCTTCCGCCATGGTTGCCATCCTCAGCCGCGAACCAGAGGCCGATCGTTTTGCCGATCTTGTCGAGTGCGCTGAAAATCCGAGCACCTCTCCCATCGCGATCTTCGAGGCCGTCCTGGGATTATGCCGCAAGCGCCGCGCCCGTGTTGAAGAAGCGGAAAGGGACGTGCGGGAATTCCTTGCGATCGCCGGTGTCGAATGTCTTCCGATCACCGGCGAGGATACCCGCGTGGCGCTCGCGGCGTTCTCGCGCTCCGGCAAAGGGACAGGCCATCCGGCGCAACTCAACCTTGGCGACTGCTTTGCCTATGCAATAGCGCACAGCCGCGGTGTTCCGCTTCTCTTTAAAGGCGACGATTTCGCAAAGACCGACATTGACGTCGCGGCGTTGTGACGGCTGCAGGGAATCCGATCCTCCTCGCTGAGCAGATCTCGCAGAAGCGGATGAGCCGACCGCCTGAAGCGGAACCAGAAGTCAGTTCGGCGATTTGTTCCGTTCGTCGAGAACGATCGTGGTGGCGGCGCTGATTTCCTGGGGCGCATAGGTCAGCGCGGCCTCCGCCGCACTGTGTTCGCTGCTGCATTTTTCGGCGACCGCCTCGGCGATGACGGAGGCGTCGGAGCGATGGTCGTCCAGCGCCCGGGCGGCGTTGTGCAGGCAGGCGATATAGAGTTTCAGGGCCCGCCTCTGCATGTCGTTTTGCGACCTGACTTCGCAACCGAGAAGCGCAAGCGCCATAGAGGCCACGAAAAGTCTGCGCATCCTCGGCCTTCTCACACCCGTTTGCCCGCGAACTCTGGTGCGGGTCCGCGGTCCTCGTCCATCGGGCGGCGCCCGACGGGCCGCGGACTACAATGCCATCGCTGTCGCGCCGGGGCCAAGCGTATTGCGAACGGGCCCGGAATAACACGGGGACGCGATGCGTCGGTATCACAACGGGTGGCCGCATCAGGCGGCCGTCATTCCTGGGGAGCAACGAGAATCATGTTCAGATCAGGATTGCTTTGCGGGGCGGCCATTGTGCTCGTCTCGGCCGCGGGCGCGGGCGGCGCCGGCGCGAAGGAACGGTTCACGACCTTCGACCCGACGGGGTCGGTCTACACCTATGCCGCCGCCATCAATACCTCCGGGGCGGTCGGGGGCTATTATGATGATTCCCGGGGGATGGCGCACGGTTTCGTGCGCGCGCCGGACGGAACGATTACGGCTTTCGACCCGACTGGGTCGACCTCGACGGAGGTGACGAGCATCAATGACAATGGCGATGTTGCCGGCTGGTATCGCACCGCATCCGGCACCTACGTGAATTTCGTGCGCGCAAGCGACGGGACGATCACGACCTTCAACGCGACAAAAGGCAATGAACCGGTGACAATCGGTCTCAATGCGAAAGGCAAGGTCGCCGGCTGGTACCTGACCGGCGATTATGCGATCGCCGGCTTCGTCGGGATGCCGGAGCAAAGGATCAAACAGCTGACGGTCGAGGGCGTCGCCATCAACACCAGGGGCGCCGTGACCGGCATCGACGGGTCGGAAGGGTTTGTACGCGCGCCTTCCGGGCAGATGACGACATTCACCGGTCCCAACAATCCGAGTACGACGGTACCGACGGGCATCAACGATTCCGGGGTCGTAGCAGGGTACGGCGCGAGCGTTTGCGGGATCGAGGCTCACGGTTTTTCGCGGGACGCGAGCGGTAAGATGACCGCCATCGATGCACCGGACGCGGAGTACACCAGGGTCACGGCCATCAACGACAAAGGTGCGCTCGCCGGCAGCTACTATTACGGCGGCTACCACGGCTTCGTGCGCAGTCCGGACGGAACGTACAAAACCTTCGATGTCGCCGGCGCGACCAACGGCACGTATCCGGAAGGCATCAACGCCAATCGCGAGGTTGCCGGCGGATACTACGACGCCAATGACAGGCTGCACGGCTTTGTCGGGACGCCCTGATCGGCTATACCGAAGCGACGCTTCCGGCGGCCGCTTGTTCACAGCCGCCTGACGCAACGAAACACAGATTCCCCCGGAACACCCGTTCCGGGGGAATTTGCACGCTCGGGAAGGGGTGCCGTGAGGTCGTTCGCAGGCGTTGTGCTTGCCGCCCTGATCGTGTTGCCGGCTCTGTCTCGCGCCGACCCTGCGGCCGATGTCTCCTCCACTGGTATGAACATGCCGGCCGCGGACGGAGGCGAAATGGTCATGACCATGACGCTCCCGCCGGTGCCGCCGATGCGCGAACGGAAGGGTGACAAGCCCGGCGCGCCGCTCTTTGACGGCTACGGCGATCACCATCACCCGATCAGCACGTCCGATCCGAAGACGCAGGCCTATTTCGACCAGGGCGTGCGCATGCTGTTCGCCTTCAATCACC
>DATGGN010000181.1:0-46848 GCA_035308485.1 Rhizomicrobium sp.
ATTGCGTTGTTTCAAAGGCCGGGACGCGCGCGCAGCACCGCAAATCTTCGTACGCGGCCCTAATGGTGTCTTTATTCACCCGGCGGCTGCTATTCCGGCTGCCAGAGCTCGATTTTCGTGCCGTCGGGGTCGAGTATCCAGGCGAACTTCCCCATGCCGTCCATCTGCTGGCGGTCGTTCACTTCCACGCCTCTTGTTTCGAGCTCCACGACGAACCCGTCGAGGTCGTCAACAGCGAGATTGAGCATGAACTCACGGGAGGATGGCTTCAATCGTCCCATGTCCTCTTTGAACGGCGCCCACACCCCGTACGGCGGTCCGTTGCCTCCCGCGCCGAGCAGCGCGCCGCCCCAGTTCTCGACGGTCAAGCCGAGCTTGTCGCGATACCACGCGGCAAGGGCCTTTGGGTCCGGGCTGTGAATGAACACGCCGCCAATTCCCGTGATACGCGCCATCGCTATCCTCCTCGCGCTGCCATTGCCGCCTTTACCGCATCGCATAGACTTGTGACAGGCAGAATATGCAGGGCCTGCGCCTTGGCCTCACCCTTGGACAGGCTCAGGGTGAGGCTTATTTCTTTACCCTCATCCTGAGCTTGTCGAAGGATGAGGGCGTATGTTTGATCCAGTTTGATCGGATAACGTACTAGCCGATACGATGCCGCGGTCTGAAATGCTGGAGACGGACATGGCTGGAACTAACCTTTCGACCCATCCCGTTCACCTCCGCCTGGGCGCCAGCGCGGAGATCGAGCCGGAATTCACCGGCGATATGGCTTGGTACGGCGCCTATGGCGCGCGGCATTCCGATGACGGCACGGAAGGGCGGCTCGTTTCGCAGTTCACCTTCACCCAGCCGTGGTCAACATGGGAAATGCATCCGAACGGCCACGAAGTCGTGCTGTGCGTCGCGGGCACGATGGTGCTCCACCAGGAACGTCCCGACGGGTCGCACACCCAGGTGACGCTCGAACCCGGTCAGTACGCGATCAACGCGCCGGGCGTCTGGCATACGGCGGACGTTTCGGGGAGCGCCACCGGCGTCTTCATCACGGCCGGAATGGGCACACAGATAAGGCCGAGATAAACACCGTACTTCTCTAATTCGCCTTCGCGACCTATCGCCGCCGTTCGAACGCCACGCCCGCGTTAAGTGACCGCACATCGCGGCCGATGGTCGCGAGCGCCATGAGGCGGCCGGCGCTTGTGAATCTTACTTCCGCGTCGCGGCGCTCGAGCGATCCCTCAACCGCCGGCGGATCGAATTTCTCGGCGTGGCCGACATAGCGGATCGTCGCATCCTGGTGCGCGCTCCAGAAGAACGGCGTATCGGCGAACGGCGCGTCGTCGCCCAGGATCATCCGTGCGACATGCTGCCCCTGCCGCTCGGCATGAATCCAATGTTCGATGCGGACATTGTCTCTGCTTCGGTGGTCCGGAAAGCGGGCCACGTCGCCCGCGGCGTACACCCCGGGCGTGCCGGTCCCGAGGCGCGCGTCCACCAGGATGCCGCGATCGCAGGCGAGACCGGCCGCCTCGGCGATTTGCGTGCGCGGGCGTACACCGGCGCCGACCACGAGAAAGTCGGCTGCGATTGTCTTGCCCCCTTCCAGCGCGAGCCGCCCGTCGGCCCAACCCTTCACCGTACAGCCGAGGTGGAAGATGATACCCGCCTTTTCGTGCAGGCCCTGCACCCAGCGGCCGATGTCGTCGCCCATCACGCGCCCGAGCGGCACGGTTTCGGGTGCCACGACGTGGACCTCGAGCCCGCGGTGCCTGAGGGAGGCCGCCGCTTCAAGACCGATGAAGCTCGCGCCGACAACGGCGACACGCCGGGCGTCTTTCGCGGCTGCGGCGATGGCATCCGCGTCGCGAAGGGTGCGGAGCACATGGACCTCGGGGCGCGCAAAACCTTCGATCGGCAAACGTACAGGCTCGGCTCCCGTCGCGATGAGGCATGCGTCCCAGGTGAGCGTGCGCCCGCCTTCCAGCGAAACAGTTTTTCCGACGAAGTCGAGGCGCTCAACCTCGACATTCAGCTCAAGCTCGACGTCATGATCGCCGTACCAGGAGTCGGGCCGAAGCGGCATCCATTCCGGTTGCGCCTCTCCGGCGAGATAATCCTTCGAGCAATTGGGACGGTCGTAAGGCGCGTCGGCGTCGGCGCTCAGAATCGTTAGATCGCCATCGAAGCCCTCGCGCCTCAGCATCTCTGTGCAGGCGAAGCCCGCCGCACCACCGCCTATGATGACAACGCGCCGTGGAGCCGCGCCGGCACTGCGCACGCGTCTGGCCGGCGCCGTGGCCACTTCGTGTCCCACGCGAATGACGCCGTCTTTCTCTTTCACCATCCAGCGCCGGACAGGATCGATCGCGGGCGCTGCGAGCGCCTCGCCGCTCTTCAGGCAGAAATGCGCGTGGTGCCAGGGACAGCGTACAGTGTCGCCGACGATCAGGCCCTCGCCCAGCGGCCCGCCATAATGTGTACAGTGAGCGCCAATGGCGAAAAGCGCGCCGCCGACCCGCGCGACCAGCACCTCGTCATCGCCGACCAGGCCCACGAGTTTGCCACCCTCGGGCACATCGGCGCTTGGCACCCCTGCTACGAGGTCGGGTCCCTTGGGTGCGTCCTGCGATTGGGTCATTGGTTCTCTCCCTTCCGTCTCAACGCAAAAGGCGGCGTCCGCGCGCTCGCTCTCCTATCAAATTTGCGCCGCCGTCACTGGATGCTTGATCACACAGAGGCACAGAGACACGGAGAATCTCTTCGGCTCCGCGGCTGTGCGCCCCTGCGTGAAATCATCTTTCAGAGCGAATGACGCGAGTTTGCGGTGCTTCCTTATTCAGCCAATGCTGATCTCAGGGCGCCTTTCGCAGCCGCGGGAGGCGAAGGCTGCGAATTTCCCCCGGCAGGCGCTCCGACGCCCATGTCCCGAATTCGCGGCAAATCACGTAGAAGCTCGGCGTGAACAAAAGGCCGAACAGCGTCACGCCGATCATGCCGAAGAACACGGCGATGCCGAGCGCCTGGCGCATTTCTGAGCCCGGTCCGGTGTCGATGACGAGCGGCAGCGTGCCGAGGATGAAGGCGACGGAGGTCATCAGGATCGGGCGCAACCGCTGCCGTGCGGCGAGTTCGGCAGCACCCCATTTGTCGAGCTTGTCGACATCTTCGCCGCGCTTGGCGAATTCGACGATCAGGATGGCGTTCTTGGCCGCGAGGCCGACGAGCACCACGAGGCCGATCTGCGTCAGGATGTTGTTGTCGCGGCCGAGAAGGTTCACACCCAGCATCGCTGCGAGCAGGCACATCGGGACGATGAGGATCACCGCAAGGGGCAGCACGAGGCTTTCGTAATTCGCCGCGAGCAGCAGGAAGATGAACACCACCGAAAGCCCGAACACCACGATGCCGGTGTTGCCCGCCTGCTCCTGCTGGAAGGCAAGCTCGGTCCATTCGGTGGCAAAACCCTGCGGCAGGATCTGCCTGGCGAGTTTTTGCATGGTGGCGAGCGACTGTCCGCTCGAATAGCCGGGCGCGGTGTCGCCCTGCACTTCCACCGCCGGATAAAGGTTGTACCGGACGGCCCGCCATGGACCGCTCGTGTTCCTGAGTGTCATCACGGAATCGAGCGGCACCATGGATCCGCTGGCGGAGCGCGTCTGCAAAAGGCCTATATTGCCGATTTCGGCCCGGTGCGGCGCGTCGGCCTGCGCGGTCACGCGCCAGGTGCGGCCGAGGAAATTGAAGTCGTTGATGTAGCTCGAGCCAAGATAGGTGCCGAGCGTCGAAAAGATGTTCTGTACAGGAACGCCCAGCTGCTCGGCGCGCTCGCGGTCGATGTCGGCATAGAGTCTGGGCGTATGGGTGCTGAAGGTGGTGAAGACACGCTGCAGCCCCGGCTGCTGGTTTGCCGCCGCGATGAGCCGTGTGCTGACGGCTTCGAGCGCGCGCCAGTCGGGGCCGTTCCTGTCCTCGACGATCATTTTGTAGCCGCCGCCGGTGCCGATGCCGCGCACGGGCGGCGGTGCCACGATGAAGATGACGCCCGCAGTGATGGAAGAGAGCGCCTTTTGCAGCTCCGCGGTGATCTTGAGCGCCGATTCGCGCTGGCCGCTTGGCCTCAACGGCACGAACATCGCCGCCGCGTTCGGCGCGGTGGTGAAGGTGGCGCCGTCGAAACCGGCAAACGCCACAGTCCCAAGCGTGCCGGGATTCTTCAGCGCGATCGCCTGCGCCTGGCGCAGGACTTCATCCGTTCTTTGCAGAGACGAGCCCGGCGGCAGCTGGATGACGCCGATCAGATAGCCCTGGTCCTGTGCCGGGATGAAGCCAACCGGGGTTACGTACAGGCGCCATACCGCGGCCACGATCAGCACCACATAGGCGATGCCGATGACGGCGAGAGTCCGGATCGCGCGTGCGGTGAACGCGCCGTAGCGATGCGAAAGATTGGCGAAGCCGGCGTTGAAGCGGCGCGAGAAGCGCGCGAAAACCGAGCCGCCCCGCCCTTCCTCTTCCTGTTTGTGCGGTTTCAGAATGAGCGCAGCGATAGCCGGCGACAGCGTCAGCGACACCCAGCACGAGATCGCCGTGGCCGCGACGATGGTGAGCGCGAACTGCTTGTAAAAGGCGCCGGAAATGCCGGGGATCAGAGCCGTCGGGATGAACACGCCCATCAGCACGAGCGCGATCGCGATCAGCGCACCGGAGACTTCGTCCATGGTCTTGTGCGCGGCATCGCGCGGGGAAAGTCCATCGTCGCGCATCACGCGCTCGATGTTCTCGACCACGACGATCGCGTCGTCGACCACGATGCCGATGGCAAGCACCATGCCGAAGAGCGAGAGATTGTTCAGCGAAAAGCCGAAGATCGCAAGCCCCGCGAAGCAGCCGACGATCGAAACCGGAATGGCGATGATCGGGACGAGCGCCGCGCGCCAGCTCTGTAGGAAAAGCAGCACCACGAGCGCGACGAGAAGGACCGCCTCGAACAGCGTGCGCTCGACGGCGGAAATCGACTTGGCGATGTACTCGGTCGGATTGTACGGAATCTGGTATTTCAACCCCGGCGGGAATGTCTTCGCCGCATCGGCAAGCTCGTCCTGAACCCTCTGCGCGGTCGATAGCGCGTTCGAGCCGGGCAGCTGGAAGATGCCGATGCCGACCGTCGGGTTGCCCGAGTAATAGGCATTTTCCGTGTAGTCCTGCGCGCCCAGTTCGATGCGCGCCACGTCGCGCAGGCGCGTCAGCCGGCCCAGATTGTCGGTCTTGAGAATGATGTCGCCGAATTCCTGGGGTGTCGTAAGCCGCCCTTTCGCCTCGATGCCGAGCTGGAAAGCGGTGCCGCCGCGGTTGAAGGGCGGTTGGCCGACCGACCCTCCCACCACCTGCGCGTTCTGCGCCTGGACCGCGGCAACGATCTCGTCGACGGTGAGGTTCACCTCCGCCGCGCGGTCGGGATCGATCCAGATGCGCATGCTGTAGTCGCGGGCGCCGAAGACGCGCACATTGCCGACGCCCTTGAGGCGCGAGAGTCGGTCCACGATCTGCAGAGTCGCATAGTTGGAGAGGTATTGCTGCGAGAGGCTGTGATCGGGCGACACGAGAGTCGCGACGAGAAGCAGATCGGGCGAGGCTTTCTGTGTGACGACGCCGATCTGCTGAACCTCCTGCGGCAACCGGGGCTGGGCGGTGGCGACGCGGTTCTGCACCAGCACCTGGTCTTCGTTGATGTCGGAGCCCGGCGCGAATGTGATGGTGATGGTGAGCTGGCCGTCGGCGGTCGAGGACGACGACATGTACAGCATGTTCTCGACGCCGTTGATCTGTTCCTCCAGCGGCGTGGCGACCGTTTCGGCAACCGTTTCGGCCGTGGCGCCGGGATAGCTCGCCGTGACGGTCACCGTTGGCGGCGCGATCTCGGGATATTGCGCGACCGGCAGCGTCGGATAGCTGACCGCGCCGAACAGGACGATCAGAATCGCAACGACCGCCGCAAAGATCGGCCGATCGATGAAAAAATGCGGCAGCTTCATCTCGTTTATCTCACGCTGGCCGCGCGCATATACATACCCGCCTAGTGTGGAGTGGCCTGGGAAGATGGCGGCGCGGTCAGTGGTTCGGATTGTGGCGACGTATCGGCCGCGCGTGGCTTGAGCTTTATAAGCGTCGCCTCGACTTCCGCTCCGGGCAACAGCCGCGCGAGACCATCGAGCACCACCTTGTCTGTCGCCTTGATGCCGCTTCGAATCACGCGGAGACCGATGACGATCGGTCCTGTCTCGACTTCGCGCGCCGCAACCTTGCCGCCACCGTCCACAATGTACACGAGCCGCCGCGTCTGGTCGGTGATGATGGATTCGTCCGGGATCAGCATCGCTTGATACGCGCCAGACGCAAGCAGCCGCGCGCGGCCGAACATGCCCGGGGTCAGGAAGTGATCGTGATTCTCGAACTCGGCCTTGGCGCGGATTGTACCGGATTGCGGGTCGACGGCGTTGTCTACGAACACCATGTGACCCCGATGCGGATAGCCGCTCTCGTCGGCAAGCTGGATTTGGAGCGGATTGGGGGCGACGCGCGACGAGATGCGTTGGCCCAATTTCTCCTCGCGCTGGTACTTCAGCAGAAAAGTCTCCGCGCCGTCGAAATTGAACCAGATCGGATCGAGCGTGACGACGTTGGTGAGGTTCGTCGTGTTTGCCACCACGATGTCGCCAATGCTGACATTGCGGTCGGACATGCGGCCGGCGACCGGTGACTTTACGGTGGTGAAGTCCAGATTGAGGCGCGCCGCTTCGACCGCTGCCCGATCTGACTCCACCTGCGCCGCCGCCTCCTGCTCGGCCGCCAGCCGCGCGTCGTACAGTTCCTTGCTGATTGCGTCCAACGCCCACAGCGCCTTGCCGCGCGCGTAGTTGGCTTTGGCGTTCGCGAGTGTTGCTTTGGCGTTGGCGAGATCGCCAAGCGCCTGGTCATAGGCGGCGCGGAAGGGGCGCGGATCGATGATGAAAAGCGGCTGACCGGCCTTCACGTCCTGCCCGTTCCGAAACAGAATTGCGGCGATCGCGCCCGAAACGCGCGGCATCACCGTCACACTCTGAATCGCCTGGAAGCGACCGATGAAATCATCCCAGTCGATCACCCGCTTGAGGATCGGGTAGGCGACGCTGACATGCGGTTTCGGCGGCGCCTCGGGCGCACGCGGCCCGCAGGACGCGAGCGCCAGCGCGGCCAGCACGAGCGCCACCCTTCGAAAGATATCGCCAAAGTTCCCCAAACTCGCACCCCCTCCACGAGGCTCGTTTTGGTTTGAACGCGCGGCGACGCGCTGCGTCGCAACGGCGAGCTTACTCCTTCCGTCCAATCCTCCAAACCCCGCCATCTCGGTAGGTTAACGGCATTGCGAACAGCAAAATAGGAAAAGGGATCGATCTGCAGTGGCGTACCGATATGCGTGCCTGGCAACTCGCGCGCAGGATTCGACGCAAGGATGTGCAAAGCACCGCAGGAATGTGTTAGCGCCGGCCGAGGAACAGGCGTAGGGTCGGGCGCTCGCATGGAGGGGTAGCCATGGCGACCGAACTGCGAATCAATGGCGAGGCGAAAAGCGTCGACGTGCCCGCCGACATGCCGCTGCTCTGGGTGCTGCGCGACGTGTTGGGCATGACCGGCACAAAATTCGGCTGCGGCGTGGCGCTCTGTGGCGCGTGCACGGTGCACATTGACGGCAATCCGGTGCGTTCGTGTCTCCTGCCGGTCAGCGCCGTCGGCAACCGCGCCATCACCACCATCGAAGGCATTGGCGCGACGCCGGAAGGCGCGAAAGTACAGAAGGCGTGGCTCGACCTCGAAGTGATCCAGTGCGGCTATTGCCAGCCGGGGCAGATCATGTCGGCGGCGGCGCTGCTCAAATCGACGCCGCATCCCGACGACGCAGATATCGATGCCGCGATGTCGGGCAACATCTGCCGCTGCGGCACCTATGTGCGCATCCGCGCCGCGATCAAGCGCGCCGCAACCGTCAATGAAAAGGAAGCAGGCGGAGGATGAGCATGAATGCCATCGTTCGCACGCCCTCGCGCCGCGGGGTCCTGACAACGGGGCTCACCGCCGGATTTGTTTTGGCCTTTCATGTCCCTTTCGCCGGCGCGGCGGCGCCAAACGATAGCGAAGGTTTGTCGCCGGAACCCGGGCCGTTCGCGCCCAATGCATTCATCCGGATCGATACGAGCGGCAAGACAGCGCTTGTCATGCCGCAGGTGGAGATGGGTCAGGGCGTGTACACATCGATCGCGATGATGCTGGCCGAAGAGCTGGACGCGGACTGGAACAGCGTCGCTCTCGAACACGCCCCGGCGAACGAGAAGCTCTACGCCAACCCGATGCTGACCGTGCAGGCGACGGGCAATTCCAATTCCATCCGTGCCTGGTGGCTGCCGATCCGCAAGGCGGCGGCGCAATCGCGGGCGCTGCTCGTCGCGGCGGCCGCGAAGCAATGGAATGTCGATCCGTCCGGCTGCACGACCGAAAGCGGCAAGGTGATTCATAGGGCGAGCAACCGTTCGCTGAGCTACGGCCAGCTTGCTTCGGTCGCGAACGGAACGCCGCCCGCCAACCCTCCGCTGAGGCAGCCGAAGGATTTCCGCCTCATCGGCAAGCCGCTGAAGCGACTCGACACGCCCGGGAAGGCGACCGGCCAGGCCGTGTACGGCATCGACGTCATCCTTCCCGGCATGAAATTCGCGACCCACGCCGCCTGTCCGCATTTCGGGGGCAAGCTCGTTCATTGCGATGACAGCGACGCCAGGAAAGTTCCCGGTGTACAGCAGGTCGTCGTACTCGACGATCTCGTTGCCGTGATCGGCGATCACATGTGGGCGGCGAAGAAGGGCCTCGACGCACTGAAGCTTGAATGGAATCCCGGCCCGTACGGGCACGTCGACACTGCTTTCGTTCGTGCCGATATCCGCAGGGCGAGCGGGCAGAACGGCCTCGTAGCGAAGAAGGTCGGGGACGCGGAAAAGGCACTCGGAGACGGCGAGACATTCGAGCGGCATTACGAAATGCCGTTCCTTGCCCATGCGACGATGGAGCCCATGAACTGTACGGTCCATCTGACAAAGGACTCCTGCGAAATCTGGATCGGCACGCAGATCATGGCGCGTGTGCAGTCGACCGCGGCGGCGACGGCCGGCCTGCCGCTGGACAAGGTCATTGTCCACAATCACCTCCTCGGCGGCGGCTTCGGCCGGCGGCTCGAGCCCGACATGGTGGTGAAGGCCGTTCGCGTGGCCAGGCATGTCGACGGGCCGGTAAAGTTCGTCTGGACGCGCGAAGAGGATATCCAGCACGATGTCTATCGGCCGCTCTACTATGACCGCCTCACCGCGACGTTGAAGGACGGCAGGATCGACGGCTGGCGGCATCGCATTACCGGGTCCTCGGTGGTGGCGCGCTGGCTGCCGCCCGCTTTCAAGGCCAATCATGGCATCGATTTCGACACGGTCGACAGCTCCGTCGACGTGCCTTACGCGATTCCCAATCTCATTGTGGAACAGATGCGCCACGAGCCGCCGGGAATACCGACGGGATTCTGGCGCGGCGTCGGCCCCAACAACAATGTTTTCGCGATTGAGAGCTTCATCGACGAACTGGCACGCCATGCCGGAAAGGATCCGGTCGAATTCCGCCGCGCGCATCTGACGAAGACGCCGCGGCTCCTTGCCGCGCTCGACGTGGCGACCGAGAAATCCGGCTGGGGCACGCCCCTGCCCCACCGGCACGGACGCGGTGTTTCTGTACAGATATCGTTCGCGAGCTTCATCGCCACCGTCGCGCATGTGGAAGTGGACGGGAACGGCAATGTCAGGCTGCATCGCCTGACGACCGCGGTCGACACCGGCATCGCCGTCAATCCCGACACCATCGTCGCGCAATTGCAGGGCGGCATGATCTTCGGCGCCACCGCCGCACTGTGGGGCGAGATCACCATAAAGAACGGCCGCGTCGAGCAGTCGAACTTCAACGATTACCGCATGCTGCGCATCAATGAGGCGCCCGCGATCGACGTGCACCTGATCAGGAGCGGCGAGCCGCCGGGCGGCATCGGCGAGACGGGCGTGACCACGGCCACCCCTGCAATCCGCAACGCCATCTATGCCGCGACCGGCATTCCGCTCCGGCGCATGCCGGTCGATCGCGACGTACTTGCCGGGAGGAAAGAGGCGTGAACCGCGTGGCTTATCGGATCGTCGCGGTGCTCGTTGTCATCGGCATCCTCGCAATCGGGGTCCTCTCGTGGCTGGTGCTCGCGCCTGGTCCCATGGACTTTGCCGGCGGCCACACGGTTGCGCTCGCCGATTACCACGGTCCCGATCCCACCGGCGTACCGCCCGCGCTCGCACATGCAAGTCTGGTCAAACGCGGCGAATATCTCGCGCGCGCTGCCGATTGCGCCGCCTGCCACACCGCGAAAGGCGGGCGCGCATTCGCGGGCGGTCTCGCCATCCGTCTCCCGTTCGGCACGCTGTGGTCGACGAACATCACGCCCGACAGGGAAACCGGCATCGGCAATTACAGCGACGCCAATTTCCTGAATGCGCTCCATCGCGGCATCCGACAGGACGGGCGTCCACTCTATCCGGCGATGACGTACACATCCTACACCTGGATGACCGATGCCGATGTCCTCGCGATCAAGGCGTATCTGTTCAGCCTTCCGCCGGTGCATGCCCCGCGGCGGGTCAACACGCTTGCGTTTCCCTTCAACCAGCGCCGGCTTGTCGCGCTGTGGTCGTGGCTGTTCAGCGCCGACAGACGCTTCGAGCCGAATGCAGATAGAAGCGCACAGTGGAACCGCGGCGCCTATCTCGCCGAAGCGCTCGCGCATTGCGGCGAGTGCCATACGCCGCGCACGATTGCGTTTTCGATGGACAACCGGCGCAAATTCGCGGGTGCGATCGCGGCGGGATGGCGCGCGTACAATATTACGGGAGACCGCGACTTCGGCATCGGCGCCTGGAGCGATGCAGATGTGTACAACTACCTGGCCCAGGGGCACGCGACCGGCCACGGCACCGCGAGCGGCTCGATGGGCGAGGCGGTCGACAACGGGTTCGCGCGTATGACGCCCGACGACCTCCGCGCGATCGTCGCCTATGTGCGCACCGTCCCGCCGCAATCTTCGCCGGATCTCCCGGCCTCGCTTGCCCCGCCCGCGCCGGCATCGCCGAAGGGCGGCCCCATGGTTGCCGACGCCCTCGGCAAACATCTGTTCGAAGGCGCCTGTGCCGCCTGCCACGGCTGGACGGGCCAGAGCGCGCTTTCGCCTTTCGCAACCCTGACCGGCGCGCGCGCCGTCAATGACCCTTCCGCCACCAACGCGGCGCAGATCGTGATTTCCGGGACGCGGCGAACGACACCTTCGGGCGTGATCTCGATGCCGGCGTTCGGGCGCTCCTTCACCGATGCCGAAATCGCCGCGGTTGCGAACTACGTGACGGCGCGTTTCGGCGCGAAAGGCTCGTCCCTGACCGCAAGCGACATCGCCTCGCTCCGCCGCCAAAGCGCGCAACCGTAACGGCAAACCGAGAGCGCGTTTTTGCAATCGGGCAATTGCACCTTGGTGCATAGGGGTACTGCAAAGTCTTACCGCGAAGTCCGCAAAACAAGCGCGTATAGTAGCTTTGGGCGTCGGTGGCATCCGTCCCGGATGCAGCGGAAGAAGGGCACAACGCGGCGAGGTTGCTCCATGTCCAGTTTCAAAACCAGTGACGGCACGGAAATCTACTACAAGGACTGGGGCACCGGACGACCGGTCGTATTCAGCCACGGCTGGCCGCTCAGTTCCGACGCGTTCGAGGATCAAATGTTTTTCCTCGCGCAGCACGGCTATCGATGTGTTGCTCACGATCGTCGCGGACACGGGCGGTCTTCGCAGTCCTGGACCGGCAACGATCTGGACACCTATGCCGACGACCTCGCCGAGCTTGTCAGGCAGCTCGACCTCGAGCAGGCGATCCATGTCGGTCACTCGACCGGTGGCGGCGAAGTCGCGCGTTACATCGGACGCCACGGAACCCGGCGCGTCACGAAGGCGGTGCTGATCGGCGCCATTCCGCCGGTGATGCTGAAATCGGCATCCAATCCGCTCGGCACACCGATGGCGGCCTTCGACCAGCTTCGCGCCGCTGTACAGGCCGATCGTTCCCAGTTCTGGAAAGACCTCAGCATGCTCTTCTACGGCTACAACCGGCCGGGCGCGAAGGTCTCGGAAGGCGTACGCGAGTCCTTCTGGCTTCAAAGCATGATGGCTGGATTCCCGGCTTCGTATTTCTGCATCAAGGCGTTTTCGGAAACCGACCTCACGGAAGATTTGAAACGCTTCGATGTGCCGACTCTGTTCATCCATGGCGACGACGACCAGATTGTGCCGATCAAGGATGCGGCCGAACTTGCGGTGAAACTGGTGAAGGGCGCGACGCTGAAAGTCTATCCCGGCGCGCCGCACGGCCTCTGTACGACGCTGAAGGACAAGGTGAACGCCGACCTGCTTGAGTTCTTCAGGTCGTAGAAGACCCGGCGCGGCGAACACGACACTCCGGGAATGCCCGGCAACCTCGCGGATGGAGAATTCCATGGCTTTGTTCGACAACATCGAAGCGAACCTTCAGGCAATTGCCGAGAAAGTGGGCTTGCCGCCGCACGAAGTGAGGGAAATCGCTAACGCCGTGCAGGCCAATCTGACCAGCAGCGACGGCAATCCGGAGGCCGCGCTTGAAGCAACGGCCGCCCAGCACGATGTGTCCATCGAGACAATTCAGAAAATTCTCAACCTCGGCGGCGGCCTCGAAAGCGAACTCGGCGACTTCGCCGGAACCCTGTTCCGGCCGGGGGAATAACCCATGAAATCGTGGTGGTTGCCGGTCCGATCGCGCTCACCTGCGTGATGCCTTTCCGCGCAGGGTCCGGCTCGCGGTGCTTGCGCGACGTAACCGCCTCGCGCCCATACCACTTCGTGGTAACGGCGTTTGGGTGGGGGCTTTTGTTTCGATTGGAGCAGGCTTTAGCCGTCTAAAGCGCCGCCGCGTCGATAACGGCCTGCGCGAAGGCCTGGGGCGCCTCCTGCGGAAGATTATGCCCGACGCCGCCCGTGATGGTCCGGTGAGCATACTTGCCCGAGAATTTGTTTCTGTACGAAGCCGGCTCGGGGTGGGGCGCGCCGTTGGCATCCCCTTCCATCGTAATGGTGGGGACGGTGATGACCGGAGACTCGGCCAGCCGCTTTTCCAGATCGTCGTATTTTGCCTCGCCTTCCGCGAGGCCCTGCCGCCAGCGGTAGTTATGAATCACGATGGCGACATGGTCCGCGTTATCGAAGGACGCCGCACTGCGATCGAATGTGGCATCGTCGAAGTTCCACTTCGGCGACGCAAGCCGCCAGATGAGTTTTGCAAAGTCGTGCCGGTATTTGTCGTAACCGGCCCGGCCGCGTTCGGTGGCGAAATAGAATTGGTACCACCACTGTAACTCGGCCTTGGGCGGCAGCGGGATCTTGCCGGATGCCTGGCTGCCGATCAGGTAGCCGCTCACCGACACCATACCTTTGCACCGCTCGGGCCACAGCGCTCCGATGATGTTGGCCGTCCGTGCGCCCCAGTCAAATCCGGCAATGACAGGCTTCTCGATCTTGAGAGCATCCAGAAGCGCAATGACGTCGAGCGCGACAACAGACGGCTGGCCGTTGCGGACCGTGGCGCCGGAAAGAAATTGCGTCGTGCCATAGCCGCGGAGATGGGGGACGATGACGCGATACCCGGCACAGGCCAGCAACGGCGCAACATCCGCATAGCTGTGAATGTCGTAAGGCCAGCCGTGCAGAAGCAGCACCGGCGGGCCGTTCTCGGGGCCCGCTTCGGCGTAGCCGACATTCAACAGGCCGGCGTCGATCTGCTTTGCGGTTGAAAACGCGGCGTGTGCCCCACGCTTCGCGGCCGGTGGTGAAGCAGCGGTCTGGTCCGTCGCCGACGCAACGCCGCCCACTCCGGCGCCGGCAGCCAGAAGCGCCATGGCGGCAGTGCCAAAGAATTGACGGCGATGTTGTTCAACGTCTTCGGTCGGGTTCACCGGGTCCATGCCATGTTCCTCCGTCGGCGCAACGAAATCGCGGTCATTCCACTGCTTTTGCGACGTTCATCCGTACGTGAAGTCCGGCTTGCTCTGCCCGACTTCTATTATGTAACCATCGGGATCGCGAATGTAACAGCGCGTCTCGCCGTACTTGTCCTTTGGTTCGGTGATGAACTCGGCTCCGCGCTCTCGCCACAATTTGTAGCACGCCTGAATGTCCGCCACGCGGATGTTCATGAAGCTGCTGACGGAATCCGGGTCCGCGGGAACGCTGAGCGTGACCGTCGGCTTGTCGGGCGTCGGGCCGCCACCGACATTGACAATGAGCCACGTGTTCGCGATCTGGATGTACCCGGGCGCGCCGCTGCTGTCGCCTCTGCTCAGAATTCGCCCCTCGAAGACCGTTTCGTAAAAGCGTGCCGATCGCTCGATATTGGCGACGGTGAGAAAGTGCGCAACGGTAAAGCCCTCCCGGGGCGGCATCTGAAAATTCTCCTGCCCGACTTGTACGTGGCTCATGAACGACTCCAGTTCCGATACGACACTTCTTCGCTGGTGAGGATAAATCCGCCGTTGCGCACGTGGCAACAAACGTGGCGTCTTGATCGGTGGCGCCGGCGCGTTTCGGCACGAAAGTCCAGGTCGCCGCAATTCTGGAAAAGACCTAACTTCGCCGACGCCAAAACCTGACTTGAACCCGAGACCCCCGCCGGCGCTCATCGCGCGAGCGTGCGCGCGTGAAGGCCGGGGGGACCTTCCATGGCATCGCCGGCGGCTTTTCGTGTCCGGGTTTCACACGGCGTTCAAACCGCTCCGCAAAGTCGCTTGAAGGTCTCCAACCCGGGCGGCTGAGGCAGTGTACGGCGATTCTCGTTATGCTCGCGCCGGCTTCGACGCGTGCTTTCCGGCCAGACAGATACTAAGTAAGTGTGTTGAGGCAGGCCCGAGGAGACGGAGATGAATACCGTTGCGTCCGCGAAATTCGATCTGACGCCGCCGAACGAAACGCAGCGGCAGGATATCATCAAGAATCTGAGCCGCGAGGAGCGCGACGTGCTGCTCGAACACGGCACGGAAGCGCCGTTCTGCGGGACTCTGCTCAACGAGAAGCGCGCGGGCGTGTTCTGCTGCCGGCTATGCGGCCTGCCCTTGTTCAAGGCCGGCGAAAAATTCGAGAGCGGCACCGGCTGGCCGAGCTTCACGGCGCCGTTTGCGGAAGGTCATCTGCGCCAGATCCGCGACACCAGCCATGGCATGGTCCGGACCGAGATCGTCTGCGCGCGTTGCGGCGCACATCAGGGCCATGTGTTTCCCGACGGCCCGCCGCCAACCTGCCAGCGCTTTTGCATCAACTCCGTGTCGCTTTCGTTCACGCCGAAAGGCGAATCCTTGCCCGATAAGCTGGGCCGCGGCGCTCCCGAAGGCGAGGTATGGTCAGGCTGACAGGCTGGCGTGTACGCCGGGATCGGAATAGAAAAGCGCGCGTATTTTCAATGGCGTATTGGCATGAACTGGAGTGATTCATGAGCGAAATTGTCGTAGCGCCAACGGTTTTCGAGACCCGCCGGGACCAGGTGTTTCCCATTCTCGACGGAGCCGACATCGCCCGGATGAAGCGGTTCGGCGAAATCCGCTCGTACCGCGCCGGCGACTGCGTCGTCCGCGCGGGCCAACCGACGGACGGCCTGATGGTCGTGCTCAAGGGTCATCTTCGCGTCATGGTGCATGGCAAACCCGATACGCCGATTGCCATCCACGGGCCTGGAGCCATTCACGGCGAGCTCGCGCAGCTGTCCGGGCGGCCGGCGTTCGTGGACAGCTCGGCCGACGATGACATCGACGTCGTGGTCATTCCGCCATCGCAGCTTCGCAGTCTCATGATCGAGGAAGCCGAACTTGGCGAGCGCATCATGCGCGCGCTCATCCTCCGCCGCGTCGGCATTCTGGAGCGCAATGTCGGTGGCCCGGTCATCATCGGTCGCGCGGACGATCGTGATGTCCTGCGACTCGAGAATTTCCTGCGGCGGAACGGCCAGCCCCATCAGCAACTCGATCCCGAGACCGATAATTGCGCCAGGACGCTGATCGAGCGCTTTCACGTGGAACCGTCCGAACTGCCGACGGTGCTCTGCCCGAACGGCAACATGCTGCGCAATCCGACCGAGAACCAGCTTGCGCGCTGCATCGGGCTCTCGCGCACCATCGACGCTTCAACTGTGTACGACGTTGCGATCGTCGGCGCAGGGCCGGCCGGGTTGGCTGCCGCGGTCTACGCGACGTCGGAAGGCCTGTCGGCGCTCGTCGTCGATTGCCGCGCTTTTGGCGGTCAGGCCGGTGCGTCCGCCCGCATCGAGAACTATCTGGGATTCCCGACCGGCATCACCGGCATGGCGCTGATGGCGCGCGCGTACAACCAGGCGCAGAAATTCGGCACCGAAATGGCCATTCCGGAAGAAGTGGTAAGTCTCGATTGTGACAGTTCCTTCGTACTGAAGCTCAAGAGTGGCGACGCGGTGCGGTCGCGCGCGGTCGTCATCGCGAGCGGCGCGGAATACCGCCGTCTCGACGTTGCAAACGTTGCCGACTTCGAGGGTTCGCACGTGCATTACTGGGCGTCGCCGATCGAAGCACATCTGTGTCTTGGTGAGGAGGTCGCACTTGTGGGTGGGGGCAATTCCGCAGGCCAGGCCGCTGTTTATCTCGCGAGCCAGGCGAAGAAAGTCTGGATGATCGTGCGAGGCAAGAGCCTCGAAGCGACGATGTCGCGCTATCTGTGCGACCGCATCGCGGCGCAGCCAAACATCGAAGTTCTGACACAGACGGAGGTCACGGGCCTCGAGGGCGAGCCTGGCTCGCTCGAGCGCGTGCGCTGGATCAATCGCGCCACCGGCGAGGAAACGGCGCGGCCGATCCGCCATCTCTTTCTTCTCATTGGCGCGGCCCCCAACACCTCATGGCTTGCGCAGCTTGGCATCGATGTCGACCCGAAGGGCTTCATCTGCGCTGACGCCTTCCGCAGCAACGGACGTTTTCCCTTCGAGACCAACCACAAAGGCATTTTTGCCGTCGGCGACGTACGCTCGGGTTCGGTGAAGCGCGTCGCCGCCTCGGTGGGCGAAGGCTCGCAGGTCGTCGCGGTCCTGCACGCCTTCCTGGCGGCGCAGCAGGAAAATGCGCCGGCCGGCAACGCGCAGGCCTGACTAGACACGTCTCGCGCGGTCTGGGTTGATTGTATCATTGCTGTACGTCACGTCCAGACCGCAATGCAGCTGCCGCTTCCCCACACAGCGGAAGCATTACTGTGCCTCGATCTTCTGCCGCGGATAGAATTGTCGGTCGAACAGCCAACGATATTTCCGGTAGATCGCCTCCTCCGATCGGAGCGAGAGGTAGGATGCATAGGGTTCGTGATCCGTCGCGTTCAATCGGGGCACCTTTGCCGTGATCGGATAGAATTCACCGACGACACGGCGCAAATCCTCCTCGAGGTGCTCGAATCGTACGATGCGCAGATTGTTGGGCATGTCGCCTCCGATTTCGTACCAGTCCTCGATCCGTGCGGGCAACCGACCGTGATACGGGGCGTTCAGGGCAAACTTCTCGAAATCGCCTTCCAGGGCGATTCTCTGTTCGGCGCCGCGTGCCAGCCCTTGCACGCCGTGCCAGCCTTTCCTGAGAAAGTGATAGCGCGAGACCTCGAGGTCATAGGGATTGCGAACAACGGCCAGAATTGCGCAAAAATCTTCGAGCCTTCGGCCCCGTTTGCCGAGCCATTCCCGCGCCTGGAACAATCGGCAGTGGGGGTTTCCTTCGATGACCGTCACCGACGGAGGCATCAGCAATCCCCCGGCCTTCAACAGTTTCCTGACGCTCAGCTTGACGCGCACTGCGACGGGCATCGACGGATGGAGGCGATCCTGCTCTTCGACAAGGGTGACCTTGCCCGGGATGTTGTCGATCAGAAATTTCCTGATCGACATGCCGGCCGTCTTCGGCACGTGTACAAAGAGGAGCTTGTCATCGAACAGCACGTCGGCTCTTCCGCGAGATGTGCGCGATCAGCAAACAGGGTCGTGGACAATCAATCCCGGAATGCCCCGCCTGTGAAGTCGCCCGGCCCGATTTGTCGAGGCCGTTCACACTAATGTATCGTTCTCATTCCGGCCAGAGGCGCCGGCAGGCACATTGCAATGGGTGTCGTTGGAGCGGCATCATGCAAAGAAAATCTGATATTCCGGGAGGAGGGGAACCCGTTTGCGACTCCTGGTCAACGCAGATGACCCTGGCCTGCCGCCCAAGGCAAATGCGGCGATCTTCCAATTGATGTCCGCCGGGCGGATTCGTTCAGCGACGCTCCTGCCGAACGGTCGCGCGTACGATGAAGCGGTTTTGCAGATTGCCAACCATCCTCATTGTTCGTTCGGCGAAAGCGATTGTTGGAGGCAAAGCGCATACGTTCCGGAACACTGGGAGGTCGTGGTTCACCCGGGACCCAAAACCCATCAGGAAGAACAGGTCTGCCGGATTCGGAAATGGCACAGACCCGGACAGCAGCCAGCGATCAACGCGATTAAACCCGAATCATAGATCGTTATAGCTTATCAGGTCGTGCTGCCCGGTCACGGCGCCGGCAGTGGCGGCGCCGTGACCGTGCAAGTCGTACAGCAATCCGTGCTAGTGATGCTTTCCTCCAAAGGAATATTCTGCATCCGATGGACCCGCAGCCCCGCTGGCTGCACCGACATTTCTGAAAAAGACCTGCTGCTCGAGCCACCGCCGGCGCTCATCGGAGCGCACCGCGTCCGAAGGCACGGTTACCGCGTCGCCATAGGTGTAACTGGCTTCGATGGAGATCGGTACGTTCCGTTGCGCCGCCTCTGTCTGCGCAAGCTCCTGCCGGACCGGCAGTTGCGAGGAATCGTCGACCCACATTTTCCCCGTCACCTGTCCGGCACGGGCGTCAGGCAGGTAGCCGTAGCTGTACACCGACTCTTTCGTGTTGCCTGATCCGTCGGAGCCGCTGAGGCCGCAGTCCTCGAGCCCCATGCGCTTGACGAGATCGCCCGCGGGTGGCACGCCGCGCTGCCGCTTCACAAGGTTCATGCTCGTCCACGGCCCTCCGTCCACGCGGGCGTAGTCGACATCCGGAGTGAAAATGGCTTCGACCACTCTCTTCCTGCCATCCGCAAAGGTCTCGGTCTCGCGGATCATGAGTCGCTTCTGGTCCCACTGCGCGGATTTCGCGCCCGCAACCGTCACGCAGGCGGACGCCGACGATTGGCCTTGGTCACCGCTCATGGCGCCGGGATTTGGCGCCGCACCCGCATTGTCCGCCATCGCCGAGGTACCGACCAATGCGCTCGCGCAAATGGCCCCAAGGAGCATCGCCGCATACGACACTCCTGCAACAAGCTTCACGTGCATGACTTAACTCCCGCCTCAATCGCGCAGCGAATCTACGCCCTGCACTTCCGGCGCGCCAAGCATGTTGGGGGTCCGCTCAAGCAAAGTTTACCGGTGACCGCGCTTACCGGCGGGACAGGATATCGCTTCCCGCAGGACCGCCGGCGACGGCGACAGGACATGATGTTCCATTCCGGGGCTACCCCCTCGCGCTGTCAGAGCCCGAGCAACCGGAGGGATGCGAGCTTCCACCAGGGACTTACGTACAGCCAGGCGGCGATGACCTGTACGCCGATCCCGAAAATGCTTCCGGCAACGAAGGCGGGATGCAGGCGGCGGCGCGTGAGGAGGTCGTAGGCGCCGATGATGATGAC
Source organism: Rhizomicrobium sp. (assembly GCA_035308485.1). Classification (GTDB taxonomy): domain Bacteria; phylum Pseudomonadota; class Alphaproteobacteria; order Micropepsales; family Micropepsaceae; genus Rhizomicrobium. Next base: position 19,911 of record DATGGN010000181.1, read on the forward strand.
CAGAACCAGGTCGTAGACGTAGAAACTCGTCCAGTCCTGCCAGAAACCGCTGCCCACCACTTTGGCAACCGAATCGCCGAGCCAGCGCGCAAAACCCGCATCGGCAATGAATATCGTCGCCAGAAGAATGAGTCGCTTATGGGCCGACGGTGTCTTGCGCCAGACGATGGCGGCAGCAGCCAGCGTGCCGAAATTGAGGATGTCGGCCAGCTGGATCGCGAGGAACTGCGGATCGCTGTCAGGCGTACGGAAATGCAGCCGGTCGACGACCACCGACGTCGCCAGGCCGAGAAATACCATGGCGGTCGCCAGGATTGCGCCAAACACGCCGAGCTTGCGGTGGATGTCGGCACGGCCGCTGCGGATCAGCACGACCTGCGTCGTGAGAAGACAGAGCCAGCCGACGAAGGCAGCCGCATGGACGTGCACAATCAGCGGGTAGGCCGGCTTGTGCATCCGGAGATGGGCGGCGATGTCGGGCACGAATCCCATCAGGATGCCGAGCCAGATCAATGCCACCATGAACAGAAAGAAGTCGCGGTCCCGCGTGGCCCGCGGCGCAAAGTGCGCACCGCCGGCCGTCATCGCCATTGCCATATTCGTTGTCCCTTCCGGCTTTGCCCCGGCGCCCGCCAGCTTCCTTGCCGGCCAGCGGGCGCGGGAACGCCCAAATTGCACGCCCCAAGATTTATGACCTTAGCCTGGATCGAGTCATTGTCGCTACGTCATGAATTCGGAAATCGGCCCCCAGCCGATCGTGTCCACGAGCCCGAACAGGCAGGTGAAGGTCAAGGCGAGTACAGCTTGGCGCGAGGAACAGCTGAACCCGCTCTGTGCGGATGAAAACCGCCGCAGGCGCGCGCACGGTTGAGGACGCGAGAAAACGACAGACAGACGCGCCGGGGTCGGTAGCGGACGCCGGAGGTGCGAATCGCGAACGGCTCCCTTGTCGTCGGTTGGATCAGGCCTCAGACTTCATTTCAGGCTCTCGTGTCGGCCTTCGTGCCGATGGCAGCCTCGACAGGCGTTTGTGAGCATGTACGACGGGTTGACAGCTTCTATGGTTCTTGCAATTGCCGGCCTCGCCGCTTTCGCACTGTGGCAGCACCGGCAGTTTTCACGGCGCGTGGCCGAGGCGGAACTGAGGCGGCTGCGTACGCAGCTCGATCCGCACTTCCTGTTCAACACGCTGAACGCCATATCCGAGCTCGGCTATGACGACCCGGAAGCGGCCGATCGCGCCATCACGCAACTGAGCGGATTGTTGCGCCGGTCGCTCGACGAATCCCGCCAGCAGGAAATTTCGCTTCAGGCGGAAATCGATTTCCTCAAGGACTATCTCGCGCTTCAGGCGATGTTGCTGCGCAGCCGGCTCGATATTACCTTTTCCATCGACCCGGCCTCGGTGCATGCCCGTGTTCCAGCCATGATCCTGCAGCCTCTTGCGGAAAACGCGATGACGCACGGCCGGCCCCACGACCATTCATGCCGTCTCGCAATTTCGGCCCGCCGCGACGGTCGCGTGCTGCGCATCGAACTTCGCGACAACGGGCCCGGTCTCGGCGCCGGAGCGTCAAATGCCGGAGGCGCCGGCATCGGGATTTCCAATGCGCGTTCGCGTCTCAAGCACCTGTATGGCGCGGAGGCCAGCGTCGCATTGCACGATACCGACGGGGGCGGCGCAACGGCGAGCATCGTCCTGCCGTTCCGCGAGCTCCCGTGAACCTGCGAATTCTCATCATCGACGACATGCAGCTGTCGCGGCAACGCACGCGGCGCTATCTCACGGAAGAGCCCGATGCCGAGATTGTGGGCGAGTGCGGCGACGCCGACAGTGCTCTCGCGGCGATCGCCCGACTGTCTCCCAATGTCCTGCTCCTCGATGTACAGATGCCGGGCATGAACGGGCTCGAACTGCTCGATCGTATTCCACCCGAGCGACGACCCGCCGTCATCTTCATCACAGCCTTCGACAAATTTGCCGTGCAGGCCTTTGCCGTGCGCGCCGTCGATTATCTCTTGAAGCCTTTCGACCGCGAACGCTTCGCTCAGGCGCTAAAGAAAGCGCGCGAATTTCTCGACCGGCGCGGTGGGACGGTCGCGCGGCCCGAAGGCGCCCCACCCTATCTCGACCGCATCGCGGTGCGCTCGGTGGGCCGCACTGTCTTCGTGAACACAAGCGCAATCGACTGGATCGAAACCGCGGGAAACTACCTCTGCCTGCACGCCGGCAAGGAAACCCAGCTCGTTCGCGAAACCATGAGTGGGCTCGAATCGCGCCTGGACCCCGGGCAGTTCGTGCGCATCCACCGTTCGACGATGGTGCGCATCGCGGCCGTGCGGGAGATTCAACCGCTGTTCAACGGCGACCAGTCGGTGATTCTCGCCGACGGGTCCAAGCTCGTTCTCAGCCGCTCCTATCGGGAGAAGGCCGGCGCGGCACTCGGCCTGAGCTGACTCGCACGAAACACCCGTCCCGAATCCGCACCGGTTCGTCCCATCACCGGCACGACTCGTCACTCTCTGCTCGCCGTGCGGGCAATAAGTTTGCACTCCGGTGCAGACGAGGCTGGAGGTGCTGACCGAATTGGACCCGCGCGACGCACTCCAGGCATTGAAGATCGAGCGCGACAGAGTCGAGCCTCGAGTCCGCTCGAATGCCGGGCCCTGGATCGCGGGCGGCATCGTCGTTGCTCTTTTCATCGGCTGCTTCGCTGGCGCCTGGTGGTTCCTTCGGCCTGCCCCGGTAAACGTCCGAACGGTCATTGCCGAAACTGCTTCGGCCTCCGGCTCGGTGCTCAACGCCTCGGGCTACGTGGTGGCGGAACAGGAGGCCACGGTCGCAGCCGAGATCACGGGCATGGTTACGAGCGTCCTCGTAAACGAGGGCGATCACGTTGTGTCGGGGCAGATTCTCGCCCGGCTGGACGACAACGCGGCGCGAGCCACCTCCCAATCGGCCGAAAGTCAGCTTCAGGCGGATCGCGCGCTCGTGCCCCAATACACGGCACAGCTCGACCGCGACCAGTGGACGCTTGTGCGGTCCGAGCGGCTCGCGAAACAGGGCGCGCTGAGCGAATCCGTCCTCAAGAGTGCCGACGCCGCGGTCGCGATCGACCGATCGCTGTTGGCGCACGCGATCGGACAGGTTGCCGTCGACGAAAGAACTGCGGCACTGGATCGGACGCTCCTCTCCTATACCGTGATCCGGGCGCCTTTCGCCGGCGTCGTCACCGAGCGCTACGCCCACCCCGGCGAGATGATTTCGCCCGAAGCCGTGGGCGGCTTCACACAGACCGGAATCTGCAAGATCGTCGATATGCGCTCGCTCGAAATCGATGTGGACGTGAACGAAACGTACATCCAGCGGGTGCGCCAGGGTCAGGCGGTCGAAGCGGTTCTCGACGCCTATCCCGGCTGGACGGTTCCCGCGCACGTCATCAGCATCGTTCCAACCGCCAACGAGCAGAAAGCGACGGTAAAAGTGCGGATCGCGTTCGACCAGCTTGATCCACGCATTCTTCCGCAGATGGGTGTGCAGGTGAACTTCGTTTCGGCGGAAGGCACGATTGGTCCCGCTCCGCTCCGCATCCCCGCTCTGGCGCTGCATGGAACCGGAAATCGCAGGTTTGTTTACATCGTCGAGAACGGACGCGCAGTCCGACGCGTGGTTTCAGCGCGTCGTTCGAGCGGCGGGCTGGCGATCGTGACGGCCGGTCTCGATGGCGGCGAGCATATCATCATGTCTGCAGCGGCCCCGTTGGTCGAAGGAATGGAGGTAGGTGAGCGATGACTGTGACAGGTTTGGCAGATGCCGGGCGCAATGCGGCGCCTCAAAAATCACGTGATCCAGCGACGCTTGTGCGGTTGCGCGGCGTGACAAAGTTCTTCAAGCGCGGTTCGGAAAAACTGGAAGTGCTGAAACATCTCGATCTCGATGTGCCGCGTGGGGATTTCCTCGCGCTGATGGGGCCATCGGGGTCGGGCAAGACCACGCTTCTGAACATCCTGGGCGGAATCGACCGGCCATCCTTCGGTGAGGTGCTGATCGATGGCGAGGATCTTCATCGCATGAGCGAAAGCGCGCTGACGCGTTGGCGCGCGCGCCATATCGGCTTTGTCTTTCAGCTGTACCATCTTCTGCCGGTGCTCACCGCGGAAGAGAACGTCGCGCTCCCGCTCATCCTGACGAAATTGAGCGCCGCCGAACGCAGGCAGCGCGCCCGCGCCGCGCTTGCGCTGGTGGGTCTCGAGGATCGCGCGCGTCACAAGCCCGGAGAACTTTCCGGCGGCCAGGAGCAACGCGTCGGTATTGCGCGCGCCATCGTCACCGATCCGACCATACTTCTCTGCGACGAACCGACGGGCGACCTCGACCGCAAGGCTGGAGACGAGATCCTCCACCTTCTGCATCTCCTCAATCGCGAGCACGGCAAGACCATCATCATGGTGACGCATGATCCGCGCGCCGCAGCGCGCGCCCAGCACACACTGTTCATGGACAAGGGTGTCCTGGGCGAGGAGCCGGAGTCCGTACAGTGACGCGCTTCGCCCTTGCCGCCAGTGCATTCCGCCGCCACAGGGGGCGCGCTGTTTTTACCGTGCTGTCGGTTGCGGCGGCGTTCGCAATCTTCACGATCCTTGCGGCCATCGAGCAGGGATTGACCGGTCGTCTCGACCTCACGGCAGCACAACGTCTTGATACGCAGGCTGCGGTCAATGCGCCGTTGCCGATCGGCTACGCTGCCGTCATTCGCACGATTCCGCACGTCTCGTCCGTGACCTACAGTTCAAGCTTCTCGGGTTATTTTCGCGACCCCAGGCAGCGCGTCTTCGTGGCGGGCTACGCCACGCCATCCGTTTTCAGGATCTTTCCGGAGTTCGAAGTTTCTCCCGACCAGAAGCAGGCGTTCATGCGCGATCGCATCGGTGTGCTGGTCGGGGACAAACTGGCTGCCAAGATGGGCTGGCATGTCGGACAACTCGTGCCCGTGCAGGGCGGCCCGGCCCAGGTCAATCGCAGCACGACCTGGATGGTGCATATCGACGGCACTTTCCGGTCCAGAACTGACGATGATGGCGCCGCATTTGCGATCGCCCATTATGAATACGTCAATGAGGGACAACCGCCCGGCGCGCGCAAGGACACTGCCGATTTTTTCACCGAGCTTGTCGATAGTCCGAATAATGTGAACGCCGCGGCGGCTTCCATCGACGCGCGATTCGCGAATTCCTCGCCGGACACACGATCCCAGACCCAGCAACAGGAGGCCCTGAGCTACATGCGCCAATTCGGCGATATCGGCGCCATCATCACCTATGTCGGCCTCGCCGTTTTCGCCAGCATGCTGCTCATCACAGGCAACACAATGGCCAATTCCGTGCGCGAGCGCCTGGGCGAATTCGCCATGATGCGCGCGCTCGGATTCTCGCGCCTCGAAGTGACGCTTGTCGTCCTGCGCGAAGCGGCCATCCTTGTCGGTGCCGGTGCTGCACTGGGTGTGGTGCTGGGATGGGCGCTCAGCAAGCTGATGAAGCAGGTCATGGTACAGGTGCTCAATTCATTTTCGCTCACATGGGCGGCAGTCGCATCGGCGGCGCTGCTCGCGTGCCTGTTTGCGCTGGCGACAGGCTTCCTGCCGGGACGTCGTGTCGCGCGCCTGCCGGTGGCCCCCACCCTCAGGAGCACTTAGCGGTGGACCTGTTCCATCAGATTGTCGCAGTCTGCGGCTGGAATTTCCGCGGCCTTGCCACACGTACGCAATCTTCGCTGATCGTCGTTCTGGGATTCTTCGGCGTCGTGCTGGTGTTCGTGGCCGTGCTCGCGATGCGTGACGGAGTTGCCGGCGCCATGACAACGAAAGGCGCCGATGGCGTCGGACTCATCTATTCCGATTTCTATGGCTCGGTGACCGAAGCCATGATTCCGGTCATATCGCAGGCGCCGGGAGTCGCGCAGTCCCCGCACGGGCCGCTCGTGTCCGGTACGCTCTACGCCTTCCTGCAGGTGCCGAAATGGGCGCCCGGTCTGGTGGCGGAGGCGGCCATTCGCGGCGTGGACGACAAGTTCATATCCGTCATGCCGGGATTCCATATCGTCAAGGGACGCATGTTCCGTACAGGTCTCAACGAGTTGATCGTAGGTGTGAACGACGCGCGCCTTTTTCCCCAGCTGGATGTCGGCAAGAGCGTGCATTGGCGCGCCCGCGACTGGACCGTCGTCGGAGAATTCGCCACCGGCAGCGCCCGCTACGACTCGTCGGCGTTCACCGACCTCCGCCAGGTGCAGGCGCTCGATACGGCAGGCGCGCGCATCTCTTCGATCTTCGTGAAGCTTGTCTCGCCCACCGCCTTCGATGCCTTCAAGACGTATCTCGAACGCGATCCGCGCTTCCGCGGCACGATCGATCGCCTGAGCAATTTCCAAAACAAGATCGGTCAGCAGCTTTCGACCCTGCTCGAAACGGCGGACGGAGTAATCACGTTGCTGATGGCCGTCGGTGCGGTCTTCGGCGCACTGAACATCATGTACGCCAACGTGGCGAACCGAAGGGCGGAGATGGCTACGCTGCGCGCGCTTGGCTTCCGTCGCGTGGCGATTCTGGTCGCAGTCCTGAGCGAAGCCTTGGGACTGGCGTTGCTCGGCGGGGGACTTGGCGTTCTCGGCGCCTGGCTGCTCTTCAATGGCTACGAGGCCAGCACGGCGCTTGGCGGAACGCTGACGGAATTCCGCTTCAACGTAACTTCGCTGGCCATCGGTATCGGCCTGCTCCTGACGCTGATCATGGGCTTTCTCGGCGGCCTGTTTCCCGCCATTCGCGCCGCGAGGCTGCCGGTCGCCCGCGCGCTTCGGGAAGCCTGAGGAGGCAGAGCGTGACGAGCTTTCGCCTCACCCTTTCCGCCCTGCTCCGCCACCGGGCGCGCACGGTATTCACGGTGCTTTCCGTCGCCGTCGCCTTCGCGGTCTTCCTTGTGCTTGTCACGCTCTATCACGGCTTCAGCGGCATGGTGAATTACGGCCGCGCACAGCGGATCAACGTCTGGGGCGACAGCTTCGGCCCGCTGCCGCTCAACTATGTGGCGAAGATCGCCCTGGTTCCGGGCGTCAAGGCGGTTGCGTATGAAGCGGATTTCTTCGGCTACTTCCGCGACCGAAAGAACAGCGTAAACGTGGAACCGGCTTCGTTCGCCGACTACATGAAAGTCTTCCCCGAGCTCCATCTGACCGACGTACAGATGAAAGGCATGCTCAACGACCGGCAGGGCGCTATTGCCGGTGCAGCGCTGGCGCGGAAGATGGGCTGGAAGACGGGCGATACGGTTGCGATCCAGGGTGGACCGCTGCAGAAGGACGGCAGTACAACCTGGACCTTCCATCTCCTCGGCATATTTCGCAGCGCGCTTCCGGAGGCTCTGCTGCCGCCGCTCGTCGCGCGTTACGACTACGTCAATGACGGCCGCGCGGATCGCGACGGCAAAGACCGCGTCAGCCAGGTCTTCGTCATCGCCGACGACGCGCGCAACGTTGCCGCCGTATCGCACGCCATCGATCAGAGGTTTGCGCACGACGACCCCACCACGATGAACATGCCGGATACTTTGATGGGCTCGAGCGTGGTGAGGGCTTTCGGCGATGGCGGCACGATCCTGACCGAAATCGGGGTCGCCGTATTCTTCTCGATGCTGCTGGTCGCCGGCAACACGCTCGCCAATTCGGTGCGCGAACGCACCGGCGAATTCGCGATGATGCGCGCGCTCGGCTTCGGCCGCGGATATCTGCGAAGCCTTGTGCTTGGCGAAGCCCTGCTGATTGTCGGCACAGGTGCTGCGATCGGGATGGCGCTCGGCTGGATTTTGTGCGGCTGGATGGCGCCCGTCATCGATCGCATCCTGCCGTATTTCGTCGTCACATGGCAGGCCGTGGCGGCTGCAGCGGGCCTCGCCATCCTCTTCGCCGCCCTGACGGGATTCGTCCCGGCACTACGCGCGGCGACGCTCGCCGTGGGCGAAGCGCTGCGGGAGGCTTGAGCGATGGCCGGGATTCGCCAGACCTTCGCACTCTTGCGCTGGAACTTCCTCGGCATTGTACGCCGCCTGCGCGGCGCGGCCGTAGTGGCGATCGGGTTTTTCGCGGTGATCCTCGTGTTCGTCGCGGTGCTGTCGGTGCGCGACGGCATCGTCAGGAGCGGCATGCGCACCGGCAACGACGACATCGCGATCGTGACGAGCGATCGCAAGCCGTTGAACAACGCCGCGCTCGCGGCCATCGGGCAATTGCCGGGCGTTGCCCACGATGCGGCGGGGCCGATGGCGGCGGCGACCACGGCCGCGCCGCTTCTTTTGCGTGACTGGAAGCCGAATCTGCTCGGCATCGCCATGGTCGTGGGAATCGAGGGGAGGAAGACAGGCGTGCTGCCGAATTTTCACATCGTCGCCGGACGCATGTTCCGTTCCGGCCTCGACGAAATGATCATGGGCGAAGGCGCGCGCCGCATGTATCCCGCCTATGCCGCGGGGCAAACCCTCGAATGGGAACATCGCAGCTGGAAGGTGGTCGGCGTGTACAGCACCGGCAGCATCACGCGCGACTCCCAGTTCCTGGCCGATCTGCACCAGGTCCAGGGCGCAGCTCGCATGCAGGACATGCTGACCGGCATCTATGTACGCCTCGCCTCGCCCGCGGCCTTCGACGCCCTCCGCCGGGCGCTCGATCGCCAGCCCGGACTGGACGCGAAAGTCCAGCGGCTCTCCGACGAAGACCACGACTTCGGCAGTGAATTCGAAAAGGTCCTGATGCTGGCCGACGGCGTGATTACCGTGCTGATGGCGGCGGGCGCGATCTTCGCGGCGCTGAACGTGATGTACGCCAATGTCGCCAGCCGCAGCGGCGAGCTGGCGCTCCTGCGCGCGTTGGGGTTTTCCCGCTCGCCCATTCTCGCCGCCCTGCTTTCGGAAGCCGTTGCGCTCGCGCTGATCGGCGGCGCGCTGGGCGTTCTGGCCGCCATGCTGTTCTTCGACGGGTTGCAGACCAGTTCGCTGATCGGCGGCCATGCGGTCGCCTTCGATTTCGCGGTCACGCCGGCGGCGGTCGGCGTGGCCCTCGGCCTGACCCTCGGCATGGGATTTGTGGGCGGGCTGTTTCCGGCCATCCGCGCCGCGCGTCTGCCGGTCGCCCGCGCCCTTCGGGAAGCCTGAGGAGGAAAATGGCGGCAATCGTTGCGCAACGGCCGTTACGTGCTAAAGCAGTATCGCTGGGCGATTCGGAGCTACCATGCCAAAGAAAGCAGTCAAACGTCGCGCCTGGAGCGATGAGGACGTACGGGAATTGAAACGCCTGGCGAAAGCAAAAACGCCGGCGGCGCAGATTGCGAAACGGTTCAAGCGAACCGAAGGTGCGCTTCGCCAGAAGGCGCTGCACCTCGGCGTTTCACTGAATTCGCGAGCGAAGCGCCACGGCTCGAAGCGATAGCACCGGCCGCGCACGACCGGGCGGCAGGGCGTCTTCCAGCGGAATACGTCCGGGTGGGAATCGCCGCGGCGAAATCTGCATCCGTCATTTTTGCGCAGTCCGGCTGCGGGTCGCGAGCGCCACTGCGTCTTCAAAGGCGGGATCGCGCCCGGCGTACCAGTCGCTGAAGCGCGCAGGAACGGAAATGGCGGGCGCAAGCGTCGTCACGCGAACCGGGTAGAACCAGTTCACCCAGTAGCAATCATGCCAGTCGCGGCAGGGATGCGCGTAATCGTGCTTGCCCGTCTGGTAGCTCAGCGAAAATCCGGAATGCGGCAGCACGGCGCTGCCGCCTTCGGCGTAAAAGGAAAGCCGGTCGCCAACCGGTTCTCCAATGATGGTCACCCTCGCTCCGCCGGCATCCTTGGTGAAGGCGGTCGTGGTGATGGCGGCGGAAAACGTGCCCGGGTCCGTCAGCAGGCAAATGTGCCCCCCGGGCACGATCAGTTGCGGCAGCGCGTGTGTGAAGTGCCACATGTTCGTGTAGTTGCCGCCGCCGTCGCCGCGCAGATCGAGAATGACGCCGCAGGGCGGATGCGCTTTCATCGCGGCTTCCGTCGCGGACAGGAACGGCTGAAGCGCCCAGCCCGGTCTGCTCTCGATCGCCTCGAGGCGTACGTACATGGCGCAGCTGCCTGGAACGCGCGCGCGGAAAAACAGCGCGTCCATGTTGCGCTCGCTTAACGGAAGATCGGCACGTCGCGGTGCCGCCGAAACCCAGCCGCGTCCCAGCTCGGGCACGGGGTCGGGAGAGCGCCAACGAAGCCCGTCGGGAGCGAACAGGGTCTTTTCGGGGTCCGCGACGAGCGTGTGCGATACGCGCTGGCCATTCGGGAGGCGCACGGTCCAATCGGAACGGTCCGCACGTCGCGCAATTCCCGATCCGTACAGAAGGTCCTGCACGGAAATATAGAGCGCGGCATTCTCGCGCCGGTATGCTTCCGTGCCGCCGCGCAAGCGTTCGAGACGCTGCAGCACCTCCGGGAAAGGCATTCCGTCAATCGATTCCACGCGCCCGCCGAGCATGTCGCGCCACGGCGCTTTCGCCCACATTACGTAAAAGCCTTCTGCGAAACGCGCCACGCCGACCGGCAGGGCAAGGACGGTTTTTCCCTCGATGCCGGCACGCACTTTCGTGTGACCGTTGTCGGCAAGCGCCGCGATCTGCATCAGATCGACGTGCAGTTTTTGCTGCGGAATGACCTGTGGCTCATGTTCGAGCACCGCGATTCGGCGCTCGGCTTCGGCGCGCGCCGCGGGCGAAAACGAGCGGTCGAGCGCCATCGCCCGTGTGAAATAATCGAGGTCCTGGCGCTGCGCTTCGAGAGCGGAGGTCGGCTTCGAATAGTCCGGCGCGGGTGGCGCCGGCTTGAATGTCCCCATGAAAGCGAAATAGAGCGCGCCGAGACCGGCTGCGATCACGAGAATGAAGGCGCCCGCAACCCAGGCGACGGTCCGAAGCTTGCGATACATGCAATGCCCTGCCTTGTCCGGAACCATGCGATTTTTGTCCGCTGTTTCTGAAATTCAAGAGCGGACAGACTGACCACGCATGGATGTCCTTCCCCGCGCGTGAGCAGTCGCCCTGGCAACAGCCATGCCGCCGAGGAATGCGAGGCGGCTGCCGGGGACAACTGTACGCCCATAGTGGAGCTTCGGTGCTATTGCAGGCGCGCCCCTGCCCGGCCGGTGGCTCCGCGCGCAAGCGCCCGCGGGTACACGGTTCATACTGGGAACGTTTGACATAGGCTCTCCGGGGGAACACATTGGATATTCAGGATCGAAGGTTGGCGGGGCGCGCCTGAAATAAACGAAATCAGCGAATACTGTTGAGGCATTCCGGAGATGCTCCATGTGCGCGAATGTACCTGTTGTGTTGCTCGCGATACTCACAATCGGATTTGGTGTGGTCGAAATGCTTTTCGGGAGCAAGAGTATTGAGGGAATGTTCCAACACGTTCTCGGCCCTGGGGTCCATGAACCAGCCGTCTGGGCAAAAAACCAGGGACTTTACAACTTCTTCCTCGCGGCCGGCCTGATCTGGGCAGCGATATGCCCGGACGCCGTGTTCAGTCTCGAGCTCGCCATCTTCTTTTTGGGTTGCATTGCCGTCGCCGGCCTCGTTGGGGCCTGCACCGTCAGATGGACCTTGCTTGTCCTTCAGACCTTACCTGCTGCGATCGCTATCGCGATTGTTCTTGTCTTGCATGCACACTCTTCCGGTGTCTGATTGTGGCTGCGGACCGGTCCAGCATGTTCCAGGCCCGGTTTTCACCGCGGGCGATGTCGGAACGGGTGGCCGCGGCTGAATCTGGTGTATTATCAACCGTCAGCCCGCATGCGGAGGGTCATCGCGCCATGAAACGGAACGGGTCAAAAATCGGCAGCCTTCCGGGTTCCATCTGTCTTGCTGCCTTGCTGGTCTCGAGCAGTGCGTTTGCGTCCGCCCCGAAAGAACAGAAGCTCTACAACTTCCGGGGAAGCGACGGCTCCTATCCCGATGCGGCGATGATCGCCGACAAGGCCGGCAATCTTTACGGCACGACCAACACCGGCGGGACCGGCGCCTGCAGCCAAAACGGCGTGTCCGGCTGCGGTACAGTCTTCGAGCTTTCGCCGCCGGCACGAAAAGGCGGCAGTTGGACGGAGACCGTGCTCTACAGTTTTCAGGGTGGGAACGACGGCGCCTATCCGAATGCGGGCCTGATCGTGGACAACGCAGGCAACCTCTACGGCGTGACGTCGCAGGGCGGCAACGGCAATTGCAGCAATATCGATCTCAACGGCTGCGGCGTCGCGTTCGAATTGTCGCCTTCCGGCGGCGCGTGGACGGAAACGGTTCTTTACAGATTCAAGGGAAATCGGGAGGGCAAGGGAGAGGGCGATTTCGCCGCCCCGAGCGGAGTTGCCTTCTCCAAATCCGGCGATCTTTACGGTATCGCCTATGACGGCGGCTGGTGCTTCACGAACAACGAGACCGGGACCTTCTGCGACGGCGGCGCCTTCGAACTGAAAAAGTCCCGCGGCGGCGCGTGGAGCGAAAAAATCCTGTATCGCTTCGAGGGAAAGGACGAGAGCAACCGCCCGGAGGGCGCGCTCCTGGATGCAGCGGGCAATCTCTACGGCACGAACCTCGACGGCGGCGCATTCGATTGCGGCAGCGTCCTTGTTTTCGCCCCGCCCCAATCGGGCAAGGGCGCCTGGACGGAATCCTCGCTATACGATTTTCAATGCGGCACCGACGGCGCCTTTCCGCTGCCCGGCATCGTTTTCGATGCAAACGGCAATCTCTACGGCGTGAGCATCGGCACTGGTTATGAGTACGGGAACGTCTATGAACTGACACCGAACGATTCGGGCGGCTGGACGGAGTCTGTCCTCCATAACTTCGAGCAATCGGCCGACGGCATCACGCCTACGGTGGGGCCGATCATCGGCGGCGACGGGAGCCTCTACGGCACGACCCAGCAGGGCGGCGACAACAACAAGGGAGTCGTGTTCAGCCTGGTTCCGCAGAATGGCGGTTGGAGCGAATCCGTCCTGTACAGTTTTCCGGGCGGCAGGGACGGCGCCGCCCCTTATGGCGGCCTTGTGTTCGGCAAGGGCAATGCGCTCTATGGGACCACATCCTTCGGCGGCAGCATGAATTGCGCCAACGGCCAGAAGAACGGCTGTGGAACCGTGTTCCGGGTCACTGGTCCATAACCTCGCAGGCATTCGCATCGAATACGAAGAAACGCCGCGGCGACAGAAGTTGCGGCGTGTTTTGCCGCCACCACGTCGCCGCTTCGGGACTGGATTTCTCCAGCGCGTCGATGGCGGCCGTGACCTGCACGGGATAGCCGTTCACCTTCCCGCTTTGGCGGGTGATCAGCCGCCAGAGCGATGCGAAGAAGGACGGGGGAGCCACAACACTGGCACTCCGGAAGACCTCGGGCGACGGCCCGAGAACCGAGTTGAGTTTAACACCGACCCACTTCTCGCGCACCCAGAGCGGCGCGTCGCCCGGAGGTACAGAGGCGATGCGGATTCGGGTCGGCTTCGCGAACCCGGCGCGAGTGGCAAATGGCGGCATGGAAATCCGTCAGGTGCAACCTTGACCACTCCGATATGCCCCGCCTGTGCTAAGAACCCGTTACCTGGCTGACTATGCCCTTTGCCGCTGCGGCTGGATGCGAACACGGCCGGTCGTATCGCCCACCCGCAGTTTGCGGCGTTGGTGCGGGTTGTGCGTATAGGTTTCTGTGGCCTGGGGTGGCGAGCGATGACCGATCTGACCATAGCGCCAAAGGGCACGAGTTCGCCGACCTGGACGTCCAGCGCGAAGGATATGGTGACGACCGCGCTCGGCACGAGCCGTGTCTGGGTGACGCTTGGCTACGGCATCGTCAATGAAATCTACTGGCCGTCGTCCGGCTCTCCCCAGATCCGCGACCTGGGCTTCATCGTCTTCGGCCCGAAAGGCTGGCACGAGGTCAAGCGGGTCGCGTGTTACACGATCACTGCGCCGAGCGATCACATACCGCTGCCGCAGATCGTGCACGAACATCCCGATTACCGGCTGGAACTCGAAATCGTGCCCGATCCGGACCGCGATGTGGTGCTGATTTCATTTCGTCTTCACGGCGACAATCTGCGTCTTTACGCGCTTCTTGCGCCGCACCTCGCCAACAGCGGCATGCACAACAATGCATGCGCCGGCGCCGAACTTTACGCCTGGAAGGGCATCCCTGCCCTCTGCCTTGCGAGCGACTGCGGCTTTTCCCGGAGCAGCGCGGGTCACGTCGGCGTTTCGGACGGCTGGCAGGATTTCGCGCAGAACGGCCGCATGAGCTGGACCTACAATGCCGCGATCGACGGCAATGTCGCGTTGATGGGCGAGCTCGCCGCCAATGAGGGCACGCTCGCCCTTGGCTTCTCCGCATCGCGCGAAGGTGCGCGCACGCTTGCCTGTTCGAGTCTCAGTGTCGGATTTTCGCGCATCCGCGACTGTTTCGTCGAGGGCTGGCGGGACTGGGGACATGCCCTGAAGATCCCGGCGATGTCGCAAGCCGTGGATCGGGAAGCACATATTTCCGCGGCTGTCCTGAAAGTACATGAAGACCGCACCTTCCCGGGTTCGATCGTTGCGAGTCTCAGCGTTCCCTGGGGAAACTCCAGCGACAGCTTGGGCGGCTATCACCTTGTCTGGCCGCGCGATTGCGTCAAATCCGGCTTTGCGCTGATCGCCGCGGGTCGGATCGCCGAGGCCCGCAATATGTTGTCGTGGCTGATCGCCACCCAGAAATCCGACGGTACATGGTCGCAGAACAGCTTTCCGGACGGGCGGCCTTTCTGGACCGGGATACAACTCGACGAAGTTGCGTTTCCCGTTCTGCTCGCGGCGCGCCTTCGGGAAGAAAATGCGCTCGCCGGCATCGGCGGCGTCACGAACATGATTGCGCGCGCCGCCGGCTACATTGCGCGGAACGGACCCATCACCAGCCAGGACCGCTGGGAAGAAAACGCGGGCCTTAGCCCCTTCACGCTCGCCGTCAGCATCGTCGCCATGATCGTCGCTTCCGAGTTCGTGGATCACGAAAGCGGAAACTATCTGCATTCGCTGGTCGATTGCTGGAACGAGCGGATCGAGGAATGGACTTATGCGAAAGAGGGCCCGCTCGCAGAAATGCATGACGTGGATGGTTACTACATCCGGATCGGGCCTTCGGCGGCGGAAGGCGGACTCCAGGGCGCGATCGAATTGCGCAACCGGAACGCCGTTCGTATTCCCGCGGCGGCCCTTGTGGGGATGGAATTCCTCGCGCTCGTTCGAACGGGTCTGCGGAGCCCAAAGGATCCGCGCATCGTCAACACGGTTGCGGTGACGGATTCATTGCTCAAAGTCGAGACGCCGAGCGGAACAGCGTATCGGCGCTACAATGGCGACGGCTATGGGGAGCACGCCGATGGAAGCCCCTTCGATGGCACGGGCATCGGTCGTGCCTGGCCGCTGCTCGCGGCGGAGCGCGGCGAATACGAATTGATGCTGGGCAACGATCCGCTCCCCTGGCTCGAAACGATCACGCGCATGACGGGACCGGCAGGACTCATTCCCGAGCAGGTCTGGGACGCACCGGATATCGTTGCGCGCGGACTCGCGATGGGCAAGCCCTCGGGAAGCGCCATGCCGCTCGTCTGGGCGCACGCCGAATTTCTCAAGCTCGTTTATGCGCGCGAACGCAAGCGGCCGCTGGAATTCCTCAACTGCGTCGCAACGTACCTGAAGCAGGACGACCGCGCGAAACGCCGGGCCTGGCATTGGCGGATCGACACCCCGTTCGATGTGTTGCCGCAGGGACGCGATCTGCTCGTCGATCTGGCGACGCCGTTCGTGCTGCATCTCGGTTTCGACGGATGGCAGTCAGTCCAGGACAAGCCCTCCATCGCGCTGCCTTTCGGCCGACATGGTGTACGACTCACGGCCGAGGATTTCGGCCGCTGGACCATCGTCAATTTCACCTTCTATTTCCCCGACGAGGACCGCTGGCAGGGCGCCGACTATCACGTGCGCCTCGCGTGAGGCCCGGCAGCGAGGAAATCCGATATGCTCTCGCCTTTGCCAAGGACCTCTTGTTCAACTTCGGAACGTGGATCCTCGCGACAGGGTCAGTGCCCCAACAGCAGTGCCGAAATTGCCGAAAGCGCCCATTCGAAGGCGCCCAGAAAAAGCACGATCCAGATGGCATGCCCCACCCACCCGACAACCGAACTCCTGGGTTCGGGCGCGCCTCCCACAAGTTCCTGTTGGGTCGCTCCGTCAATATTTGTACAGGCCATCCTTCCCCCTTTGCCCACTCCCCGGATTGACCCGTCGTGCTACGCCGGCTCGAGGCCCGCCGGCTGTGACGGCCGGGCCATTTTTCGGACTTGCTACGCGGCCAAGCAGTTGCATCAAGTCCTTGGCCTGGATGCTTTCGAGCAACCGCACGGCATCCTTGATCTCGTGGCTCACGCTTTGGTCTACCCGGCCAGCCACGAGTCGGTCGAATTTCTCCACGGAGTCGTCCCAGGTGAACGGATGGGATGCGAGTCCGGGAAAATCCTGAACCTCGTGTTCGATCACGGAGCCGTTCTGCAGCCGTACCGTGATCTTGGCCGGCATTTTGGCGGGATAAAGTTCCGTGTATTCCTGGTTCGGCCGGACGGACACTTTTTTGAGGAGCTGCTGCACGTCGTCTCTGGCGATACGGTCCGGCGCGAATTGCGCCGGCATCACGTCCCCGTCTAGCATCGCGACAGCCAGCAGGTACGGCAGATTGTGATCTGCCTGTTCCTTGGTCTGGACGATTTTGTCCATTCCGTAGAGGCCGCCGCCCGCGAAATCGTAAGTAATGCGCGTCACCTCGGCCTCGATGGAAACGACCTTGCCGGCGTCGAATTTGTTATGCCTGACGAGCTCGACCATGCGGTGAACGGCCGACTGTGTGTGGATCATGGCGTTGTACTTCTTGATCGTGCTCCCGAGCACGCCCTCATAGCCTTCCTTTTCCCAGTCGATGCGCACCTGCATGTGCAGGAGATTGTCTATGCCGTTGACACCCTCTATGACCTGCAGCGGCCCTTTCACGCCGCGGCGGGCGAGAAACAGGGCGTTCATCGCCGCGAGCGCCGATTGCGCCGAGGCAAGGCCTTTCCATTGCGACAGCGGCTTTGCCCGCACGACCGCGAACGACGCGTCGCTGACTGCCGCCATGGCAATCGCATTCGCAATCTGCGGGTCGCTCATTCCGAAAAGCCGACCCGCGGCGGCGTTGAGCGAGAAGGCGAGTTGCGTCGTGTGGTCGAATCCGCGCGTCATGAAGTTGGCATGGTCGACGAAGCGCGATTGCACGGTGTACGACAGCGCGACCGCGAGCATCAGATCGCGCCCGCTGCCACCCACATAGTCGGTAATAGTCAAGGCTACGCCAAAATTGTCGGCAGTATGACAGGTCTCGGTGGGTGCGAGGAAATTGTCCATGAAATCGACATAGCGAACCAGCGCCGTATGCCAGAATGCCGCATAGATCGGGTCTGCTTTGCCGCCGCCGATCAATGCGCATGGACCGTCGCCGCCGAAGTCGGCGATCTGCGCCCGACAGGCATTGATCGGGCCGGCGCCGAGGGCGGCGATACAACACCCGATCGAATCCAGAATATGGACCGGCAATTGTTTGCGCGACTGCGCCGACAGATCTGCAAACGAGGCGCGCGCAGCATATCTGGCTAGGGCTTCGACCTGGGTCGCGATGAGCCTCCTCCTGGAGCGGGCGTGCTAGTGGACATGGCGAGTCAGTGCGATGAAAATTCCCATCGTCAGGATCGAACCGACCAGACTTAGAAATAGAGCGGAAGAGGCACGCGCTTCCGATGTACGGTATTGGACGGCAAGCACGATGACGATGGGCATGGTCGGGATGGCCGTTGTCAGCACGGCCTCGGAGACAATGGGAGCGCCGTAGCCGAACCAGAGCAAACCACCAAGAACCAGCGTCGGCTGCGCGATGTTTTTCAACAGTGCCAACAGGACGACGGTCCAATCGATCCTGATTTTGTAGGCAGCAAGCATGATGCCGGAAGCGAACAGCGCGACGCCGCCCGATGCCTGTCCCAAGAGCGAGAGTGCGTGTCCGAGGAGCGGGGGTATCCTGATGCCAGAGAGCACAAGCACGAACGCCAGCAAGGGCGCCCATACGATTGGCTCCCTGAATGTTTCCAGAAGTTTTTCCGTGAACACCGAGGCGCGCGCCTTAGCCTGCGAAGCGGAGGTGACGGACGTTCGCCCCAACGCGAGACCGAGAACGGTGGCGGGCACCACGACAAGGTTGGTGACGAGAGCGGCGATCGCTATGGAAACGGCACTGGCTTTGCCAAACAGGTCGCTGAGGATGGCCGGTCCCATGAACGGTGCGGCTGGCGCCGATGCTGCCAATGCCGCCAACACGCTCTCGCTGAGCGGGAAGCGGAAAATGAAGTGGAAGAGCAAAAATACCAGCGTGTACATGCCGACGATGGCCACACTTATTGCAACGACGAACGCGACATCCTGAACCAGCTGGCTTCTTGACGTGCCGATCGTGCCGACGAAAAGGGCGATCGGTACGGCATATAACAACACCATGCGATTAAGGACCGATGCATCCTTCATCCCAAAATCGCGGCGCCACGCCGCAACGAAACCGAGCAACAAGGTTGCGCCAATTGGAGCCAGTGCGCTCAGAACGAGCTCTACCAAGGGGTTGCCCATTTAAAGCAAACCCTCTCGCGTCGTGTGGGTGTTTATTTTTTTTCCACTTGGCCAACGTTATTAGCTTTCTTGATCACTTGGCTCGGATCGCCTCCTGGCGAAGCGAATAGTGAGCAACACTTCGCCGAAGCGGTCGGGACTTCAGACGGCGAGTGCTTCCAGGATCAGAGTCGTGACCGCATCGGGATGTGAGATCAGCGACAGATGACTCGAGGCGATCTCGATCGTTTTCGCTCCCATGCGCTTCGCCATGAAGCGCTCGAGGTCGGGATTGATCGTCCGGTCCAGGGTGGACACGGCATAGAAGGTCGGCTTGCTGCGCCAGGCGGCATTCGTCGTCCTGTCCATCGTCAGCGATTTCTTGAATGGCTGCTGAACCGCATAGAGAACACGCGCCTCATCAGCCGGCAGGTCGCCCGCGAAGTCGCCCAGGAAAGTGTCTTCGGACAATTGGCCCCAATCGTCGTTGAACACGATGCCCGCTGAGGCCGGGGGTGCCGGATATTTCTCCGCCAGCGCCGTATAGTCCTCGCCGGCATCGGGTGCCCGCGCCGCGATGTAGACGAGCGCGGTGACCTTGGGATCCACTCCGACCTCCGTCACGATCATTCCGGAGTAGGAGTGGCCAACAAGTACCGTCGGACCAGGTTGTAATGCGATCGCCCGCCGCGCAGCTTCTGCTGCCTCCTCGAGCGAGGTCAGAGGATTCTGCACGCTCGTGCAGTTGACGCCGTTCTGCTGGAGCCGGGCGATGACTTTCGACCAGCTGGAGCCGTCGGCAAACAGTCCATGTACAAAAACGACATTCTTCGTCTTCAGCGTCGTCTGGGCACCCGCGTTTTGCGCAAGCAAGGGAAGAGTCGCGCCAGCTGCAAGCGCAGCAATCAGTGTGCGGCGGTTCATTCTATCCTCTCCTGTTGCATGTCGGTACGATTTCGCTGCGTCATCGGTAAAGTTCGCCATTATTGCGTCGTGTCGTAGCCCGGCCCGCGCGGTCGGGTTCAAGCCGCCAAATCGCCGGTGTTCGCGAGTGGTGAGGTCCCTGTTCCGATCTTGTCGGTGGTTTCAAGCGGGACCCGGCAACCGTTGAGGAACCGGCTCAACAGGTTGAACCACGCGATCATCAGGACAAGCTTGCGGGAGATCGTCTCACCATATTTGTCGAGAAGTTTTTTCAGGGTCTCATCACGCAGGGTGCCGGCGGAGGACAATTCATCGGTCGCCTTGCAGATGAGGACGTATTCGGGATTGATGCCGGCCACCGGGCCTGCGCCTCCCGCCGCGGTGATTTCGTCGGCGGACAGACCCGTGTTCCTGGCCATCTGGGTGTTGGCCTGCCATTCGTAAGGGGCGTTCAAAATCCTAGCGGTGCGCAGAATGAATCATCTCGCGCAGCTTCGGATCGATGCCCTGCGCCTGAAATATCGCTTTCACGAGACCGATGGTCGCGTCGAACATATCTTCCGTGCCTGCGAACATCTTGATGACATTCAGCGTCTTATCGGGATCGTATGACTGGCCAATAATCCGGCGAACCCCCTCGTCAGAGGGCAGCGGGATCGTAACCTGAGGTGTCTGGTGCGTGGACCTTGCCATGGTTTTCAGTGCTCCTTTGCAGTAATTATCAACTCTGTAAGCCTGCTCCCGAAGCCAGTGTCCGCGTGGCAGACTACGGTGACCTTGCCCTCGAGGCGGTACAGGATTTTTCCGCTCCGCGCGCCATTGCCGGAGTTTTTCGGTTCGAAGGCACCGCCATCGCAGTAGGTCCCCGTCTGGTTGGAAAAGCAGCAGCCACTGTCATACGCAATGCCATGGATCCACGAACGTGCGGACGACATCCTTGGCTCAGAGCACGTTTCTCTGCCCTAGGACCCATTTCTTCCGGCATAGCGGCGCATTGGTGAAACCATGCGATGACGTGCGACGATCTTCGAGTTGGCAATAAGTCCGTTGGACGTATGTCCAATTGCGGGGTCACCCGTTGACCCTACTTCGGATTCTGATGCAGCCTGCCAGACCGCACGGAACGACGCTGGCGTTCACTGGGGGGACGCTTCGATGCGAACACTGATCACGATCACCGTTGCGTTCGGTCTGCTCACGTCTGCTGCATAGGCCGACACGATGAAGAACTGCTCAGCAGCGTGGTCCGCCATGTCGGCAACCGACAAAGGGAAGACGACGTATGTATACGCGGCTACGGCGACGTCGAAGGGGACATCTCTTTTCGGTTCGTGTAGGCGATCACGACCGAGCTTGCCGCAAAAATGAGCGAAATGATCGAGATCCCGATCGACAGAAAGTCAAATTCAGTCATCGTAGCGTTCCGGTGGCCGCATGGTGTTCAACGCCACGGTGCCGTGCGTCATCAGTCAATGACCCACGGTCAGTGCCGCAACAGCAGTTCCGAAATTGCCGAAAGCGCCCATTCGAAGGCGCCCAGAAGAAGCACGATCCAGATGGCATGTCCCACCCACCCGACAACCGAACCCCTGGGTTCGGGCGCGCCTCCCACAAGTTCCTGTTGGGTCGCTCTGTCAATATTTGTACAGGCCATCCTTCCCCCTTTGCCCACTCCCCGGATTGACCCGTCGTGCTACGCCGGCTTGACGCCCGCCGGCTGTGACGGCCATCACGCCGCCGGGCCATTTTGTTGTGAACGTTTCGCCAAACGGCCAGGCCCGGCGTTTGTTCCCGTTCGGCCCTGGTCCGTATTGTACCGGCGCGGTCCCCCGCTATAACTTCCGTCACCATGGCTGACGAAAGACCCGCAGATCGCCTGTGGCTGCACCACCCGGTCGATGCCGCCCGCGATCACATCCGCGGCAACCCGGCGGCGCCCCGCGCCTGCACCATCGTGCTCTACGGCGATTACCTCTGCCCCTATTGCCGGCGGCTCAGGCCGGTGATGGTCCAGTTGCGGGAGAAACTCGGCGACCGGTTTGTCTACGTCTATCGCCACTTCCCCAACGAGAAGGCGCATCCCGGCGCAACCTTCATCGCGCGGGTGACGGAAGCGGCGGCGCGCCAGGGCCGCTTCTTCGACCTGCACGACTGGCTTTTCGACAATCCGATTCCCGACAAGGAAGACGTCCTCGATCATGTTCGCACGCTCGGCATCGACATGGATCGTTTCGACCGCGATCTCGAGAGCGAGGATGTACGGCGCCACGTCGAAACCGACCACCGGTGGGCGCAACGCAACGGCGTGACCGGAACGCCGACAATCTTCATCGATGGGCTCCGGTACGACGGCGCCTGGGACTACTATTCCCTGCTTGAGGCGCTCGATCAGCCGATCGCGGCGCGCGTGCAGCGCTCGGCCCGCGCCTTTGCGAGCCTGCCCGCCTCCGGGGGCATCGCGCTCCTCGCCGCGGCCGCCCTCGCCATCGTCTGCGCCAACACGCCGCTGGCGCCGCTGTACACCTTTCTGGCCGGTCTGCCGTTCGGGATCGGGCCGCCGGGTGCCGCGCTTTCCATGCCCGTTGCCGAGTGGTTTTCGGAAGGCCTGCTCGCCATCTTCTTCCTGCTGGTCGGCCTCGACATCCGCCAGGAACTGACCACCGGCTCGCTCACAACCTGGCGCGCCGCGCTGTTGCCCGTCATTGCCGCGATCGGCGGCGTGCTCGCGCCGACGGCGATCTATCTCGTCCTGAATCGCGGCCCGACTGCGCCCGGCTGGTCGGTGCCCACGGCCACGGATATCGCCTTCGCACTCGGCATTCTCGCGATCTTCGGTTCGCGGATCCCCGCGAGCCTTCGCGTGTTCGTGGCAGCCTTTGCCGTCGTGGACGACATCCTTTCGGTCCTGACGCTGGCGATTTTCTATCCCCGCGGATTCAGCCTGACCTGGATCGTCGTCGCGCTCGCGGCGACCGCCGTTCTGTACGCCATGAACCGCAGCCGCGTCTACAGGGCGTGGCCGTACATTGTCGCGACCGTCGTGCTCTGGGTGGCGCTGCATTCGACGGGGATCCACGGTGCGCTCGCCGGCGTGGTGCTGGCGGGATTCCTTCCGACGCGGCCAACGCCGGCGGTTGCCCCGTTGCTCGCGCAGGCCGCGACCGCGCTCGCAACGCTCGAAGCCGAACAGAAGGAGGCGAAAAAGAACGGCTCCCCGAAGCGCCGCCTCGAGGACGAAGCCGTCTGGGACTGGGCCAGCCGCAATCTCTCGGCGGCGAGCGACCGGCTCCTTTCTCCCGCCGACCGGATCGAGCGCGCGGTCTCGCCATGGACCGCCTATCTCGTGCTCCCGCTCTTCGCATTTTCGGCCACCGGCATCCCGCTGCGCGTCGATCTGACGGCGCCGTACGCGCTCGATGTTCTCGCCGGCGTCGTCCTCGGGCTCGTCATCGGGAAACCGCTCGGGATCTGCCTCGCTTCCCTTCTCGCCACCAAAACCGGCATTGCCGTCGCGCCGGAAGGCATCGGCGTACGGAATTTCATCGGCGCGGCGTGCCTCTGCGGGGTCGGCGATACGGTGTCGCTTCTGCTGGCCGATCAGGCGTTTCCGCACGGAGAGATTGCCGCGGTGGCGAAAATCGGCGTGCTGATCGGCTCGGTGCTTGCAGCCGCGCTCGGAGCGGCCGTGCTCGCGCTCAAACTCCCCTCCGTCGCCACCACCGAATCCGCCCCTGCCCATTCGTGACGGCAGCAAAAGAATTTGCACGCGGAGACGCGAAGACGCGGAGGTTCCAACTCCTCCCGAGGATGCCGGTGTTCGCGAAGCGTCGGCGCCCCTTTACAATGAGCCAGTGAGACGGTGAGCGAGTGGAGCAACGAAAGCGACGGTGCGACATTCGACCGGTTGGCTGGCGCGCGTTCCGCGCACCGAAGGCGCGCAATTGTTTTCAGGACGGGAAGCCGCGCCGTGTTCACGCGCACGCCATCTCAGTGGCTCACCGCCTCATTGTTAATCCGGCCTTGGTGTCTCTTCGTCCTTGCGGTTTACTTCCGCTCCGCGTCTCCGCGCCTCCGCGTGACCCATTGCCGTCCGACCGTACAATGACTCCCGAAGAACACGTACCATGACATGGACGATGCCGACTTCGGGGGATGTGTGCAGCGGGCGAGTCGCGCCGCACGAATTTTGCGCGCGGCCATCGCTTGTGCTCACGACCTGCATTCTCGCGTCGAGCCTCGCCTTCGTGGACGGCTCGGTCGTCAATGTCGGGCTTCCCGCCATCGGCCGCAGCCTCGGCGCCGGCGCGGCCGACCTGCAATGGGTGATCAACGCCTATCTCCTGCCGCTCAGCGCCCTGCTGTTGACCGGCGGCGCATTGGGCGACCGCCTCGGGCGACGCAGCGTTTTGATTTTCGGCGTTTCACTTTTCGGTATCGGCTCTGCGCTCTGCGCCGCGGCGGCAAATCTCGGCTGGCTGCTCGCGGTGCGCGTGCTGCAGGGAACCGGCGCGGCGCTGCTGCTGCCCAACAGCCTCGCCATCCTCGGCGCCGCCTTCGCCGGCGAAGCGCGCGGCCGCGCCGTCGGTACATGGTCGGCCGCGAGTTCCGCGGGGGCGGCGATCGGACCAGTGCTCGGCGGCTGGCTCATCGATTCCTTCGGCTGGCGCACAATCTTCCTGATCAATGTCCCGCTCGCCGCTGCGGCTATCGCGATGGCGGTCGGTTTTGTACCGAAATCGGAAGTCGGACCCGGGAAAGCGCCGCCGCTGGACGCCCGGGGCGCCGTTCTCGCAACGCTCGCGCTCGCCGGGATCACCTGGGGATTGACGCTCGGTACGGGCCGCGCCGGTTGGTCGATGTGGGCGGTGTTATCGATCATAGCAGGCGTTGTCTTGCTCGGCGGGTTCCTCTGGAACGAGCGGGCCGAAAAAGATGACGCGATGATGCCGCTCGCGCTGTTCGAGACGGCCAACTTCGTCGGATTGACGCTGCTGACACTCCTGCTCTATGGCGCGCTCGGCGCGCTGCTCGTGCTGGTCCCTTACGTACTGATCGAGGCTGGCAGTTATTCGGGCACGGCCGCGGGCGCCGCGCTCCTGCCCTTCCCGATCATCATGACGGCGTCATCGCGGGCAATGGGCGGCGTTGCCGGACGCCTCGGATCGCGCATTCCACTTTCCGTGGGGCCGATGATCGTGGCCATCGGCTTCCTCCTGCTGCTGCGCGTCGGCGCCGGTACGAACTACTGGAACGGCGTCTTCCCGGCCATCGTCGTCATGGCGATCGGCATGACCGGCGCCGTCGCGCCGCTGACGACGGCCGTCCTCGCCTCCGTCGACGCGCGTCACACCGGGTCTGCGTCCGGACTGAACAGCGCGGTCGCGCGAGCCGGCGGACTGATTGCAACCGCGCTCCTTGGCGGCGTGCTCGCGGCGACGGGGCCACATCTCTTCGGCGCGTTTCATCAGGCGGCAATCGCCTGCGCCATCGCCTGCGCCGCAGCTGGCATTGCGGCACTCGTCCTGCTCTCGGACCCGGGTCGAGGGACAACAAGGGTATCCCCTTGAGTCCCTTGATCGGCACTGTACGCCAGATTACTGCCGGTTCGCCCGATCAACCTGGGACACCGCGCCCGGCGAATTGGGACGCGGAGGGGCAAATTCGGATTGCGTTTTTGATCAAACGTGATTTGCATTGCGCCATGCTACAGTGATGCGCCCGGTGCTTCCCGAAGGGAGCGGCCGGGTCTTTTGTTTCCGTACAATTCGTTTGCGGTTTGGTCGCGCGATTTCCGTCCGAAGCACGAACAGTCGCGGCAGACGGTGCGCCGAACGCAGCCCGTGCGCTTATGACGCAATTCGCTGTTATGGTCTCGCGCCTCTTTCTGTGAGCGTTTTCGGGCGATGGTTGCAACAAGACCACGGAAGCGGTTTGTTCAGACCGGCGAACGCACAAAGACGAACCGTGCCTGCCCTTGTGGCGTATCGACCGATTGGAATTCGCGCCTTACCCTGTTCGACACCATCTCGCGCAAAGCCCGGGGAGGACATCGATGTCCGTGGACGGTCTTACAATTGTGTCCAGCCAATTTGACCCCGTAACGACGATGAACCGTCTCGTCGCAGCTGTCGAGAAGCGCGGCATCGGCATCCTCGCACGGATCGATCACGCGGGGGCGGCGCAAAAAGCGGGGCTCACGTTGCGCCCGACCGAACTGCTCATCTTCGGCAATCCGAAAGTCGGAACGGCGCTGATGCAGGCTGGGCAAACGGCCGGCATCGATTTGCCGCTGAAAGCGCTCGTCTGGTCGGATGCGGGCGGCAAGACCTGGCTCGCCTACGACAATCCCGCCTGGATCGCCGGGCGTCACGGCATCACCGGCGTGGACGACACCGTCAAAGCCCTCACGGCCGGTCTTGCCGCACTCGCCAAAGAGGCCACCGAAAGCGAGGGATAGAGCGCGATCCGTTCGCGCTGAATCTGCTTCGGAGCCCGGAAGGCCTGGCGCAGATCTTTCCTGCTTTACGGCACGTACAGGAAGCCGTGGAGCTGATGGTTTGCGTCGTACCAGCTGCCGGCGATGGTGCCGCCCGCATTGATGCTGTACGCAAACGTGCCCGTCGACCCTGCGGGATCGATGTTAGTGACGGCGCCGCCACTGGTGCCGTAGAAGCCGTGTGCTACGTGGCCTGAATCATAGTAGTAGCCGGCAAGGGTATAGCTGTCGTTGATGCTTTCCACATAGGTATCGGTCGAGCCGGTCGGATCGAACGTGGTGATCGTGCCGTCGGCCGTGCGGAGAAAGCCATGCGCCTCGGTGCTGGAAGCCGGGAAATACACTCCCGCGCTGTCGCCAGTGGTGTCCACCGTATGGGCATAGGTGTTGCCCGAACCCGAAGGATTATCGAACGACGTTATTTCACCCTTTGCGGTACGCACAAAACCGTGCGTGGCGGTCGAGTCTGTATAGGCGCCCACGATCGTTGCACTGTCGTTGATTCCGAAGGGGTACGTTCCCGTAGCGCCGGTCGGATCAAAAGATATCGTCCTGCCTGCGGCGGAACGCAGAAAGCCGTGCGACGCTGCGTTGGAATCCAGCCAATACCCTGCAACGGCGCCATTCGTATCGATCCCGCATGGCGCGGTACCCTCCGCTCTCGCGTGACTGAAGATCGTGATCGCGCCATCTGCGGCGCGGATGAACCCGCGATAGATTCCGTTTGCATCGGCGTAGCGGCCGGCAATCGTGCCGCCATCGT
>DATGGN010000182.1:0-22588 GCA_035308485.1 Rhizomicrobium sp.
CTCGCGACCACGCCCTTCATCCTGGCCGAGGGGGCGAAGGCTTATTCGGAGTTCGGCATGGGGCGCTCGCGCGGCACCATGCCGATTCAGCTCGCCGGCAATGTGAAATATCCCGGGCTCTTCGAAGCGCCATTCGGGATCACGCTCGGCGCGTTGATCGACGACATCGGCGGGGGCACGGCGAGCGGGCGGCCGGTGCGCGCCGTGCAGGCCGGCGGACCGCTCGGCGCCTACTTCTCGCGCGCGCTGTTCGCCACGCCGTACGATTACGAGGCCTTTACCGAACAGGCGGGCCTGATAGGCCATGGCGGACTCGTCGTCTTCGACGACACGGTCGACATGGCGCGGCAGGCGCGGTTTGCCATGGAATTCTGCGCTCTTGAATCCTGCGGCAAATGCACCCCCTGCCGCATCGGCTCGGTCCGGGGCGCGGAAGTGATCGACCGCATTGTCAAAGGCGAAAACCGCGCCGCGAATGAGGCGTTGTTAAGAGACCTGTGCGAGACCTTGAAATGGGGCTCGCTGTGCGCGTTGGGCGGTTTCACGCCCTTCCCGGTGCTGAGCGCCCTCAACCATTTCCCGGAGGATTTCGGTCTCGCCCGGGAACCGGCGGAGGTATAGAATCGCCGTCCATGGCCCTTGTTGAAGAAATCGACCTCGGCACGCCCGCAAGGCGGAGCGGAAAAACCGTTGCCCTGACGATCGACGGCCGGCTCACCCGCGTGCCCGCGGGCACCTCGATCATGCGTGCGGCGCGCGCTCTCGGAACCGAAATTCCCAAGCTCTGCGCGACCGAAAGCCTCGAGGCGTTCGGCTCCTGCCGGCTCTGTCTCGTCGAGATCGAGGGCCGCCCGGGCACACCCGCCTCCTGCCACACGCCCGTCGCCGAAGGCATGGTCGTGCGCACGCAGACCGAGCGTCTCGCGCGCATCCGCCGCGGCGTGATGGAGCTCTACATTTCCGATCACCCGCTTGACTGCCTGACCTGTGCCGCCAACGGCGATTGCGAACTGCAGGACATGGCTGGCGCGGTCGGCCTGCGCGACGTCCGCTACGGCTATGCCGGCGAAAACCATCTTGCGGACGGGAAAGACGAGTCGAACCCGTACTTCACCTACGATCCCGCGAAATGCATCGTCTGCTCGCGCTGCGTGCGCGCCTGCGACGAGGTACAGGGCACGCTCGCCCTGACCATCGAGGGCCGCGGCTTCGGCTCGCGCGTTTCGCCGAGCGCGCACGAAGCATTCTTCGATTCCGAATGCGTGTCCTGCGGCGCGTGTGTACAGGCCTGCCCGACCGCGACACTGATCGAAAAATCGGTGATCGATATCGGCCAGCCTGAGCATTCTGTGGTCACGACCTGCGCCTATTGCGGCGTCGGCTGCTCGTTCAAGGCGGAGATGCGCGGCGACACGGTCGTTCGCATGGTGCCGTACAAGGACGGCAAGGCCAACCACGGCCATTCCTGCGTGAAGGGACGCTTTGCCTGGGGCTACACCACGCACCGCGAACGCATCCTGAAGCCGATGATCCGCGAGCGGATCGCGGATCCGTGGCGCGAAGTCTCGTGGGACGAAGCCATCGCGCGCGTTGCGAGCGAATTCAAGCGCCTGCAGAAGGAGCACGGACCGCGCGCGATCGGCGCGATCACCTCTTCGCGCTGCACCGACGAAGAAACCTTCCTGATGCAGAAGCTGGTGCGCGCCGGCTTCGGCAACAACAATGTCGATACCTGCGCGCGCGTCTGCCATTCGCCGACCGGCTACGGCCTCAAGACGACCTTCGGCACCTCCGCCGGAACGCAGGATTTCGATTCGGTCGAGCACGCCGACGTCATCGTCGTCATGGGCGCCAATCCGACCGACGGGCATCCGGTGTTCGCGTCGCGGATGAAGAAGCGGCTCCGGCAAGGTGCGAAGCTCATCGTCATCGATCCGCGGCGCATCGATCTCGTGCGTACGCCGCATATCGAAGCGGCGTATCACCTGCCGCTCAGGCCCGGCACCAACGTGGCGATGCTGACGGCGCTCGCGCATGTGATTGTGACGGAAGGACTCGTCAACGACGAATTCGTGCGCGCACGCTGCGATCTCGCCGCCTTCGACGAATGGGCGGCGTTTGTGCGCGACCCGAAGAACAGCCCCGAAGCGATGGAATCCGTCATCGGCGTGCCGGCGGCCGATATCCGCGCCGCGGCGCGGCTCTACGCCACCGGCGGCAACGCCGCGTTCTATTACGGCCTCGGCATTACCGAGCACAGCCAGGGCTCGACGGCGGTGATCGCGCTCGCCAACCTCGCCATGGCGACGGGCAATATCGGACGGCTGGGCGTCGGCGTGAATCCGCTGCGCGGCCAGAACAACGTGCAGGGCTCGTGCGACATGGGCTCGTTCCCGCATGAGCTGTCGGGCTATCGCCATATCTCCGACGCCGCGACGCGGGCGCTGTTCGAAGCGGACTGGCATGTACAGCTCGACGACGAGCCGGGCTTGCGCATCTCCAACATGCTCGATCAATCCCTGCTCGGCCGCTTCAAGGGGCTCTACATCCAGGGCGAGGATATCGCGCAGTCCGATCCGGATACGCAGCACGTCATCGACGGGCTGAAGGCGATGGAATGTGTGGTCGTGCAGGATCTTTTCATCTGCGAGACGGCGCATTACGCGCATGTGTTCCTGCCCGGCTCGACCTTCCTCGAGAAGGACGGGACGTTCATCAACGCCGAGCGGCGCATCCAGCGCGTGCGCAAGGTGATGGAACCCAGGAACGGCATGGCCGACTGGGAAGTGACGCTCGCCATCGCCAAGGCGATGGGCTACCCGATGCATTACAATCATCCGTCCGAAATCATGGATGAGATCGCGCGGCTGACACCGACCTTCGCAGGCGTTACCTACGAGAAGCTCGACGCGCTCGGCTCCATCCAATGGCCGTGCAACGACAAGGCGCCGGAAGGCACGCCGGTCATGCACATGAACGGCTTCGTGCGCGGGCTCGGCAATTTCGTCATCACCGAATACGTCCCGACCGACGAACGCACCGGACCGCGCTTCCCGCTCCTGCTCACCACCGGGCGCATCCTCAGCCAGTACAATGTCGGCGCGCAGACCCGGCGCACGAAAAATAGTGTGTGGCACGAGGAGGACCGGCTCGAGATCCATCCGCACGACGCCGAGCAGCGCGGCATCCGGACGGGCGACTGGGTCAAGCTCCAGAGTCGTTCGGGTGCCACATCGCTGCGCGCGATGGTGACCGACCGCGTCGCGCCGGGTGTCGTGTACACCACCTTCCACCACCCAGGCACACAGGCGAACGTCGTGACCACCGACTATGCGGACTGGGCGACCGGCTGTCCGGAATACAAGGTTACCGCGGTACAGGTGTCGCCGTCGAACGGGCCGACAGAGTGGCAGATGCATTACGAAGCGGAGAGCGCGGCCACGCAGCGCGTCGCCGTTCCCGTCGCCGCCGCGGAATGATGCGGACGCACGCGCATTTTCTGGTGGTCCGCGATCCAGCCAAAAGAGTTACCTCCCCCTTGAGGGGAGGTCGAAATTTGCGAGCGATGCGACGCAAATTTCGGGCGGGGGTGATTGGTTGGCCAGAGCAACCCCCACCCGAAAAACGCTTATATTGCGCGCGTGGAGAGATCCCACACGCGAACGCGTTTTTCGACCTCCCCTCAAGGGGGAGGTATTTCACCTAACATTCGGACCGGTCGTGCCGCAGATTGGGCCCATTGCAACCGTACCACGTATGCTGGTGACGCATGAAAATACAACGACCGGCACCCGGACAATTCCCGAAGAAACGGCCGTGTCCTTCACCTATGGCGGCGCGACGTTCGCCGTGATGATGGCGACGCCCGAGGACATCGAGGATTTCGCCATCGGCTTTTCGCTCACCGAAGGCATTGTCGACAACGCCGCCGAAATCACATCCATCGATGTCGTACAGCACGACCGGGGAATCGAAGCGCGCATGACGCTCGGCGGGTCGCGCAGCGAACAGCTCGAGTCGCGGCGCCGCCGCCTCGCCGGACCGGCCGGCTGCGGATTGTGCGGCATCGAGAGCCTGGAGGCGGCCGTTCGGCCGGCACGCAAAGTCCACGCAAATCTGCGGGTAACGCCGGAAGCCGTCTTTTCGGCGCTTGCATCGCTGCGCGAGCGCCAGCGCCTCAACAGAGAGACGCACGCCGTCCACGCAGCCGGATTCTGGTCGGCGCAGGAAAACCGGCTCGTCGCGGTGCGCGAGGATGTCGGTCGGCACAATGCCCTGGACAAGCTTGCCGGCGCCCTCGCACGCGCGAAGATTGCTGCCGGCGAAGGTTTCATCGTTTTGTCGAGCCGCCTCTCGATCGAACTCGTTCAGAAGACGGCGGCGATCGGTTGCCCGATGCTGGTTGCGGTTTCGGCGCCGACGAATTACGCGTTGCGGGCGGCCGAAGACGCGGGCATGACTCTCGTCGCCGTCGCCCGCGACGATTCCTTCGAAGTGTTTGCGCATCCTGGGCGGATCGGTACGTGATGAACCCGGACGAAAAACTCGCCTATATGGCGAACCAGATCGCCAAATTCTTCGCGGCCCAGGGCGAGGAGAAAGCGGCCAGGGGCGTTGCCGATCATCTGCAGAAGTTCTGGAATCCCGACATGCGCCGCGATTTTCTCGCCGCGGCGGCGAAGGGCAATTTGAACCTTCACCCGGCCGTCAAAGCCGCCCTGCCTTTGCTGCAGGCGCCAGTCGGATAAAAAGCGGTTGCGCAGAGGTCGCCGAGAACCCGCTGCGCTTGCGCGGCGACCGCGCAGTGGACGCAGAAGAAAGTTGAACCACAAAGACCACAATGGTGCACAAAGCAGCAACGTCGCGCCAAAGGCGCGCGAATCGGTCTTCGTTTTGCTTCGTGTTCTTTGTGGTGAAGCGTTTTTTCTGCGTACCCCTGCATTAAGCCTTTTTTTCTCGTTGCCGTACGTATTCGGCGAGGGGCGTTTCGGGGCGGCCGCCGTAATGCGAGATGATTTCCGCCGCCGCGAGGCTGGCGAGACGGCCGCATTCGGCGAGCGGCAATTCGCGCGCGAGAGCGAATAGGAATCCTGCTGCGTACAGATCGCCGGCTCCCGTGGTATCCACCACCCGCGCTACCGGCGCGGCTTCGATGCGGATCTGCTCGCGCTTCGTCGCGACAAGCGATCCCTCCGCACCGTGCGTGATCGCCGCGATCTCGACCGCCGACACCACATGCGGCAACGCGGATTGCACATCGGTCTCGAACAGCGCCTCGATCTCGCTTTCATTGGCGAACAGGTAATCGATGTGCATCTCTGCAAGATTGCGGAAATCCCCGCGGTAGCGTTCTACGCAGAAACGGTCCGAGAGCGACAGCGCGACCTTGCGGCCGGCGGCATGCGCGATCTCCGCCGCGCGATGGAAGGCGGCTTTGGCCTGCGGCGGATCGTACAGGTATCCTTCGAGGTAGGTGATTTTGGCGGAGCCGATCAATTCCTCGTCGACGTCGTCCGGCGAAAGATGGGCACTAGCGCCGAGAAAGGTGTTCATCGTGCGCTGCGCGTCGGGCGTGACGAAAATCAGGCAGCGCGCCGTCGCCGGTCCGTCGGCCGCGGCTCGTGTCGGGAAGCGCACACCGGCCGAGCTGATGTCGTGGCGGAAAATCCGGCCGAGCGGATCCTCCTTGACTTTGCCGATGTACCCGGTTGCCGCACCGAGCGACGCAAGCCCAGCGATGGTATTGGCGGCCGAGCCGCCCGACAGCTGCACGGCCGGCCCCATCGCGGCATAAAGCGCTTCCGCTTTGACTTCGTCGATGAGGGTCATGGCGCCCTTCGGCATTCCATGTCTGGAAAGGAATGCGTCGTCGGCGTGGGCAATGATGTCGACGATGGCGTTCCCGATACCCACGACGTCGATTTCCGGCGTCTGCATTGCTGTTCTCTCCTGGCTGACCGTTATAGTCTTGTGGAGGGTGACGGACCGGGAGGCAAGTTTGCCCAGAGCAAAACCCGCGAGCGAAAAGGCGAAGCAGAAGCGCAAACAGGACAGGCAGGTCGATGAAGAGGTTGCCGAGTCCTTTCCCGCGAGCGATCCGCCCTCTTATGCCGGGGGCCCCCAACGAATCGGCGGCCCCAAGCGCCCGGGATCACACCCGCGCGGCCGCCCGGTTAAATCGGGAGGGAAGCGGAGCGGGGCGGAGCCTTGAATGCCGCCATGCGCGTTATACAGTGCCGTTCGGGAGCTGGCGGCGTACGGTGAGGAGAAACCATGCACATCGACATCAATGTTCTGACGCTTCAACCGCTGATCGCGCTGATCTTCGGCATTCTCATTCTGATCATGCCGCGAATTCTCAACTATCTGATCGCGATCTATCTCATCCTCGTCGGCATCGTGGGGCTCTGGCCGCACTTCTTCAGCCACCTCTCTCACATGAGTTAATGCTTGCCCCTCACCCGGCGGCGTGCGCCGCGCCACCCTCTCCCGCGAGGGGAAGAGGGTTCGCGTTGTACAATCGCGGCGCCGTCGATCCTTCCCCCCTGCGGGAGAAGGTGCCGGGGCGCGGATTTATCCTGGACGAGGCGGATGAGGGGTAGCGGTGTTACTCCGCGGCGTGGCGGGTCTCCGCGGCGTGGGCCATGCGTTCTTCGGCCATGCGGTCGGCGACGATGTTGGTGGACAGGTCTTCCTGATCGGCGCGGTTGAATATCTGCGACAGGCGGTCAGCGATGGCACGCACGCGGCGTTCGATTTCCGCATTGCCCCAGTCGAATATCTGCCCGGCGACGCAGATCACGCCGCCGCCGTTGATGACGTAATCGGGCGCATAGAGAATGCCGCGCGCCCGAAGCGCCGCACCGTCGGAATCGCGGCCGAGCTGATTGTTGGCCGCACCCGCGACCACCTGGGCACGCAGGCGCGGAATGCTCTCCCTGTTCAAAACCGCACCCAACGCATTAGGCGAAAAGACATCGCACGCAACCGCGACGATTTCGTCGCCGCCAACCACCTTCGCGCCAAACTCGGCCACGGCCTGGTCGAGCAGCTCGCGTTGTACATCGGATACGATCAGCCGCGCGCCTTCGGCATGGAGCTGGCGGGCGAGTTTCATGCCGACCTTGCCGACGCCCTGCACGGCGACGGTCAGCCCTTTCACGGAATCGGTACCGAGGCGATGCTTCACCGCCGCTTTGAGGCCGAGAAAAACTCCAAGCGCCGTCATCGGCCCGGAGTCGCCACCGGATTTTCCGGGCTGATCGAATCCCGCCACATATCTGGTGCCACGCTGGATTACCGGCATGTCGCGCTGCGTCATGCCGACGTCCATCGCGGTGATGTAACGGCCGCCGAGCGTGTTGACGGCGTCCGCGTAAGCGAGCAGCCGCGCTTCGGTCTTGTCGGTCGCGGGATCGCCGATGAAGACAGCCTTGCCACCGCCAAGCGGCAGGTCGGCGATCGCATTCTTGTAGCTCATGCCGCGCGAGAGGCGCAGGACATCGGTGAGCGCCGCATCGCTCGTCGGATAGGGATAGACACGCGTGCCGCCGCAGGCCGGTCCAAGAGCCGTCGAGTGAAGGGCGATGATCGCCTTGAGGCCGGATGGCTTGTGGTCAAAAAAAGCTACGGTCTCGTGGTGATCGAAATCCTCCGCCTCGAAGACGCTCATGAGTGTTTCCTCCCCGAATATCGCGCTGCCGGGACCGGCGCGCATCCGACCAAGCTAACGCCTGAAGCGGGAAATGGGCTTGCGATCTGTCGGCGCCCCGGCAATAGAAAGTGCGTTTGTAAGGGCACGGCGGCAACTTTCCGCGCGACTCATTCTCAAGATCGTCCGATCGCCTGGAGCACGGCTTCGGGAGTCAGAATCTGCGGCAGGACGACGGCGTCGGCGGCGCCGGGCGCGTAATAGAGATAGAGCGGCACGCCCGAGCGGGAATGGGCCTGCAGGAGCTGGGTCACCTCGGGATTGCGATTCGTCCAGTCGGCGACCAAGAGCGCAATCCGCTGCTTCTCGAATGCCTGGCGTACAGCGGGACGATCGAGCGCCACCTTTTCGTTGACGAGGCAGGTGAGGCACCAGGCGGCCGTCGCATCCACAAAGACTCCGCGCTTCTGCCCGCGCAAGGCAACCAGGCGTCGCTCGCTGTACGGCTGAGACGGAATCGCCGTGATCCGAAGCGGTGCTGCATCATGGCGCGCGCCGAGCAGCACGGCTGGCGCGGCGAACATCGCGACCGCGAGCACGCCCGCGGGCCATTGGATGCCTTTCCTGATGCTCGCGCGGGTCGATTGCCGGGCCGTGCCAAGAAGCCAGAGGGCGAACGCCAGAACAAGAGCGGCGCCAAGCACCATGGCGACGTGATCGGGATCGCTCTCGAGCGCGAGGACCCAGAGAAGCCAGAGCCCGGTGGCGTACATCGGGAACGCGAGCAACTGCCGGAAGACGTTCATCCAGGCTCCCGGCTTCGGCAGAAGGCGCCTCAGCGCAGGCGAGAGGCCGACGGCGACGAAGGGCGCCGAAAACCCGATTCCCAGCGCCACGAAAACCAGGAGCGCGGCAGCTGCCGGTTGCGTCAGCGCATATCCAAGTGCCGCGGCCATGAACGGCGCTGTACAGGGGGCAGCCACCGCGACGGCGAGAACGCCGGTAAAGAACGCCCCGGCCGTCCCGCCGCGTCGCGCGAGCACGTCGCCGGCGCCGATGCCCGGGACTTCGAAGACGCCGGAAAGGTTCAGACCGATCGCGAAGACGAGCAGCGCAAACGCGGCGACGACTGCCGGTTCCTGAAGCTGGAATCCCCAGCCGATCGCCTCGCCGGCCGCGCGCAGGGCGAGAACGGCCGCGCCAAGCACGGCGAAACTCAACACGGCGCCGGCGCCATAGGCGAAGCCTTCGTGGCGCGCTTCGCGGGTTTCGCGTCCGGAATGCGAGGCGAGCGCGAGCGCTTTCATGGCGAGTATCGGCAGGACGCAGGGCATGAGATTGAGAATGAGGCCGCCGAGAAACGCGAAGAGCAGCGCCGGCGCGAGGCTCAATTGTACATCGCTCCCGAAGTCGGGAACCGGGCCCGGCAGGGCCGATATTTCGAGCGCCTGCGTCGGCGCGCCGGCGCTCTCGATCTCCAGCAGCCCGTTCAACGCGCGCAGGGATTTCGTGCCTTTCCCGGGCTGGAGGCGCAGCAACAGTCCCTGCTGCGATACCCGCCATTGCTGCGGCGCGATTCCCTTCACTTCGCCCTGCGCAAGAGGAAAGAAATGTGCCGCCGTGACATTGGCGTTCGCAAGATTCGGTGCGGCAAGTACAAGGCCGAGGGCATCGCCGCTTGCGAAACGCGCCGGCCATGGCGACTGCGTGGGCAACCGCGCTCTTGCGGCAGCGAACGCGGCCGCTGTTGCCGGATTGGCCGGTTGCGGTTTTGCCGCGATGGCGAGCGGAAGCGTGACGGTCGCGTCTTCCGGAATGCACACTTCCTTGCACACAAGCCACGTTGCGTGTGCCTTGAGGGTGATCCTGTCTCCGGGCGTGGCGTTCGCGGGTGGCGTGACGTTGACCAACAGCCAGGGGTCGCCTTCGTAGCCGTAGTCCATCAACGGACCGACCGGCAATTCCTTCGGCCACGGCCACTGAATGGAGCCGGCATGCCAGCCCGGCGGCATCGTCCACTGGATTTCGGTCGGTTGACCCGCGTCACCCGGATTTTGCCAGTAGGTGTGCCAGCCCGGCCGGATGTGCTCGACCAGCGCGACCGTCACCGCCTTCGCCGGGGCAACTTCATTTTGTTCGGCGACCAGCCGCACATGCACTTTGGGCACGGAGTCGATCTGGGCTCCGGCGGCCGTGGCGCCCGCCAGAACGAACAGAACACAAAAAAATATCCGGAGCATGCGGGCGGCTATACCGACCCCGCACGAAAACCGCCAGTCCGCACACCGGGATGTGACCGGTTCGTTCTTCCCGGGACCGCGGGCGCCCCGCCCGCATCGCGCGAAGCGCGACAGAATCTCTCCGGCTCCGCGGCCATTGAGGCTGTTTCGCAGGAATGCGGGCGAAGACGCCCGCGGTCAAGTACGCTTTAAATCAATGCGGGCGCCAGGGCGCGAGGAATTCCGCGACTCCGCTCCAGAAAATCTGCACGCCGATGCAGAAGAGAATGAAGGCGGAAAGGCGGAGCAGGGTGGTGGTACCGGTATTGCCGAGAATGCGCTGCACGCGATCGGCGAAGGCAAAACAGAAATAGACGACCACCGCGAGCGTGGCGTTCGCAGCCAGCGCCGCGGCATCGAAAAGAAAGCGGTGTTGCAGCGGGTCGTGCGTGGCATGGCTCGTGCCAAGCGCAATCATCACCGAGATTGTGCCGGGCCCCGTCGTGATCGGCATGGTGAACGGAAAGAAGGCCATTGCGAGAAAGCCGTCGCGCGAGCTCTGTTCCTGCACGGCATCGGGGGCAACAGGCTCCTCTTCGTCGTGCTCCTGCAGGAACTGCCAGCCGGCCGCCGCCACAACGATGCCGCCGGCAACGCGGAGCGCCGGTACCGATATTCCAAAGAAGGACAAAACATAGGAACCGATGAGCAGCGAAACCGTGAGCACGAGAAAGCTGTAAAACGCGATACGCCGCGCCAGCTCTTCGCGCAGGCGATGATCGGCGCGCCGGGTCATGTCGAGAAATATCAGCGCGCTGCCGGCGGGATTGACGATGGGAAACGCGGCGGCGAACACCACCAGGAACAGGACGCCGAAATGCTCCGCGAACCCGCTGCCCATCCGAATCGCCCTCGTCGGCCCGTCTCTGCTATAGGCCTGTTCGTTGCGAATTCCCACGGGGCGGGCTGTTTGGCCGACAATTTGAGAATTGCCGTTGAAGCGAAAGACGAAGCCGTCGTTCAGATGGTCCACACGGGACTGCGCGCCTTCAATCGCACGCGCGCGGACTGGCCGGAGCGGCAGTATTTCAACGTGACGCTGCGTGAGCCGGACGGTGTGCTTCGCGGAGGGATTCTGGCATCGGTCAACTTCGACGTGCTGGTGCTCGAGGACGTTTACATCGAAGACGATCGCCGCAGCGGCGGATATGGCGCGCGAATGATGGCCGCCGCCGAACGGGAAGGCCTGAAGCGCGGCGCGCGTCTTGCAGTGGTTTCCACCTTCAGCTGGCAGGCGCGGCCGTTCTACGAGAAATGCGGTTACAGCGTTTATGCGGAACTTCCCTACAACGACGGTGCGTACACGCTGTTTTCGCTGAAGAAGTGGCTGTGCGCATAACCGGCGGACGCTTTGGCGGGCGGCCGCTCGCCACGCCGGCGGATGACCGCGTCCGCCCGACATCGGACAAGGTCCGTCAGGCCGTCTTCAACATCCTCGCGCACAACGATTTCGGTTTCGGCTTCACGCTCGAAAACGCGCGCGTGATCGACCTCTTCGCCGGCACCGGCGCCATGGGACTCGAAGCGCTGTCCCGGGGCGCGGATTATTGCCTGTTCGTCGACAGTTCCGCCGAAAGCCGCGCGCTCGTCCGCCGCAATGTCGAGGCGCTCGCGCTTACCGGTATAACGAAGATATGGCGGCGCGACGCAACCGCGCTGGGGCCGCTTTCCGCCAATTCGGGCGGACCGTTCAATCTCGCCTTTCTCGATCCGCCGTACAGACAAGACCTGCTCGCGCCTGCCCTTCACGCCTTGCGCGAGGGATGCTGGCTGGCGTCGGGCGCGCTCATCGTGGCCGAATACCACGTCGATGAAGAGCCAGCGAAGTGCGGTGGATTGGAAGTGCTCGATGCGCGCAGCTATGGCGATACGTGTGTCGCGTTTATGCGAGGTCGAGTCTTACACGAGTGAGCCTGCGTTTCCGTTTGGTTGGATCAAACCCTAGGCGGTGACGAACATCCCAACCGCGGCCGCCGCCATCACCGCTGTCGCTATCCACCCCGCAACGCGCATGCGCCAGGAAATGGCGAGCTTGCCCATGATTTTGCGGTTGGACGAAATCAGCATCATCACCACCATGACCGGTGCGGCAAGGACGCCGTTGACGACGGCGGACCAATAGAGCGCTTTCATCGGGTCGATCGGCGAAAAGGCGATCAGCATGCCGAGCAGCATGGAACCCGCAATGACGCCGTAGAAGGCACGCGCGGCCCGCGGCGTCTTGTCGAGACCCAACGTCCAGCGAAATGTTTCGGACACCGCATAGCCGGCCGAGCCGGCGAGCACCGGCAGGGCGAGCAGGCCCGTACCGATGATACCGACGGCGAAGATAACGCTGGCGAACCGGCCCGCGATCGGCGCCAGCGCCTGTGCGGCCTTGACGCTGCTGTCGATGTTGCGAATGCCATGCGTGTACAGCGTGGCTGCGACCGCGACAATGATGAACAGGGCGATCAGGTTTGAAAACGCCATGCCGACCAGCGTGTCGATACGGATGCGCTTCAGCTCGGGACCGGCCGCGCGCGGCGCGACGCAGAGCGGTTTGTGGTTCCGCCGGTGCAGTTCTTCCACCTCCTGCGAGGATTGCCAGAAGAAGAGATAAGGGCTGATCGTGGTCCCGAGAACGGCGACCAGCGCCGTTGCCGCGGCGCCGCCGGCCGACAGCTTCGGTACGACGGCGCCGACCAGCGCTTCGCTCCAGTGCACATGCGCGACCATGAGCGTCGCGACATAGGCAAGGAGCACGAGGGTGACCCATTTGAGAATGGCGGCGTAGCGCGCGTAGCTCAGCCAGGCCTCGGCTGCGGCGGAGATAACCGTGACGACGACCACCCAAAGCTGCATCGGGCCGGGGAGGATCAGCGTCGCGGCATCGCCCATGGCGGCGATGTCGGCGCCGAGATTGATCACATTGGCGACGAGGAGCGCCATGACAATGATGCCGAGCACCCACGGCGGGTAGTGTTTGCGCAGATTGGCAGCGATGCCGTGTCCGGTCGTCGAACCGATGCGCGCCGCAATCTCCTGGATGGCGGCCATCAGCGGAAAGCTGAACAGCACTGTCCAGCCCATCTGATAGCCGAACTGCGCGCCGACCTGGCTGTACGTGCCAATACCGCTCGGGTCGTCGTCCGCCGCGCCGGTCACGAGCCCGGGACCGAGGATCCCCAGCCAGCGCAACACCGGATTGCCCGATGTTGTGGTCGAAGGCTGCTCCTCGATGCGCGCTGCGGTATCGTTCATCCGCGGATCGCCGATCCGCGATCAGCGGCGTCCGAACAGGCGCTCGATGTCGGCAAGCTTGATCTCCACATAGGTCGGCCTCCCGTGATTGCACTGTCCGGAATGCGGCGTAGACTCCATTTCGCGCAGGAGCGCGTTCATTTCTTCCGCCGTCAGGCGGCGGCCCGCGCGTACACTCGTATGGCAGGCGAGCGTCGCCGAAATGTGGTCGAGCCTTTCCTTCAGCGAATGCGTGGCGCCGGTTTCGGCGAGGTCGTCGGCAAGGTCGCGGACCAGCGACCTGAGATCCACGGCGCCGAGCAGGGCCGGGCTTTCGCGCACCAGAACCGCATCGGATCCGAAGGGCTCGATCACGAGACCAAGTTCGGCAAATTCGGCAGCGCGGTCGGAAATTCGCGCCACGTCGGAGGGATCGAGCTCCACAACTTCGGGAATGAGGAGCGGCTGCGTGGCCACGCGTCCGTTCGCGAGCGCATGTTTCATGCGCTCGTACACAAGCCGCTCGTGCGCGGCGTGCTGATCGACGATGACAATTCCGTCCATCGTCTGGGCGACGATGTAGGTTTCGTGCAATTGTCCGCGCGCGACGCCGAGCGGAAACGCTTCGCGGCCTTCGTCGGCTGCCTCGCTTTCCACCCGGCCGGCGAATGAGGCGGCGCCCACGGGCTGCAGCAGCGGTGCGTGATAGTCCCGCGCCGCTTCAGAAAAACCATGCAGCGAACTGCTGCGCGAAAACGGCATCGCGGGAGAGGAATGCGGCCTGAGCGCGGCAAGGGCGGGCTCCGCTACGGTTGTTGAGGCACGATGCGCGTGGGCAGAAAGTGCACCCTTCAGGGCACTCACGATCAGCCCGCGCACAAGGCCCGAGTCCCGAAAACGCACTTCGGTCTTCGCGGGATGCACATTGACGTCGACGAACTCGGGATCGCATTCGACGAACAGCGCGAGCGCGGGATGACGGTCGTGCGCGAGGAAATCGGCATAGGCGCCGCGCACGGCGCCCAGCAACAGCCGATCGCGCACGGGCCGGCCGTTCACGAACAGAAACTGCATCTGCGAGGAACCGCGGTTGTAGGTCGGAAGTCCCGCATACCCGGAGATTCGCAGGCCCTCGCGCCTGGCATCGACCGGGACAGCGTTGTCGGCGAAATCGCGACCCATCAGGCGTGCGAGGCGTTTCAGCCGCCCCTCGAAAAGATCACCTTCGCGCGGGGCATCGAGCACGCGCTTCCCGTCGAGCGCGAGGGTGAAGCTCACATCCGCGCGCGCCATGGCAAGGCGGCGCACGGCATCGGTCGCGGCAAGTTCTTCCGATCGCGCGGATTTGAGAAATTTCAGCCGCGCCGGCGTCGCAAAGAAAAGGTCGCGGACTTCCACGCGTGTTCCGGGCTCGCCAAGAGCCGCGGGCGCAGGGCCTTCCACGCGGCCGGCCTCCACCTGGATTCTGTACGCGCCGCCCTGATTGGTCCGGCTGCTGATCGACAGCCGCGCGACGGCGCCGATCGAGGGCAACGCCTCGCCGCGGAAACCGAGCGTCGCGATGTGCGAAAGATCATCGCTACCGTCGGTACCGACGGGCAGTTTCGAGGTGGCGTGGCGCAGCACGGCGAGGTCGAGGGCCTCCGCGTCCATGCCGCAACCATCGTCCGAAACCAGAATGAGGTCGGCGCCGCCCGACACGATTTCCACATCGATGCGCGTCGCGCCGGCATCGAGCGCATTCTCGACGAGTTCCTTGACCGCGCTGGCCGGCCGCTCGACCACTTCGCCGGCGGCGATGCGGTTGATCGTTCCCTCGGCAAGCCGGCGAATCGGGGCACGGCGTTCCCGGGCCTCGTTTCCCTCGCTTGCGGCCGACTCTCTCTGCATTGGGCAATCCTAGCAGAACCCCTTCGCCCTGCCCCGCCAACGATTTGAGCGCATGGCCGCCCTGCAGGAAATTTCAGGTGTCGCCCCCTCGCACGCGGCGGGCCGAACGCTATGATACGGCCCCCTACGGGACACGATATCGTCTCCCGCGATTGCGATACGGCGCGGCGGGCAACGACGCGTCGGGACACGATATCCTGTCCCAAATATTTGCCGGAGAGCCTCGGATGAGCCTTGAAGAGCTGAAAAAAGACGTGAGCGCGGCGGTCGACAGCATGCGCGCCGAACTCTTGGGGCTCAGTCACGCCATCCACCAGGAACCCGAACTTGCGCTCGAGGAGTTCAAAGCGGCGAAACGGCTTTCCGACGCCGTCGCGTCCCACGATCTGCCTGTCCGGCGCGAAGTCTTCGGCGTGAAGACGGCGTACGCGTCCGAGTTCGGCAATGAAAAGGGACCCGTCATCGCGGTGCTCTCGGAATACGATGCGTTGCCGGGGGTCGGACACGCCTGCGGTCACAACATCATCGCGACGGCCGGGCTTGGCGCGGCGATGGCGCTGGCGAAACTGGGCGCGCGCCTTCCCGGCCGTGTGCGCTATCTCGGAACGCCGGCGGAAGAGCGCATCGGCGGCAAGGAGCTCATGGCGCGCGAAGGCGCCTTCGAAGGCGCCGATGCTGCGATGATGATCCATCCCGCAAGCATCGATCTCGTCGCGATGCCGTGCATCGCCGTGTCGGAGGTGGAAGTCACCTATTTCGGCAAGGCCGCGCACGCCTCGGCCATGCCTTATCGCGGGTTGAATGCGCTCGACGCCGTCGTCAGCGCCTATCAATCGATTGCGCAGCTCCGGCAGCACATCCGCCAGACCGAACGCATCCACGGCATCATCACGGAAGGCGGGCTGGCGGCGAACATCGTTCCCGAACGCGCGGCCTGCCGCTTCTATGTACGCGCGCGCGACATGCACGACCTGGCGAGGCTCAAGAAGCGCGTACAGGCGTGCTTCGAAGCCGCCGCGCTCTCGACGGGCTGCAAACTCGAAACGCGCTGGGTCTCCGATTATCTCGACCTCAAGAGCAATGGACCGATGGCCGACGCCTTCGCCAAGAATTTCGAGGCACTTGGCCGCGAGCTGACGCCGCTCTCGAGCATTCCTCCGGGGTTTGCGGGCTCGACCGACATGGGGAATGTCAGCCACCGCGTCCCCTCGATCCATCCGATGATCGCGGTCGCGCCCAGGGACGTGATCATTCACAACGCCGAATTCGCTCGCTGGGCGGCGTCGGAAAAGGGCGACAAGGCGGTGCTCGACGGCGCGAAATCGCTGGCGCACACTGCGCTCGACCTGATGTGCGACGACGGCCTGATGGCGCACGTGCGCGCGGATTTCGCCGCCACAGCCGAAATCTCGAAAAGCGCGCTCGCCGCGCTCAGGGAAAACGTACCGCACAGCCATCCCGATGTGTACGCCCATGGCGGCTGCGGCTGCGCGTGATCCATGAATCCGTGGCTGGCCGTCGCGGCTGTCAACGGCTTTATCGCCGTTGCCGCGGGAGCGTTTGGCGCGCACGGGTTGCAATCGCGGCTTGATGCGCATGCGCTGCAGACGTTCGAGACCGGAGCGCGCTATCAGATGTACCATGGGCTCGCGATCGGGCTCGCGGCACTCGCGACGCGCAGTGCCACGGGCAATGTCGCGTGCATTCTCTTCCTTGCCGGTATCATTCTGTTCTCGGGCTCGCTCTATCTGCTGGCGGTGACCGGCTCGCGCGGCTTCGGCTTCGTTACGCCGTTCGGCGGCGCCGCCTTTCTCGCCGGCTGGGCTGCCCTCGCCTGGGCGGCGCTAAAGCACAGTGCGTCTCGCTAGCTCATTTCAGTTCTCACCATCTAACGTCCAGATCATCGTCGTATTTTTCGTTTGGAAATAGCATGGCGGCATTGTGGCCGGGCAGGATTTTCGTTACCCGCTTCACCTTGACTTCGTAACCGGGATACGGATCGTTAATGACGT
This sequence comes from Rhizomicrobium sp., assembly GCA_035308485.1. Taxonomy (GTDB): domain Bacteria; phylum Pseudomonadota; class Alphaproteobacteria; order Micropepsales; family Micropepsaceae; genus Rhizomicrobium. Next base: position 17,055 of record DATGGN010000182.1, read on the forward strand.
GGTCGAAAAACTTTTGGTACTCCGGTGCAAGTATATTCCGGAGTTCGAACAGAAATTCGTGGACCGCTTCGTAATCGCGAATTACGTCCTGCGGCGTATTAACGGCCTCCAGGTGTTGGAATAGCTTGAGCAGGTGATCGCCGTTTTCGGCGAAGATAGGCACCTTACCCTCGAAATACACCGTCTCAATAGTCTCTCGCACTGGATCGATATTGCCGTGAATGGCGAAGTTCCGGGCGTTCATCACGCGGAGAAATGCCTTGTAGGCATCGCTGCTTGGATTCACGGCACGAATGAAACCGCTGCAATTGATCGTGAGATGCTCGAGCCGGTCGGGAATCTTTTCGCGTAAGAAGATGTCGTACTTTGCTTTGTTGCTGCGAATTGCAGGTTTGCAAAACGTAAGGATCATCATGTTAAGGAAGGCTTCGGCCATAATCGGTGTCAACAGCCGCAATTTAAGGCAATCGCCATAGAGAGCGGTTGCTCGCTTGGCGATCTTGTTCATTGTTGATTTGTACCGACCGAGCGATCGCTTGCTTGTAATCCGCGGTAGTTGCTTTACGAGCTCCGGGGTGTCAGTTATTGCTGCGTGCAAATCTGCGCACTCATTGGCCAGAGCGACGTACTTATTTTGAAAGACAGAGAACTTCTCGAACGATCTGAGCACTGCCGATTTGTCGGCGCCTACCCTCGCAAAATCCCCCTTCATCGCGATAATCAGTTCTTTCCAATTAGAATCCGTCATCGGCTCAGAAACCATCACCATAATGTCTCGCATCCGACCCTGCACATAGACGTCGACGTCAATCGCCTTCAGGTTGAAGTCCCAATGCACCAGATTGTCGCTATCGTCTTTGCGCAGAAAATTCTGAAAGCCGTTCGGCCTACCAAATCGGGCGCGCATATAGGAATAGACATCTGCTTGTGTAAGCTTTGAGCGTATGATGAGCATACCGCCGCGCCGGCGCTTTGGTTCTCTCTTCCCTTTAAGGAACTGAAGGACCTGCTCTGGTGTGGCTTTCTGCCAATGTTGAACGTCAGTACACGCCGCCATCAATCATCCCGCTGACTGATTTTTCCTGTCCAACGCTTCCGAAATCCGGAATCTTGCACTTCTCTGTTGAGACGTGAAGGAGCCCAATTGGGTTTGGGCTCCCTCCCTCCGACCAGGTCAGGCGTCGTCTTCCTCGGTATCTCGGCGCGCCAGGGTGCGCGCGTCTTTGAGCCAAGCGTCATCCGTCGATAGACCCTCCCCCCAGACCAACACGTACCTGCCCTCCCCATCGTAGCCGACCAAGAGCGGAGCGTCATCCGGCTCCCAGCCGAGTTTGTCACCAAGCAATTCGTCCTGCCACTTTTGCTGAATGTCCCTCCAGATACTAACCGTCACGCGTTCTTGATCATACCACCACAAGAGTTCTTGCTTCCGGACCTCGGCACAACCGATTTGCACGACCCGTTCCAAACGGGTCAATAACTCATTCGCATACCTCGGCAGCATCAGACATCTCCTTCTCTCGCAACTTCCACCAGCTCTTTGGGGCACTTCATTAAGCCATTCCAATTATAATAACAGTGTAATCACGAAATAGCAAGAATTATTTTGCAGGGAACCAGGAAGAAAATTATGTGTCCGCCCTATAGATCGGAACGGCGTTAGTCAAGTATATTCGCAAGAATAGACGGCATCGAGAGGCGACGCGATTCACATGATCCCATTTCCCAAGCGGATGATCCGCACCAACGGCATCGACATGGCGGTGTACGAAGCCGGACCGGAGAACGGCTTTCCCGTCGTGCTGTGTCATGGTTTTCCCGAGCTCGCCTTTTCCTGGCGGCATCAGGTGCTGGCACTCGCCGCCGCCGGGTATCGCGCGATCGCGCCGGACCAGCGCGGCTATGGCGGCACGTCACGACCCGCCGGCGTCAACGAATACGACATGGCGCATCTGACCGGCGATCTCGCCGGGCTGCTCGACGCGCTCGACATCCACAAGGCCGTGTTCTGCGGGCATAACTGGGGCGGCGCGGTCATCTGGGCGATGCCGCTCTACTGCCCTTCGGTCGTCGCGGGCGTCATCGGCCTCAATACGCCGCTTATGCCGCGCGCCCCCTCGGACCCGATCGCCGTCATGCGCGCCCGCTTCGGCGAGAATATGTACATGGTGTTCTTTCAGAAGCCCGGCGAGGCGGACGCGATTCTGGCGCGCGATGTCGGCAAGACTTTCCGCTTCTTCATGCGGAGGGACGCCATGACCGCAGAGGACTGGGCGAAACTTCCTCCGGAGGCGCGCAACCTCGAGCTCGTACAGGCACTGCAAATGGATGAAAGCTGGTGGCGCGGCGACGTGCTGCTCGACGCCGACGAGATGAAAGTCTTCGTGGACACCTACACGCGCACCGGCTTCACCGGCGGGATCAACTGGTATCGCAACATCACGCGCAACTGGCAGCTGTCGGAGCGGTTCGAGCAGCGTATCGATGTACCCGCGCTGATGATCAGCGCGGAAGACGACGTCGTGCTGCCACCGTCGCTGACGGAGGGCATGGAGCGTTACGTTCCCGACCTCGAAAAGGTGCTGATCCGCAATTGCGGACATTGGACCCAGCAGGAGAAGCCCGAGGAGACGAACCGGGCGATGCTCGACTGGCTCACGCGCCGTTTCCCGGCGACGAAGAAGGCTTAGCGCAGAAGACGCTGACGCTTCGCTGAGGCCGCAGAGAAACAAGGGCGCACTTCGCATGCGCCCCAAGGCACGCAATCATTGTTCCGCGTCCACCGCGCATCCTTTGCGCCAAGCCCTTTCTGGCGGTATCGCGTCCGGCTGAATCAGGATACTAGATGTGCAATGGGCAAGCCTGACGACGACAGCTTCTCCTACGCCGAGCCCGACGATCCGCGGCTGAAGCGCTTCGTCATCAAGCTGATCGAACGCATGTCGGGCCAGCCCTATCTCAAATGGCTTTATGAGGATCACCTCGCCAACCCCCTGCCCGGCGAAAGCTTCTGGAACGCCGCCGTCCGGCGGCTCGAACTGAAGATCGTCTGCAACGAACAGACGCTCGCACGCTGGCCGAAAACCGGGCCGCTCATCGTTGTCTCCAACCATCCCTTTGGCGTGCTCGACGGCGTCGTCATCTGCCACCTCGTATCGCGCGTGCGGGACGATTTTCGCGTGCTGACGAATTCGGTACTGATGCGGGCCAAAGAGGTGCGCAAATTTCTCTTGCCGATCGACTTCACCGAATCGGAAGAAGCGATGCAGACGAACATCCAGTCGCGCGCGGCGGCGAAGAAGCACCTGCTGGATGGCGGTTGCCTGATCGTCTTTCCCGCCGGCGGCGTCTCGACCACGCCCACGCCCTGGCACAAGCGCGCGGTCGACGCGGAATGGAAGACCTTCACGGGAAGATTGATCGCGCAGGCGAAAGCGCCGGTCGCTTCGGTGTTCTTCGCCGGCCAGAACAGCCGGATTTTTCAGATCGCGAGCCACATCAGCGTGACGCTCAGGCTTTCGCTTCTCTTCAAGGAGGTGCACGACAGAATCGGCAGCGAGCTTCACATTCGCCTCGGTGAACCGGTGCCGTTCGAGAAGCTTCCGGCGACCGGCGACCGCCAGTACTTCATGCGCCATCTGCGCGAAATGACGTACCGCCTGGGTGAAGGCGTACCGGAGCCGAAGAAGTCGCGCGTGAAGCGGCCGCGCCGGGCGCCGCGCCGACCGTCCGCGAAATGACTTCGCGCCCGCGCGTCGGACTGTTCGTCACCTGCCTCGTCGACCTGATGCGTCCCCGTGTCGGTTTTGCGGCCGTCAAACTCCTCGAGAGGGCCGGCTGCGATGTCGAGGTGCCGCGCGCGCAAACCTGTTGCGGCCAACCCGCGTGGAATGCCGGTGATGACCGGAACGCCGCCGCAATCGCGCGCCAGGTGGTGGCGGCATTTGAAGGATTCGATTACGTGGTGGCGCCCTCGGGCTCCTGCGCCGGAATGATACGCATACATTATCCCGAAGCGCTTGCCTCCGATCCCGTCTGGTCGCCGCGCGCTGCTGCACTCGCACAAAAAACGTACGAGCTGATCTCGTTTCTGGTCCGCGTCCGCGGCGTCGGCGCCATTCCCGCCACGTTTGGGGCGCGCGTCTGCTATCACGATTCCTGTTCATCCCTGCGCGAAATGCATGTGAGCGACGAGCCGCGCCAGCTCCTCAGATCGGTGGACGGACTGGAACTGCACGAACTGCACGACCGCGAGGTCTGCTGCGGCTTTGGCGGCCTGTTTTCGGTCAAATATCCGGAAATCTCCGAGCGCATGGCGGACGACAAGATTGCCGACGCGCAAAGTACGCGCGCGGACATCATTGCGAGCGGCGATCTCGGCTGTCTTCTGCACCTCGAAGGCCGCATCGCGCGGCGGGGATTGCCGCTCCGTACAATGCACATCGCCGAGATCCTGGCCAGCAATGATGATGTCGTTTAGTGCCATGGCTAAAGTTTGCCTCCCCCGCGCATGCATTGCGCGGGGGAGGTGCCCAGCCTGTAAAGCGGCTCCAACGATAAGCCGTACCAAATTGGTGAGCCGCTTTATTGGCTGGGCGGAGGGGGCACCTGGTGTCGACATTCAACCGCCCCCTCCGGCTCGCGCTGTTTCGCGCTCGCCACCTCCCCCGGTCCGCTATTGCTGCGCGGGGGAGGCAAACAACAGGTTAGTCCCCGGAAGTGTCAATCAACTCCCTGTACAGCGCGAGCGTGTCGGCGGCCATGCGGGCGAGGCTGAAGTTCCTGGCGATGTGCTCGCGGCCGCGGGCACCCATTGCAAGGCGCGCGTCGGGGCCTGCCTGCATCAGTTGATCGAGCGCTGCGGCCAGGGCTGCCGCGTCGCCGGGAGCAACAAGCAAGCCGGAAACGTCGGGCAAGATCGTTTCCCGCGCGCCGCCATGATCGGTCGCGACAACGGCGCGCTCCATCGCGCTCGCCTCCGCGGCGACGCGTCCGAACGCTTCCGGGTCGGTGGAGGCGGAGACGACAATATCGGCCGCGCGATAGGCGGCCGGCATGTCGTCCACATGCCCGGCGATCGTGACGTGGTCTTCAAGCGCGTTCTTTTCGATGCTCCGCTTTACCTCGGCCCCATAGGCATCGCGCCCCTGTGCGTCTCCCGCGAGGACCGCGCGAAAGGACGCGCCGTGATTTCGCGGCATCTTTGCGAGCGCTTCGATGAAAACGAGCTGGCCCTTCCAGCGCGTGATGCGGCCCGGCAGCAGAATGACAACGTCGGATTCGCGAACGCCCCAATCTGTACGCAGGCGTTCGATCCGGTCGCGGGAAACGCGCGCAGGGTCGAAGCGGTCGAGATCGACGCCGCGCGGAATCACGGCCAGGCGCTTCGGCCGGAGCGAATAGGTGCTCTGGATGTGCTCCGCCGTCCACTGCGAATTGGCAATCACCGCAGCGCCGCGCAGCATGACTGAATTGTACAGACGTTTCGGTGCCGAGCCCGCCGAATAGGCGCCGTGAAAGGTGGTGACGAAGGG
>DATGGN010000183.1:0-3626 GCA_035308485.1 Rhizomicrobium sp.
CCGAGCCCGAGATTCGACAAACGGTGCGCGGTGTGATCCTTGCCGGGCGACGTGAAGGGCAGCAGGCCGCGGCGGGCGCGCGAAATCGAGACCATCGCGGTGTCGAAAATGGGCACGCCGAGAATCAGGATCGGCAACAGCCAGGAGACCGGGAAACCTAAAGAGTCCACACGCACTTTCAATCCGAGCGTGGCCATCAGGAAACCGAGGAACATCGCGCCGCCGTCGCCCATGAAGATCTTTGCGGGATTGAAATTCCAGCGCAGGAAGCCGAGAGCGGCTCCGAGAGTGGCAGCGGCTAGCGTTTGCACCAGCACCTGATGATGGATGGTGGCGGATATCGTGAAGAACGCGGCTGCCACGGCGGCGATGCCGGCGCACAGGCCGTCCATGTGATCGAGGATGCTGAAAGCGGCGGTGATTCCGACGACCCAAAGGATGGTGAGACAGCCGTCGAGGATCGTGCCTGGCTTTCCGGGAACAAATACCGAGAAAAACTGAGCGTGGATTCCGGACGCCAGGAGGAAACACGCTCCGGCAGGCATGCCAATGAAGAGCTTCACTTGGTGATGCAGCATGCCGCCGTCGTCAAGAAGGCCGACGGTCGCCAGAAGCGTCGCACCGGCGAGAATGCCCGCGATCTGCTGTTGCGGCGCGCCGCGAAGGGTGAAAACCACGGCGACAATGAATCCAAGATAAATCGCGATGCCGCCGAGAAGCGGGATCGGCTTTACGTGGACTTTTCGCGGGCCTGGCCGATCGACCATACCGTAGTGGAGAGCCAGACGGCGAACCGGAACGGTGAGACCCAGCGATCCCAGAAGCGCTACCGCGAAGGCGATCAGATCGGAATAGGGCGTCATGGCTTGGTAACAGTCGTCCCAATCGGCAAACGACGCTCGTCTTTCACTTTCAGAGCTACCTGATCTTCTGGACTCACCGCGCGGTCAGCATTTTTTCGAGGACATTGTCCACGGCCGCGCGCTGGTGGCTCGCGAAATACCAGTCCATCGTTTTGCGCAATCCTTCGCGGAACGGCGTCTTCGGCTCCCAACCCAGGAGCTGCTTTGCCAAAGCATTGTCGGCGACGCGGTTCACGGGACCGGTTGGCATCTCCGGACGCAGGCGTATTTCGGCTTTGTGCCCCGAGTATTCGAGCACGAGGCGAGCCGCGTCGATCACGCGGATGCGCTCCATCGTGCCAAGATTGACCGCCGTGCCGTCGTTGATTTTCTCGGCCGCAAGGATGGTGCCGTTGACGATGTCGTCGACGTAGGTCCAGTTGCGGATCTGCTCACCGTTGCCCCAGACGTCGAAGGGATCCTGCTTCACGAAGGCGCGCGCAATCATGGCGATCACGGCGTGGTTTTCGACGCCTCGCGGCCCGTACACCGTGAAGTAGCGGCAGGAGGCCGCACCGAGCTTGTGTTCCTTGTGATAGGCCTGCAGCGTGAGCTCCGCCATGAGCTTGGCCCAGCCGTACATATTGTCCGCGTCGTGAGGAGGTTTTACGTCAGCTTCGCGGAGGTACAGCTCTTTCTTGGCGTCGGTCTGCATGTAGTTCGGGTAGACGCAGCCCGAGGAGGCGTAGACCACTTTCTCCACGCCCGCCTTCACGGCCTCCCAGAAGACCAGACCATCGAGGAAAAGGTTCGAAGCAGGTCCCGCCTGATGCAAGTCAACGTAGCCGCGGCCGCCGTGGTCGGCAGCGAGATGGAAGACCACGTTGATGCCCTTCATCGCCTCGCGCGCGACGCCCGGCTCGCGCAGGTCCGCTTCCGTGAACGTGACGCGGCCAGCCTTCACGTGCTGCTCGATGTTGCCCGTGCGGCCGCTCGTGAGGTCGTCCACGACATGCACTTTCGCTCCGCGAGCGAGCAGCGCATCCACCAAATGCGAACCGATAAAAGACGCACCACCGGTAACAAGGACCTTCTTATGATTCCAGATGACGCCCTCCGTTGTTTTCGAGAACAGCCTTCTCGATAATCCCGGAAAAAAGCTGCAGCTCGTTAACTCTAGCATATTTCTCAGCGGTTGCTCGGGCTTGGCAGCCCATCTTATGCAACCGAGCAGGATCGTTGCGAAGCTCGCGAATCGCCGCCGCCACCGCCGCAGGATCATCCGGATCGGCTGCCAGACCGCAGCCCGATTCGACCACGATGCGCGCGGCGTCGCTCGATTCCGGCGCCACTGCAAGCACCGGGCGCCCAGCGGCGAGGATCGAATAGAGCTTGCTGGGAACTACCACGCCCTCCAGGCCGCGCTTGATCGTCACGATATGGACATCGCCCGCCATCATTACGTGCTGCACCTGCTCGAACGGTCGAAACGGCAGGAAGCGCACATTCGGCGAACCCGATGCGGACGCTTCGAGCGAGGCGCGGTTAGCTCCGCTGCCTACAAACACCAGCCCGGTATTTTCGTTGCGCAGAATTTCAGCGGCCTTCAGCAGCGTGCCCCAGGCGCCGTAGAAGCCAAGGTTGCCCGCGTGCAGCGCGACAAACGGAAATCCGCCGCGGATTTCCTGCACCACCGGGTCGCTGCGCTCGGGCATCGACGCCGGGAACGATGTGCCATCGCGCACCACCACCACTCGCTCGGGCGAGACGCCTTTCGCAAGGATTCGTTCGCGCATGTCGTCACCCAGCACGATTACGCATGCGGCTCGCTTCAGAGCTTTTCGGTGCATCTTCTCCCAGTGCTGCGCCCAGCCGTTCGGCGGCACGATATCGCCGCCGATCGCCATGTCCGGATAAAGATCGCGAATGTTGTAAACGAACGGACGTCCCGCGAGGCGAGCGACGAATGCTCCGGCGATGCCGGCTACCGGCGGGTCCGTCATCGCAAGTACCACGTCAGGACGAAGGGCCAGGGCGCGCGGAACTGCCAGCGCGAGATACGACAGGTAATTCGAGACGCGGCGTTTCATCTGGTGCCGCGGATAGGCCGTGGAACCGACGCGTTCCACCACTACGCCGTTGCGCGTGTCGCGCCGCAAAAACTGATAGGGGTAAAACTCGTCGGGATCGTACGACGGGCGCCCTGCGACGACAGTCACCTGATGATTTTTCGCGAGGGTCTCTGCGACCTGCACGGCCATTTTCGCCGTGGCAGATGTGTCGGGCGGATAGTATTCGTTCAGCAGCAGGATGTGCATGCGTTCAGCTGTCGCGTTCCGCGAAGCGCCCGGCCGGCTCTTCGCGGTCACCGGACGCGTATTTGCGTTCGAGAATGAAATTGCCGAGTACGAGAACGTCCATGCGCGTGCGGCGGAAGCACTCGAGCGCCTCTTCCGGGCGGCAGACGATCGGCTCGTTGTCGTTGAACGAAGTGTTCAGCACGACCGGCACGCCCGTAAGGTCGCCCACAGCATGTAGCAGCTTCCAGTAAAGCGGATTCGACGTGCGGCTCACGGTCTGGAGGCGCGCGGTGCCGTCCACGTGCGTGGGCGCGGGAATCACGGCTCGTTTTTCCGGGCGCACCGGGTAGGCGAACGTCATGAACGGCGAAGGATGCGTCTTCTCGAAAAACTCGCCGGTGGCTTCTTCCGCGATGGAAGGCGCGAAGGGACGGAATGATTCGCGGTGCTTGATCCGCTGATTCAGGATGTCTTTCATTTCGGG
>DATGGN010000184.1:0-38719 GCA_035308485.1 Rhizomicrobium sp.
ACCAGTATTTGTATGGAAGTAGCGGCGGGGCGGGCGGAAGCAAGCGCGGTCATGATGATCGTGCCAAGCCCTTTGCGGCGATGGCCTTCCACAGTGAGAATGCGGTCATAGATGAACACGTCGCCGTATCGCGCGGCATGACCGCTCGCGGCGAGTTCGCCGGCCGCAGAGAAGATGCAGGAATGCGTGCGCCGCGTCTCATTCGGCAGGCCGGAATCGACCCGCAGTCCGCCGGAATCGGCGACTGGTTGCGGCAGACCACGTGACAGCGACCGTGCGCGCAACCATGATTCCAGGAGGAAAGGATCAACGAAGTACGACATGTGCCGTTCTAGAGGGAAGCGGCGGCGCTGCCGCTTCCCTCGCAGTTTTTTTGAGGGAATACTCTTGAAGGAGGCGGCATCACTCCGTCAGATACCGCGTCAGCGCCAGATCAGTGCCAATCGCGCCGATGGACACGATTTTTCCGTCGGCCTGGATCAGCAGCCCGGAGACAGCCTGGTTGGTACGCTGCAGCAGACACCGAAGGAATCGACCGTACCAAACTTCGTGTCGAGCTTTCCGGCTTGATCGAGTCGCGCCAGGCCACCGACAATCGGGGCATCGTCGTTGACGAGCCCAGCCGTCACGATTTGTCCGTTCGATTGCACCGCCATGGCGCCGAGAACGGAGGTCGTCTGCCGCTCATCGAACGAGTAGAAGCTTGCAGCATTGAAGCTCGCGAGTTCTACGACATGGCAAGCCAGAGCGCGATCACGGCCGTCCAGTTGCCCTGCACGAGCGATACGGCCCAGCTCGATAGTGGCTCCGCCATCGCCGTCGATCCGGTCAACAAGCTGTTCCTCGTCAATGAGCCCGTGAATGCCTGCACCAATTCGGGCAGCGCCATCATCGTCTATGACGAGAGCGGAAATTACGTGGAGACGATTGACGGCTTTCAATTCGCGAGCAACGTGATCATTTCCCCGCCGGCCACCCTTAACCCGAACAAGCGTATGGGCTGGGTGTTCGGCGGACCAAACGGAAGCGTTTCCCAGCTCCAGCAGTTCTTCTACTGATGGCCATGAGGGCGGGCTCATCGGTGAATTTGTCAATTGCGCGTACAAATATATAAGCTCGATTCCCCACGAATGATGACAACCATCGCAGTGAATTTTGACAGCCTTTTGCTATCCCTGCACTCGCTTGGGGCGGATCGGATGATCAATCGTCAGCCCCCACGCCCGAACCAGGCGCTATCCAGGGAATAGAGTGCGCATGCAGTGCGTCCTCAACGTCGGGACAGGCGCGGATTCTTCGTCGGCCTGTCCAAGTCGATCTGAGCGCACCCGTGTACAAGCGCAGATCGAACGGCCCGCCGGGTTCGCGGTGGACAGGGACGCGCAATCGCCGTCTGCGAATCGGCTGGCGCGTACCCCTGGCGTTCGCGCTCATCGCAGTGGTCGCGGCGATCGTGGTGCAACGCGTTGAAAACGCGTTGCACCATCACGCAACGGCTTCAGCGGAACCGAGGCAGCAAGGATAGCGTCGGTGCGAATGCCCGGTAAACCTGGGTTAAGGCGCCAACCAAATCCCCGCGTCCCGCGTTGATCCCGTATGCAACGCGAAGGAATGGAATACCAGCTCCAAAGAGCTCTGGAACTGCGGGCGATTGCACACTTCATCGACGATCGCACGAAGCAGGGCGCGCTCCTGTGGCTCGCGCAGGACTACGAGACCGCGGCTGAACGGGAAGGCACTGCAGGACCGGCTCCGCTGGTTCGCCGCCTTCACATGATGCGTATGGTCGAGCGATTGCGGCCCGTCGGCAATCTCCTTAGCGGAGAACATCGAGTCTCGTAGAGACTCGTTTGGTGCTACGGCGCAAACGCTGCGCCTGTCTTTTCGGCATGTACGACCATGCCATTGCGGCCTTACGAGAAGGCCTGAGACTTCGGGTCGACCGCATGACGCGGAGAAGCAGGTGGAAAGTCTTCCAGACCTCGCCGGGCTGGGCCTGGCCTTGCCGTCCTGATGGGGCGGGGCGAGGCCCGCAAGATGCGCGACGCCCGGATGGTCAGTTTTTCGCGCGCCGCGCTAGTTGCAAATCAGTCGCATTTTCACTTATGATAAGTCTCTTGCGGCGGACATGAAGACGCTGTCGAGAACCCCGGCCCCGTCCGTTTGGGACGCGGATACTCCCTCGCGGGCGGGGGCTCCCTTTCGGGATGGAATGGCCACGTTTCTGCGATTGACTCGCAGATACACCAGCTCCAAGGGATCACCCGTGCCGCGCTTATGATCCCTTCGATGCGGTTCTTTGGCCCGTGCGAAGCAATTTCTTGCAATTGCAACTCATTCGCAAGTATTAACCTCTCATGCGCCTGGGAATCCGCAGAAGGATGGCGGCTGACGCCGCCTCGGCCCCGTCGATGTCGAACGCGGCATGCCGCGGGGCGGGCCGGGTGGCGGCTTCCGCCCTGCTGTGCGTTGCCTGGCCCGCGCCGTTGGCGGCGCAGAGCACGACGCCGGGTGTAGAGACCGTCGTCGTTACCGGAAACAGAATTTCCGGTCCCACCCTGAGCGCCAGCGGGGCCAATGACTACTCGATTTCGCGTGCCGACATTGAAGCGCTGCCGATCGGCGGCGACACACCCCTCACCGACGTGCTCGCGCAGATGCCCGGAGTAGCGATCGACCAGAATCAGCAAATCCACATTCGCGACACCGAAGGCCCCCAATTCCAATACCGGATCGACGGGGTTCTCGTTCCTTTCGACATCAATACGAACCCCCCATTCGTGAGCATGCTCAACCCGGCCTTCATCAGTCAGCTGGACCTGCTCACCGGCATTCTGCCCGCGCGTTACAGTTACGCGACCGGTGGCGTGGTGGATATCCGCACGAGGGACGGATGCGAAAAGCCCGGCGGCTCCGCCTCCGTGCTTTTCGGACAGCGCGACATGTTCGAACCGAGCGTCGAATATGCCGGCTGCGATGACGCGCTTTCGTGGTTCGGGAGCCTTCTGTACGGGCAGAACAACATGGCGTTCAGTTCCGCGACGCCGGGGCCCACGGCCATTCACGACGGGACGCATTTGGGACAGGGTTTCGGCGTCGTGCGAGACCAGCTCGACGCGCACAACACGCTCGAACTCGTGGCCTCCGTCTCCGACAGCGACAACCAGTTGCCGAACGTGCCGGGATTGACGCCGGAATTCCAGCTGGCGGGAGCACCCGTCATACCCTCGGCGCAGATCAACTCCTGGCTCAATTTCCGCGACTATCTGGGCATCGTTTCGCTGACGGGAGATCCGTCGCAGAACCTCTCCTACAGGATCGCCTGGTCGGCGCACTCGATTTCGGAGATGTTCGTACCCGACGACGTGGGCGAACTCATCTATCAGGGTGTGGCCTCAACGGCGACGCATCGGGATTTCGACAATACGTTCGAGGGCGATCTCGACTATGTGCTCGGTCCGCACACGCTGAGCGGCGGCTTCTATATGGGAATGTACAATGTTACCGCCGACGATTCCTCGCTCGTATTTCCGGTGAACGCGCAGGGCGAGCAGAGCAGCACCACGCCGATTCGGGTCGTCAACAACGCCCAGGCGCTGAACCTTGTTTCCGGCGTCTACGTCAACGACCTCTGGCAGGCGGCTTCCGGATTGCGGGCCGACCTCGGGCTGCGCTGGGACAAGCTGACCGGCTTCACCGACGGAAGCGCCGTCGATCCGACGATCAATCTCAGCTATGCGCTCACCGACAACACGAGCCTGCATGGCGGCTTCGCGCGGTACATGCAGGTTCCAAGCTTTCTGGGAATCTCGCCTGGCGCACCGGCAGCCTTCGCCGGAACAACGGCGGAGGGTCCGCCGGGAATCGTCACGCCGACCGTGGAAAACGATTCGGAGTGGGACGCCGGCGTTGTGAACAGACCCTTGCCGGGCCTCACGCTTTCCGCCGACGGCTTCTACGAAATCACCAGACACTATCTCGACACGGGCCAGTTCGGCGTCGTGCCGATCTTCGCGCCGTTCAATTACGACACGGGGTACATCTGGGGCGTCGAGCTCGCGGGCGCGTACCGGACCGGCGCCTTTTCCACCTACGCGAACCTGACGCTCGGCAGAAACATGCAACAGGGGGTGGCGACCGGCCAGTTCAATTTCGATCCGGATGAGCTTGCCTATATCGACTCGCACCACATCGTTCTCGACCACCAGCCGCTGGTGGAAGTTACGGGAGGCGCTTCGTACAACTGGAAGCCGTACACATTCAGCGCCGATCTTGTTTACAGCAGCGGCCTCCGGGCCGGGTTTGCCGATCTGGAGCAACTGCCCGCATTCGTGCAGGTGAACCTTTCCGTGCAGCGATCGTTCGATATTCCCGGTGTCGGCGAAATCGACAACCGTTTGACGATATTGAACGCGCTCGATCGTACAAATCTGATCCGCCCCGCCGAGGGGATCGGCATCTTCCAGTCCGCCTATGGCCCGCGCCTGACGGTGTTCGATTCCGTGTCCGTGCCGCTCCCGTAGGGTGTATAAGCGGGATATGAGAGACAATAATCCCCCCATCAAACCGCAGTTCCCTCCCTCGGGCCGGTACCGTTGGCACATCGCATGCGCGCTCGCCGCGCTGTGCGTGGTGCCTGTCTGCGGCGCACCGGCCGATGCCAAAGGCGCCGTCACCACCTTCGACCCGCCGGGATCGACGGCCACCTTTCCGCAGGGCATCAACGACAGCGGCGCGATCGCCGGTTTCTACAACGACAGCGGTGGTGTGGCGCACGGCTTTGTGCGCGCCGCGGACGGGACGATCACGGCGTTCGATCCCGTTGGCTCCATTGCCACGAGCGCGCTCGGCATCAACGCAAAGGGCTGGACCGCCGGGTTCTACGCGGACAGCAAAAAAGTCGCGCACGGCTTCGTGCGCAGCCCGGGCGGAAAAATAACCGCGTTCGACCCGCGGGGATCAACCGGCACCGAAGCCTGCGGCATCAACAAGAGCGGCGCAGTCACGGGATATTATTACGACAGCAAGTCCGACGCGCACGGGTTCCTGCGGACCGGCGATGGCAAGATCAGAACCTTCGATGCGCCCGGATCGACGTTGACGATCGCCGCGGCAATCAACGACGCAGGTTCCGTTACGGGCTACTATATCGGCAATAGCGGCGGTCACGGCTTTGTACGCACATCCAACGGAACATTCGCCACCTTCGATCCCGCGGGCTCGATCTTCACCGAGTCCTTCGCCATCAACAAGGATGGTTCGGTTGCCGGAATCTGGCAGGACATAAGCTATGTCATTCACGGTTTTGTCCGAACCGCCGCCGGGACGATCCTGACATTCGATCCCCCACAATCGAGCGGCACGGAACCGCGCGGCATCAATGCCACGGGACGCAGCGTCGGGTTCTATACTCGCGCAGCGGGTGGGCCGTACGGCTTTGTCCGCTCCGCCGGCGGAAAAATCACCGAGCTGAATGTAGGGAAGGCAACGACAACGGAGGCGCTGGCCATCAACGGCGACGGCACGGTTTCGGGCGATTACACCGACAGTGCCGGCGTCACCCACGGCTTCGTTCGCGCCCCGTAAGGGGCGCGCAAACGATTCACCCGCATTCGAGCGTCCGGCTATGCGCGCGTTCGTGCGTTCTCGTTACCCGCACCCGCGCGACGGGTTGGCAGGGACAAGTCATCGCCCTTCGGCGGCGCCATGGGCTGCAAGAGAATCTTTCCGGCCGCGCCGTTGTCTTCGTGGTCCAGAATCTCGTCCTGGTAGATGAATTCGCCCTCGATGTTGCCGCGGAAATCCATTCTCAGCGTGACGGTCGGATAGTGCTTGGCGACGCCGTCCCAGTAGCCGATCTGATAGGTATCGTACCACTGCCGCTTCTCGGGCGGCACCGGCTTGCCGTCGATTGCGATCACCTGAAAATGGATCTGATGCATGTGGAACGCGTGCACCTCGTCTGTACGATTCTGGATCGTCCAGTCCTCCACCGCACCCTTCCGGGTAACGACATTGGGATTGCCATCGGGATTGTAAGCCTCGTTGCTTTGGCCCTTCACGGTGATGAAGTACACCGTTCCTCCGGCCGGCGGGCTTTTGTCGCCCGCACTGCTTCTGCCGCATCCGCCGGTCGGGAGTTCGCAGAAGTACAGGGTCCGCCGGGCGGTCACCATCGAATCGTTGGGGTTGGCGAGGCCGTCCGCCCGCGAACTGCCGGCAACCGGCAGCAGCGCCCGAGGAATTTCCCGGACATCGTTGGTCAGCGTGATTCGAGCCAGCGGCCGCTGCACATCGGCAAAACCAACTCCGGACAGTCCGGTGTTGACGCGCCGCGTGATGAGCATAGCCTCTTTCACGCTCGTCGAAGGTCCTGTCACGATGAACTCCGCGCGACCGCCCGGGGGAACCAGGATGTCTGTCCGCGTGATGATCGTGCCCTGGCGCCTGCCGTAATCCGACCCCGTCGGCACGCCGTCCAGCGCAACGATCTTCAGGGGCTGCGCCCTTCGGTCGTACAGCAGCTGGATGTCCATCACCGTGTTCGCCGAGGCGTTGGCGAGGCGCCAGAATTCCTGTGCGCCGGCCTGCATCTTGATCACGCCGGGGACATAGTGCGGGAAGGCGACCGGCACGTAATTCAGCGAGACGTCGAAGGACGGGACGTTCGGCTGGACATGCTGGTGCTTCGGGGGATTGGCGAGTGCCTGGTCCCGAACGAGGAGGAAGCGCTGCGGCAGCCCCTGTACCGCGGGTTGCAGGTTGGCGATGCCCTCGACTTCGATTGCTCCGGACGCGCCACCCAGCACCGCGGGAGCCGAAATCCCGGCAACGTTCTGGTGATACCAGTAGAGGCACGGGGGCTCGCTCTTCGGAATCCGGACACGGTAGTCGAGCGTCTCGCCCGGATTGACGATTGTGTCGATGACGTCGTCGGCATGGCAACGCGGCGAGACATTGAGGCCGTGGAAATGGATATTGGTTGACGCGGGCGTTGGCGCCCCGCCGCAGGCAGCGGCATTCCCCGAAGCCGGCGCTCCCGTCTTGATCGCATTCCTGAGCTTGATCTTCAGCATATCGCCGGGATTGACGTGAAGTGTCGGAGCTTCCGATCCGTCCGGAGTCTCGAAACAGAAAAGCGTGCGGCCCCATTGGTCGACGGTTGTCCTGTAATCGAGCGTGAGACTCAATTCGCCGTTCTGGCTGTACAGGTCGGGAGGAGATTTGATTTCGCTCCGCTGCGCGGGCCGACGGCAGGCGTCCGCCGCTGCGGCGCCCGTTGCAATAGACGAAGCGAACAGCAGCGCGAACGGAAGCGTGAGTGCGAACCGATTCAGGATTCCACGCATGAGGATCTCCCCCGTTGGGCCGGAGGGCCGGGTTTCGATCCTGCAGGGGGCAGGACCGGCGCAGCGCCCTCCCAAGAGACGCTTCACTCTACTGCAAATCAGTCTTAGGTGCAAAAGAACCGAGACACGCGTTTCGCCGGCAGGCTCATTCCAGGCCCAAACGGTAACGGCGCCGCTCTTGACCGCAGCCTTGACTCGCATGCGGACGCTCTTCTCTCAATGCGCCCTGCGTAACCGGAGTCGGCAATGGTCCAGGCAAACACACCGTCACGCTACGGGGCAGTTGCGATGATGCTGCATTGGCTCATCGCCGTCCTGTTGCTCGTCAATATTGCGATCGGTCTCTACGTTGCCGAGGTGATGGCCGACAGCGATCCCATGCACGGTGCGGTCCTCCAGTTTCACAAATCCATCGGGTTGACCGTGCTGGCCCTGAGCGTGCTGAGAGTTGTCTGGCGCGTGGTCAATCCCGCGCCACCTCTGCCGCAAGCGATGGCTCGCGGAACCAGAGTCTTCGCGCACGTTTCGCATTTTTTTCTGTACGTGCTCATTCTGATCATTCCCCTGACCGGCTGGCTGATGGTATCGGCTTCACGGTCGGGCGCGCCGACGAACTATTTTGGTCTCCTCCACTGGCCGAACCTGCCGTTTTTCGCGGACCTCGCGCTCCCGGAGAAGCGGGCGCTCCATCATGATTTCAATGCTGCGCATTTGTATCTGGCGCTGTCGGCGCTCGTCCTGGTGCCGATCCACGTTGCTGCCGCCTTCTATCATCGCGGGCGCGAAGACGATGTCCTGTCCCGCATGGTGCCATGGTCCAAAGCAAGCGGGCCGCCGGCGAAATTGTACCCATAGTGCCGCTGGCATGGCCGCCAGGCGAACGGAATGGCGACTAATTCCCCGTGTTTCTTGTCGTAAAACCTCTGCGGTCCAGTTCCGTTACCGGGACTTCCGTCGCGCTCCCTTCCATGATTTCGCCGCCCGCGGACTCGATGGCCGCGCGCGTGCCCATGCGAAGCGACAGAACAAACTGGCCGATTTCCGTGTTCCAGATCTTGAATTTGTAGACCGTCACGAATGTCATTCTGTATGTCCGCATGAAATCCGCCGGGCCGTGCAGGCACCGATGGATCGTTCATCGCCGCTGAGGCTTGGTGCCTCGACCGCAAGACTGCCCTCGAGGCCGCGTATCTAAGTGCAATTGCGACCTAGTTGCAACTGGAAGGTAGTGTTTCCCTTCAAATCCCCCGTCAGATCTCGATCTGGCTGCCGAGTTCGACGACGCGGTTGGGCGGAAGCTGGTAGAAACGCGCGGGCGACAGCGCCGATGCGGCGAGCCGGAGGTAAAGCCATGTGGTCCAGCGGCCGAGCTTCGGGTGCTGGGAGGCGATGAGCGTCTCGCGGCCGATGAAGAACGTCGTGGTGGCGATGTCGATCGAAAGGCCAAGCGCGCGCGCCGTTTCGAGAACGCGCGGAACATCCGGCGTCTCGAAGAAGCCGTGGTGAATGAGCACGGTGAAGAAGCCCTTGCCGAGCTTGTGCACCTCGAGCCGGCGCAAGGCGGGAACGATCGGAATTTCCTCGACGACGACATGACAGATGATGACGCGCTCGTGCAGCACCTTGTAGTGCTTGAGGCTGTGCAGGAGCGCGGATGGCACGGAATCGCCGCGCGGACTCAGGAAAACCGCGGTGCCGGCGACCCGGTGCGGGTTCTTGTCGGCACGCTGCAGGAAAAGGTCCATCGGCATGGTTTCGCTGCGGACCTTTTCGAGATGGACCCGCCGCCCGTGCCGCCACACCTGCATCACCATGAACACGGCGCCCGCGATCAGGAGCGGCAGCCACCCCCCCTGTACAACCTTGAGCGAGTTGGCCGTGAGGAAGGACAGATCGATCAGGAACAGCGTGCCGAAGAGCGCGATGGCGGCGCGCAGGCTCCAGTGCCACTGCCTGGTGGCGACGATCGAGGCGTGGAAGGTGTCGATGGCCATCACGCCGCTCACCGCGATGCCGTACGCCGCGGCGAGTGAACTCGAATTGTGGAAGATGAGCACGATCAGGACCACGCCGACGCTCAGAATGAAATTCATGCGGGGCACATAGATCTGGCCGACGTCGGTCGCCGAGGTGTGACGGATCTCCATGCGTGGCAGTCGGCCAAGCTGCACCGCCTGGCGCGCGATCGAGAATACGCCCGAAATCACCGCCTGCGAGGCGATGATGGTGGCGACCGTCGCAAGCAGTACGAGCGGGTAATGGGCCCAGCGGGGCGCGAGACCGTAAAACGGGATGCCGGCAAGCGCCGGATTGTGCAGAAGCGCGGCGCCCTGTCCCATGTAGTTGACCAGAAGCGCGGGAAGCACGAACCACAGCCACGCGTTGCGGATCGGACCTTTGCCGAAATGCCCCATGTCGGCGTACAGCGCTTCGCAGCCGGTTACCGCGAGCACGACCGCACCGAGCGCGACGAAAGCCGTCCACGGCGCGTGCTGGAACAGCGCAGCGGCGTAGAACGGGTTGAAGGCGAGCAGCACGCGCGGCGCCTGAAGAATCCCGCGCACGCCCAGCACCGCGAGCACGAGGAACCATACCACCATGATCGGCCCGAAGAGTCGGCCGATCTTCGCCGTGCCCCGGCTCTGAAGGGCGAACAGGCCGATCAGAATCGCGAGCGTCAGCGGAAGAATAAAGGGGTCGAGCGCAGACGTCTCGACACCGAGACCTTCAACGGCACTCAGGACGGAGATGGCCGGCGTCAGCATGCCGTCGCCGAAGAAGAGCGCGAGGCCCAGAATGGCGGCGACGCCGATGACGTTCTTCACGCGACGCTTCAACCTGGGTGAACGATGTGCGAGCGCCGCGAGCGCCAGTACGCCGCCTTCGCCCTCGTTATCCGCGCGCATGATGAGCAGAACGTATTTGATCGTAACGACAAGGATGAGCGCCCACACGATCGCCGAGAGCGCGCCCATCACGGCTGGAGCGGCGGGCAGGGCACCGCCGGTCGCGCGCACGGTTTCGCGCATCGCATAGATCGGACTTGTGCCGATGTCGCCGAAAACGACGCCGAGAGCGCCGAGCGTCAGCGCGGCCGTGCGTCCGGCCGACGCGCTCTGCGCATGCGCCGATGTGGCACCGCCCTGGGAATCCAGCGAAACAGCCGTGTCGGCGAGGGAACGGTTCACAGCGGTGAACCCACGACGGAAATGGTTCTCATCGGCGGGATGTAATCGTTTTTGGACTTACCGGCACGCGCCCACTCCGCAGCTTATCGCACAACTGTGTCAGCCGGAACGATGCGCTGCAGCGAACAGGTGACGCACGACTGTGATCTCGGCCACGTTTTTCATCAATTCGCAATTTGCCAAGGCGAGCAGAAGCCGCAGTGGGCGAGGGTCGTTCCACGGATAGGCAACCGCGCGCGCCAGATCCGTTCCGCTCTCGAGGATTTTCGACCGCTGCGCGGCAAATGCGTTCAACGCCTGCACGGTGGCGTGCCGGCGCAGCATCTCATGTTCGGAATTGTTGACAGGCATGAATCACCGGTGTCGGGGGACGCGGATCCCGTCGCGCCAAAACAGTCCAACCGCAAACTCCGAGGCGCGCCTCTATCACGACATGCGTGCCTTTGTCACCTATTGCACGGTAAACATAGAGTGCTACCCTACATAAAATGTAGGACATAGCCCTATCTATCTGTTAGGTTGACGGTAACAGCGGCACGACTGAGGCGGGCAGATGGTCGCAAAGGCTCATCGGGTGATCGTGCTGACTGTCGGGTCTGCTCTTGCTTTCGGACCTTTCGGCGCGAGCGCCGGGAGCGGGCGGGACGCAGAACCGATTGCAGCGGGACGACAGCAACGCGATGTCTGCATGCGGCTGTGCACGATGCGCGACGGCTTCGCCTGTTGCGGGGAGCATCGCTCCATTCGCCACCAGCGGATCCATCTGCCGCGCTGTCCGGCACGACAGCCGGACGGCGCCGAAAGGCCTTTCCGGACTTGCCGGCTGGCCGATCATTCGCGCGAGATCGCTGGAAAACCCCGCGAATCTGCGCGATAGGAAGGACATGGAGCTGACGGCTGCGGTTCCGGTCGCGGTGCGGAACCTGTCGCACAGACAGTCGAAGCTGCTGGCCGGCATTCTGGCGCTTCTGCTGACCTTCGTCGTGGGCTGGCTCGACTACGTCAGCGGCCCCGGCGTCTCGATGTCGGCGTACTACCTGCTGCCGATCGCGCTCGCGGGCTGGTACGTCGGCCTGCGGTTTGCGATCGCCGCAGCGGTGTTGGGCATCGGGTGCTGGATCGCGGCCAACGTCTTTAATGGCGATCCCACTTTTTCGAAGGTCCCCATCGTTGTCTGGAACGGCACAGTGCAGCTTGTTTCCGATCTGATCGTGCTTTTTGCGGTGACGAGGCTGCGCGAGCTGCAGACAAGTCTGGAACGGCGGGTTGCGGAACGTGCCGCGGCGCTCACGCGGGAAATCTCGGAGCGGGAACGCGTACAGGAGGATTTGCTGCGCGTGAGCGAACGCGAGCAGAGGCGAATCGGACAGGATCTGCACGATGGCCTTTGCCAGCACCTCGCCGCCACCGCACTGACTTGCCAGTTGCTGCGCGAAGAACTGACGGAGCAGGGATCGCCGGGCGCGGCGCGCGCGCAGCATATCGTCGATCTGATCGAGAACAGCATCCGGCTCTCGCGACAGTCGGCCCGCGGGCTTGACCCCGTCGCAATGGATGCCGAAGGTTTGATGCTGGCGCTGGAGGAGGTGGCCGCGACCACGACCGCGCTCTTTCGTGTACACTGCAGATTCGAATGCGAATCGCCGGTGCTGATTCACGACGCCGAAGTGGCGGAACATCTGTTCCGGATCGCCCAGGAAGCCGTGCGCAATGCGGTCGCGCATTCGCGGGCGCGTATCGTTTCCATCCGGCTCGAGACGACCGAACAGGGTCTTGAACTGCGGATCGAGGACGATGGCAGCGGCGTGGACGAGCGGGCGCGCACGTCGCCCGGAATGGGCTTGCGCATCATGCCGCAGCGGGCCCGGCTGATCGGCGCCCGGTTCGCGGTGAGCGCGCGGCCCGGAGGAGGTACTGTCGTGACCTGCGTATTGCCGCAAACGGCAGAGACCGAAGGGAGGCAACGTGAGTTCGCGCGTGCATAAGATTTTTCTTGTGGACGATCACCCCCTGTTCCGCGAGGGACTGGCGGGCCTCATCAACCGGCTGCCCGACCTGAAGGTCTGCGGAGAGGCCGAGACGATGGCGGATGCCATCGACGGCATGAATCGCACAAAGGTGGACGCCGCGATCGTCGACCTTTCTCTTCGCGAGGGATCGGGAATCGAGCTCATCAAGGCGATTCGCACCCGGTTTCCCGCGGTCGCTATTCTGGTGCTGTCGATGCATGAGGAGCGCCGCTATGCCGAGCGCTGCATCCGGGCAGGGGCGAGAGGCTATGTGATGAAGGCGGAATCGGCGACGCAGGTGGTGGCGGCGCTTCGCGATGTGCTCGCCGGCAAGCTGCACATCAGCGAACAGATGCGGTCGCTCTTTGTCGAGCGCTTCGTCGATGGTGCCCCTCCGCTGTCGCTGACGCCAACTGAAGTTTTGAGCGACCGCGAGTTCGAAGTGTTTCAGCTCCTGGGCCAGGGCTACGAGACGCGGCGGATCGCCGAGAAGCTGGGACTGAACATCAAGACGGTGCAGGCCTTCTGCGGCCGGATAAAGGAAAAGCTGCAGCTCGCGAGCGCGTCCGAGCTCCTGCGCGAGGCAGTGCGCTGGAACGAACAGCCGGCTGATCGGTAAGCTGCCGTGGACCCGACTTGCCGCGCGCAGGCCACCAGCATGGCGCAAGCGATCGCGAACAGCATGAAGGGGGGAGCAGAGACATTGCCCGTTCCCCACAGTTTTCCAGCGGCCATCTCTGCGGCCGCTGCCGAGGCATGCGCGCGATTGGCTCTTCGGACCCTGCTTTTCCGCCCCTCATCGCAGACAGCCTTCCCTGCAACGGTCCGAAGATCCGCGCGCCCGGCTCAGCGCGGAGAGTCACCGCCACAAATTCCTGCTTACATTGTATGTAGGTGAATAACCTATGAAATGTGAGCGGCAAGTGGGACAAATGCCGCACGATATTTTTTGACCGGGTGCGCACCGAAACGTCCGGACGCGTATGGGCAGCGGGAACCGGGTGAACAGGAATTGCCTGAATTTTGGGGCGTTTCAGTGTGCCTGTAGCGAGTCCCTTTACAGAAAAGTTACGTTTGGCGGGGTATCCAACGGACCTTTCACTGTCATCCCTTCGATCAACTTCCCGCCGGACAATGACCCCGTCGTCCGGCGGCCTTTCCTTTGTCGTACGAATATGTAAGAGAATAACCTACGCATGCAGAGATTCGTGGACGAATGAACCCCGCGCTCGCTGCCTTTCTCATATTCGCCCTCTTTTGCGGCGTGATGGCGGCGCTGCTCTAGCCGCGCGGGTCGAGCCACGCCACCGGTTCCGACGGCTCACGGAATGTTCGCGTGTTCGATTCAGGTCTGGTCGTTTCCCAATAAGGCCCGCCGTGAGAGGTGTTCACTCCGCCGACGGCTGCCCGGGCGACGCAACCGGCGCGATCAGCCCGACATGCGAGATTTGCGTCTCGCCCGCGCCAGCCCCTTTTGGGCAACATGACAAACCGGTCGTTGTACAGCGCTTCTGCACCACGCGGTCCGGCTCGCATGTTCGTACGCACCGCTGCCGTGTTCTAGACGTCTTCGGTGACGGCAGTGCCGTGATCGCTCTCTTCTGCGTGGTGTTTTGTACCCTTGCGACTCTTGCCGCTGCGTTTCTCCTTTTGGCGCTCCCGCCCCGTTTCGCGCTTTTTGTCGCCACGGCTTCCGTTCCTTTTGCTGCGGCCCGACCTGGCACCGCGGGGATGGGGAAACGGGCCCTCCTCTTTCGCGATCGCGGTCTCCGCTGGCTTTGCGACCGGTATTTCGGGGCGGTCGTGCGCCTCGGGGAAGAGATGGAGATGCCGCCCCTGGTCGTGCAGCGATTCGCGAACGAACGCGGCAATGATCAGGATGGCCCCTCCGGATACGACAAGGGCGAGCGCCGTCTGGACAAAATGCATCGTCGTTCCCCGTCATCCCGAATTGCGTGATAAAAGCAAATATATGCGTTGAGCGCCTTCGATGTAAAGCAATATCCTACAGATACCGGAGTGAGCCCTACAGGATGATAGGTGAATACCTGACATCGATCATACGGCAAGGGTTTGACACCAGGCATTTATGTGATAAAAGCAAATATATGATATGATCATATTTGGTGGCCCGGGGGAGGGGCGTCTTCGACATGCAGAACCTGGCGGGCGGCGAGGCTTTGCCACAGGCGCCGAGCGGAGCGGGGACGGGCGTCGGCTGGCAATACGTGCTCGATCTTCACGGCTGCACGACCCGGCACCTCGACGACGTCGACTGGGTACGCGAAACGATGCTGCAGGCGGCGGCGCATGCCGGCGCCAGCGTCGTCGGCGAACAGTTCCATCGCTTCGTCCCGCAGGGCATCTCCGGCGTCGTGGTGATCGGCGAGTCGCATCTCGCCATCCATATCTGGCCCGAGCGCGCCTACGCCGCGGTCGACCTTTTTACCTGCTGTTCCAGATTGCGCGTCGAAGCGGCTGCCGGCTGGCTTGCGGAGACCTTTGGCGCAGCACAGGCGAAAATCGTGAGCATTGAACGTGGCCTCGAGCGGATCGAGCCGTCGGAGCCGCAGCTGCGGGAGAATTCCGACCCTCCGCCTGTACTCCCCGTCGCGGAAAACGGTCCGCGTGACGACATCTATATCGGCTGGGATGAGCCGCGCGGCGGCCATTGGTTCATCAACGAGCGGACGATCGTTTCGCGGCAAACGCAGTATCAGCGCGCGGAGATCATGGATTTCGCCAGGTTCGGTCGCGTCCTCGTGCTCGACGGCAACCTGCAATCGACCGAGCGCGATGAATACATTTACCACGAGGCGCTCGTGCAGCCGGCGATGTGCCTCCATCATCTCCCAAGGCGGGTGTTGATCCTTGGCGGCGGCGAGGGCGCGACGGCGCGCGAGATCTTCAAGCACGAAACCGTCGACGACGTGGTGATGGTCGACATCGACGGCGATCTCGTGTCGCTCGCCGGCGAGCACCTCGAAAGCTGGCACCGCGGTTCTCTCGTCGATCCGCGGCTGCGGCTCGTGGCTCGCGACGGTTACGACTTCATCCGTTCCTCCAACGACGTCTTCGACGTGATCATCGTGGACCTTCTGGATTCCTTCGAGGGCGGCCTTTCCGAACCGCTGTACAGCGAAGCATTTTTCGCCGACCTGAAAAGACATCTCGCGAAGGACGGCATTCTGACGATGCAGGCCATGGAATGCGATGCCGAAAAATGGGAGGACCACGCGCGATTGCGCGGTTACCTGAAAGGGGAGTTTCACAAGGTCCACAGCTACGCGGCCTTCGTGCCGTCATTCTGCGCAACCTGGGGGTTTATCTTCGCCTCGGATTTCATGGACCCGCGCATGCCGTCGACCTGCCTGATCGACAGCGTGATCGAGCAGCGCGGGCTGTCTGCGCGTCTGCGCTTCTATGATGGCCGCACCCATGAGGGACTGTTTGCGCTGCCGAAAGACATGCGAAGCCTGCTTGGCGAATCCTGAGATGTCACGCCCGCCGGACAGTGCGCCGCCGCTGAAGCTGCTCGGCTGGGCGCTCGGAATGAAACGCCGGGAGTTCGCAGCGATGGCTGCGACGCTGCTCGGCGTCTGGCTGTGCGAACTGTCGCTGCCGTTTCTTCTTGGCCGGACCGTGGACGCGGCGGTCTCGAAGGCGGGCGGCATTCCGGCCATCATGCGCCTCGGCGCGCCGGCGCTCTGCGCGGCTGCGGTCCTGTACGTTCTGCACGCCGCCTACCTCCGCGCCGAGGAGCGGCTGGTCGCCCGCGGCGCTTTCCGTCTGCGCCAGCATCTCTACACGCGAGTCATCGAGCAGCCGCTGGGTTTCCTCGCCGATCTCAGGAAGAGCGAAACCGTGCAGCGGGTCATGAGCGACGCCGAGGTTCTCGACTCCCATGCCATCTATCTGCTCGCCGACGTGCCGTTCTCGCTGCTGACGGTGACCGGGGCGTTTGCGGTGATGGCGTGGATGGAGCCTTCGCTCGCGGCTCTTGTGCTCGTCGTCCTGACGGTTGTCGCAGTGCTGGCGAATCGCGTCGCGCGCCCACTCGAAACACTCGAACGAGCGATTCTGCATCGCCGCGCCCGGCTCGCCGCGCGCATGCAGGAATCGCTCGATGCCTTCCGGCTGGTGAAGTCGTTCGGCGGCGACAACCGGACCGTTGCCGGCCTCGATCGCAGCAGCGGCCACCTGATGCAGGCGGAGCTGGCCGCCGGCTACGTCGAGGCGCGACTCGAACCGCTTGTACAGCTCATGGAAACGTTCGGGTTTCTGGCGGTAGTCCTTTATGGCGCGACGCTCGTTCTGTCCCAATCGCTCACCCCCGGCGGGCTGGTCGCCTTCATTGCCTACATGGAACTGATGCGCGAGCCGATCCGCAACGCGGGACCGTACTATGCGCACTACCGGCAATCCGCGGCGATCCTCGGTCGCATTGCCGGCTTCCTCCGCCGCATGACGCCGGCGGCTCCCTCCGGGAACGCCGCGATCGACGGCCCCCTGGAGATCGACCTGCACGATATCTGTACGACGCGGGAGGGCAGCGGCCGATACGTGCTGTTCGACGTGTCCTTCTCCGCAAGTCCCGGCGAAATCATCGGCATCATCGGCGAAAACGGCGCCGGCAAGTCCACCTTGATGGACGTGCTGCTCGGCCTTGTCGCTCCGGACGCCGGCTGGGTCTCGGCGGGCGGCATTCCGCTCTCGTGCTGGAATCCGCAGGCGTGGCGCAGTACAACGGCCGTCGTTCCACAGGAGCCGCTTCTTTTCCATGCGACGATTGCCGAAAACATTTGTTATGGCCGGCCCGGAGCTTCGGAAACCGACGTGATGGCGGCTGCTTCCGAGGCCGGACTCGATGGCGTTCTCGCCCGCCTGCCGCGCGGCTTGAAAACGGTGGTTGGAGATCGCGGCGGCAGGCTGTCCGGAGGAGAGCGGCAGCGCGTCGCGCTCGCGCGGGCTCTCATCCGCAAGCCGCGTGTGCTGGCCCTCGACGAGCCTTGCTCCTCGGGGGACGAAGCGGCGCTTGCCTGCACCAACCGGGCGTTGGTTGCGGGGAAGAAGGGCAGGGTGACGTTCATTGTCACGCATGACCGGGGCACGCTTGGCTGTGCCGATCGCGTGATCCTGCTCTCCGCGGGACGCGTGCGCTGGATTGGCAGGGGTGAATATCTGGGGCGGCTGTACGAAAAGCCGGCGGCATGAACGACGCACAATTGTGTGGTCTCAATGGGGCCGGAGTCTCAGGAGGGGTTGATGACTGATTTCAACGCAGCGATGGGCGCATCGGCCTCGCTGGAATCCGAGCGGCCGACCGTGCGCCAATGGACGCACACGGTTTTCGAGGAGGGCCAGGTCGACACGTTGCCAGGCCGCATCATCGAGGTGCTGCTCGTCACGCTCATCGTCGCCAATGTCGTCGCCGTCGCGCTCGAAACCATTCCCTCCATCTACGGAAGATTCCACGGGCCTTTTTACGCCTTCGAGCAGTTCTCGCTGTTCGCCTACGGCGTCGAATATGTCGCGCGAGTCTGGTCTTCGATCGAAGATCCCCGCATCGCCGTGCGCGGGCCGTTGCATGGCCGGATCGCTTTTGTCCTTCGGCCGCTGATGTTGGTGGACTTTCTGGCTTTCGCGCCCAGCATCCTCGGCCTGTTCCTGGGCTTCGACTTTCGCGTGCTGCGAATCTTCCGCCTGTTCCGGTTGTTGAAGCTGGCGCGCTATTCCCAGGCGCTGCAGGCCCTCCTCTCGGTTCTGCTGGCTGAGCGATCGGCGCTGTTCGCCTCGCTTATCCTGCTTCTTTCGACGGTGTGTTTTTGCGGCGAAATGATGCACCTTGCGGAGGGCTCGGTCCAACCAAAGACGTTCGGGACGATGCCCAATGCCATGTACTGGGCCATCACGACGCTTGCGACGGTCGGTTACGGTGACCTCACGCCGGTGACGCCGATCGGGAAGTTCATCGCGGGCACGACGATGATCCTGGGGATCACGGCATTCGCGCTTCCCGTCGGAATCATTGCCAACGGTTTCGTCACCGGTCTGAACCGGCGCCGCTTCGCGATCACCTGGACCATGCTGCGCCGCCAGCCGTTGTTTCAGGGGTTCGACGTGGAGGCACTCAATGCGGTTCTCGAGGTGCTGACCTCGGCGATCGTGCGCGAACATTCGCAGCTGACCGTTGCCGGCCGGGATGCCAATACGTTCTGGCTCGTGGTGTCGGGGCGCGCCTGTTCCGAGAATGGCGGGACGAGGGAAATCGGCCCGGGCAAGGCGATCGGCGTGGAAGCGTACACGCACGACGCGACGTACGAAGAGACGGTGACGGCCGAAACCGAACTGCGCGTGGTGGCGCTGCCGGGCGACGAATTGCGCCGGCTGTGCCGCAAGTTTCCGCTATTGAGGGAGCGCATCGAAACAATGCTTGCCGAACGCGGGCACCACGCGCCGGCCAGCGATCCCATCGCCCGCATCCGGGAACTGGAAAGCGAGAATCTCCGGCTTCGCCGCGCCCTGGCGCAACTGGTGGCGACCCCGCCGGCGTAGTAAGGTCGCAACGTTTCGGCGGGGACTCGCGGACGCTCCGCAATGTGCCGGAACCTCGATGGGGGAAGTCCATGTTCAAAATCGGTCTACTGACGTCGACGGCGATGACCGCCGTGGCGTTGCTGTTGTCCGGTGTACCGGCCGGAGCCTATCCGCAGACCGATATGCACGTCGCCAGTCGGGACCGCAACACCCGCTTTCTGTGCACCTATGGGCACCTTAACGTGTCCCAATGGTTCAGCGGGGGTGGCATTAGTTATTCCGGCTGGGCGCGTGTGGCCGTGCCCATTACCGGGCACGGACAGACCGTGACCCAAATCGGAGTCGTAGAGGCAAAGTCGGCGCGCACGTACTACTCGGTATTCACCGCCGGCATTTACAGCAACACGGCGAGTGGATTTCCTGGAAAGCCGATGGCCGTCGGTACAGGCTCGATAAGCTTTTCCTGCGGACAAGTCACTATTTCGATTCCTGCAACGAAGCTGAAGCGCAAAACAAAGTATTGGTAGAGGAGACGGTCCCGTGGGAAAAATCCTTCTCTTCCACGTTCTACTGGTACGCCGATCCGAAAACGAGACGCAGGGCTTACGTGCAGACTCATCGCTGGCAGTACAGCTCCAGCCGTGGCAGTTCCAGCTCCACGTCGCCTTGGACCGAACAATCAATGGGCCCTTACCTCAAACTTAGATAGGCGCAACCTAGAGACTGGGCTGTGCGAGCAGGCTTCATCGCAGCGCGACGGGGGAGGAAATCCGCGCTACGCTGTACGTTTGCGGCGGGGGCGGGTCCGGTGTCTGCGGGGGCTCGGCGCTACGGCGGCAGCAGGGCCGCTTTGCCCGGTGTTGCCGTGTGCCTCGGATTTTGAGGCCGCGAAGCGGCCGAGGAGCTGCGCAAACGTGCGGCGATCCGATTTCGAGAAGCCATGCAGGCGCGCCGCCAGGTGTTTCGTCCGCGCCGCATGGATGGCCTCGGCGATCTCGCGGCCCTTTTCGCTGAGCGCCAGCGGCGATTTGCGCGCGTCTTCCTGCGAGGCGAGACGCATGAGAAATCCGGCCCGTATCGTATCCTTGACGAGGCGGCTCGCGCGCGAATGATGTACGTCAAGCCAGCGCGCGATGTCCTTGATGGTGGGTGCCTCGCCGGGTTCGGTCAGTTCGTCGACGGCGCCGATCAGCTGCAGAAACGACACGTCGATACGGCTGCCGAGCGTGCGTTCGACCAGCCGGCCCATGTCGCGGCGCCCCATGCTCCGGGCAATCCGGACAATGGCGCGTTCGATATCGCGGAGCGTGCTTTCTTCCCGCACCGTTCTTCCCACCGATTCGAGGACGGCGACAGGATATCGTGTCCCGCACTCCGCTTCCGTTGGAATCTGCACCGACAGGGACAGGACGTTCTGTCCCGATCGACTCCGATCGCGCCGGAACCGGATCGCAATTTCGTTGTTGATTATGCATGGTGCAATTGGTCGTTGCACCACTCTTGCCCCGCCCGGTATTCACTCCCTCCCTTCTAACGGGTGGGGCGCTGGGCGTTCTCAGGGGACAGGATTCTCAGGGGACAGGATATCCTGTCCCGCCAAGCTCGGAGCCGGCGATGGGCGCGAGATGGGACACGATACCTGTCCCGGAAAGAGGAGGAGCGGCGGCAACCCGACGCTTTGACCAATATAAGGGGGGTTAATCCGGCGCCGCCGCTCCACCCGATTCAAAGACTGCGCCCAAAAATGATTCGGCAAAAGACAATATTGCCGATTCGCGTCGCAAATTGTGTGGATAACGAAATTTAATTGCGGCTCAGGCCCACCCCAGAGCCCGGCGAATGTGGGACTCGACGTCGTCGAGATCGTACGGTTTGAGGAACAGCCGGCCATCGGGAAATGTCTGCGCCGAGTCGGCCGATCCCGAGGCCAGAACCACGCGCACATCGGGCCGATTCAGATAGATCCAGCGCGCGAGCATGGCGCCATTCATGATTCCGGGCATCGCGATATCGGTAAAGACGAGGTCGACCGGCTCGCCTGACTGCAGGACATCCACGGCTTCCGCGGCGTTGGACGCTTCGATCACCGCAAACCCTGCGTCCCGCAGATGGTCGGCCACGACGCCACGCACCAGCACTTCGTCCTCGGTCACGAGAATTGTGGGGCACCAGGCCTTCCCGGCATGTGGCAAAATCTGGGCAAGCGCAGACATGGCAGTCGGAGAACCCCCCTGGCAGGCAAAAGGCTCCCGCCGCGTACGAAATTTTTTCTCTTATGGTTTTTGCGCCCGGTTCTGGCGCAAGCGCTTGATCCGCGTAACGATTTCCTGAGGATGGTACGGCCGCTCGCGGGGGCCTTTGTCACAGATTTCGCCGGCCTTTTCCGCCGATTTGGCGACGCCGAAGGTGAGCACGATCTCCGTACCCGGAAACTGCTCCCGCACAAGGCGTGTCAGGGTGAATCCTGCAAGCCCGCCCGAAATCTGTGCATCCAGCAGCAGAACGTCGATCTCGCGCCCGGATCGGAGCACCGCAAGCACATCCTCGCTTGTTGCCGCCTCAAGCACCTCGTACCCGCATTCGCGCAGGAATTGCGCGAGGACCATGCGGGCGAAGATGTCCGATTCGGCGACAATCACCGTTTGTCCGGTATCGCCGCCCGGCGTGCTGGCCTTTGCGTTTTTGGTCGGCATGCCTCGTTAACTCATGCCAAAGGTTTAAAGTTCCGGCTCGGGTTGATCCGGATCAAAACGGAATTGTTATTCGGCGCGGGCGGAAATCCGCTTAGGATCGGGCCCGAAAAAGGGGAGGTGGCCTCATGCGGCTTCGACTTTGTGCAGCCTTGTTCGCGGCTCTCACGACGGTTGTGCTGGCGGCCGACAAACCGCAATTCGGCAGCTGGGGGTTCGATGGCACGGGCATGGACGTGCATACGAAGCCGGGGAACGATTTCTTCCGCTACGTGAACGGCGCCTGGCTCGACCGTACGAAAATCCCCCCTGACAAGCCCGCGTGGTCGCTCAGGCTCGCCATGACCGACCGCATCGAATCGCGGCTGCACGATCTTATGGAGAGCGCGGCAAAGAAGAACGAGACCGCGGATATCGAGGGCAAGGTCGGTGCTTTCTATCACGCGTTCATGGACGAGGAACGGATCGAAACGCTCGGCGCAAAGCCGCTCGCGCCGGAGCTCGACAGCGTGCGCGCGGCGAAGACGCGCGACGATCTCGCCGGCGTGATGGGCAGGAGCACGGTCGATTTCGAGAATTCGATCTTCAACGTCAGCACCGATATCGATCTCAAGGACCCGAAACGCTACGCCGTCTATCTCTCGCAGGGCGGACTGGGGCTTCCCGACCGCGACTATTACCTTCAGCCGCAGTTTGCCGCCGCCAAGGCGGCGTACCAGGCCTATGTCGCGAAAATCCTCCATCTGATCGACTGGCCGGACGCCGACGCGCGCGCAAAAGACGTCGTCGATTTCGAGACCAGGCTCGCCGATGCGAGCTGGACGAAGGCGCAGGACCGCGACGTCCAGGCGACGTACAATCCTGTGGACGTCGCCGATCTTGCAAAACTCGCGCCGGGTTTCGACTGGACAGCCTTTCTGCAGAACGCCTCTCTCGGCGCGCAGAAGCGCGTGATCGTCGCCGAAAAAAGCGCGTTCCCGAAGCTCGCGGGTGTGTACGCTGCGGCGCCGGTCGAGACACTGAAGGCCTGGCAGGCGTACCACATCGCCGATGCCGCAGCGCCGTATCTCAGCCGCGCCTTCACCGCGGCCTGGTTCGACATGCACGACAAGACGCTTGCCGGCCAGCAGCAGGAAGAGGTGCGCTGGAAGCGCGCGGTGCATCGCGTCGCCGGCGGCGATTGCGGTGCCGCGCCGGGCGACTGCTTCGGTACGCTGAACTGGGCCGCCGGACAGCTCTACACGGCGCAATATTTTCCGCCGAGCGCGAAAGCCAAGATCGAGGATCTGGTCGCGCATCTCAAAGCCGCCTACCGCAAACGGCTCGAAAACAATGACTGGATGAGTCCGGCCACGAAGGCCGAGGCCCTGAAGAAGCTGGATACGTACAACATCAAGCTCGGCTATCCCGACCATCCGCGCGACTATTCGCATGTTGCGATCGCGGGCGACGATCTCGTGGGCGACGTGCGCAATGCCGCGGCCGCCGACTGGGCCTTCTATGTCAATCGGCTCCCCGGCCCGGTGGACCGTTCGGACTGGAGCATGACCCCGCAGACGAACGATGCGTACAACGGGTCGTTGCGCGACATCGTCTTTCCCGCCGGCATCCTGCAGCCGCCGGTGTTCGATCCGAACGCCGACCCCGCCATCAATTACGGCGCGATCGGCGGCATCATCGGCCATGAGATGACGCACGGTTTCGACGACCAGGGCCGGAAGATCGATGCGCAAGGGGCGCTCCGCGACTGGTGGACGCCGGAAGACGCGAAGAAGTTCGAGGCGCGCGCGAAAGAACTCGGTGCGCAGTATTCGGCTTTCGAGCCTCTGCCCGGCGTGCATGTGAACGGGGCGCTCACCATGGGCGAGAACATCGCCGATCTCGGCGGCCTCACGCTCGCGCTCGACGCCTATCACCAGTCGCTGAACGGCAAGCCTGCGCCGGTGCTCGACGGCTTCTCCGGCGACCAGCGCGTGTTCCTCGGTTGGGCGCAGGCGTGGCGCGGCAAGGTGTCGGACGATTTCGTGAAGCGTCAGGTGGTGAGCGACCCGCACAGCCCGCGGCAGTTCCGCGTGAACGGCGTGGTGCGCAACATCGACGCCTGGTACGGCGCGTTCCGC
Organism: Rhizomicrobium sp.; assembly: GCA_035308485.1. GTDB lineage: Bacteria > Pseudomonadota > Alphaproteobacteria > Micropepsales > Micropepsaceae > Rhizomicrobium. Next base: position 23,894 of record DATGGN010000184.1, read on the forward strand.
GTCGCCCCCGGCGACCGTCTGTACGTCGCACCGAAGGACCGGGTGAAGATCTGGTAAGTGGCAATCGGTGGCCCTCGCCGACCTTTACGGCGTGACCGCAAACACGGCTCCGTAGCCGTAGGTCCCACCCTGCTGGGTGGTGCCGTAGAACGTACCGTCCATTTCGGTCAGGCCGGCATACGGGAACAGGCCGTCTTCAGCGTGGCTGCCGAAGTCGTAAATCACGTTCTCGGTGCCGGTTGAGGGGTTGATCGAGAAAACGACGCCGCAGCCGTAATTTAGCTGCCCGCATTTTGGGTCGCCGCCGCCGGGCGTAGTTCCGTACAGTCTTCCTCGCGATACGATCAGCGGCGAAAGCGGATTGTCCCCACCCCGATGGTGATAAAAGGATCGCACCACTTTCTCCGTACCGTCGTCGAGATGGATGGAGAATACGGTACCGTTGTTGTAGTAGGCGCCGCCCTCTTCAGTCGTGCCGTAGAGGTAGTGATTCTGCCTCACCAACGAAGCCAAAGGAAGATTGCCGTCCGAGTCGGCAAAGGCATGAATGATTGCCTCCGCGCCGGTGGAGGTATCCACCGAAAAAACTGTACCGCCTTGATTGACGCCGCCATATTCCGTCGTTCCGTAAAGGGTTCCATCCACATCAAGCAGCGCGGCGCGAGGTTCATAGCCGTCTGTGCCATTGTCCTGGAACGCGTGAAGGATGCCCTCGGAACCGGTGTCGGGAGACAGCGCAAACACGGTGCCGCAGCCGGCGCCGCCGCATCCGGTACCGCCTCCCAGGGCGGTCGTGCCGTAAAGGGTGCCGGACACGTGGATCAGCGCGCTTCCGTACTCGCCGTCACTGCCACCCCTGAAACTGTACACAACTGTCTCGATCCCGGTCGTGGGATCGATCGAGAAGACGATGCCACAGCCGTAATAACAGTTCGTTGAACCGCCTTCCGACGTGGTGCCGTACAATCGTCCCTTGAAAAGGAGCAGCGTCGATTCCGGATAAGAGCCATCCGCGCAATCCCGGAGCCGGCAGAAGGAGTACAATGTCGTGAAGGCGCCCGTCTGCGGATCGAGCGCAAAGACCGTGCCGCACCCCTCGTCGTAGCATTTCCTGTGGGTGCCGCCGAAGGGTGTGGTTCCATAGAGCTTGCCCCCCGCCGCGATCAGTCCGGCCAAACCACCTCCCGTGCCGTCGGCACAGAAATTCTGACTGCAAAAGGAGTACACGACCCGCTCCGTAGCAGCCTCTGCGGGATAGCTGCCGCACGCGAACAAAAACAGGAGCGCGCAGGCGAGAACGCCAGGGACGATACGCTCTACGGCAGAAGTTCCCCCAAAAGACGCTCGCTTCATCATGGCGTCACCGCGAACACGGTTCCTTTCCCGTTTGCTCCGCCTGCGCGGGTCGTCCCATAGAATGTCCCGTTTACGCTGACGAGACCGCCATAAGGAAACAATCCGTCACCTGGCTGGCTGCCAAAGGAATACAGCACCGTCTCGGCGCCGGTTGAGGGATCGACCGAGAAAACGGTACCGCAGCCATGGTAGATATTACGTTCGTGGCAATGGGACACGCCGGCAATCTTCGGCGGAAACCCTGTCCCGCAATTGCCCTTGCCGCTGGCGCACGTGATCTCTCCACCCCCGACGGTCGTCCCGTAGATCACCCCCTCAAGATTTCGCAGCTTGCCTGAAGGCTCGTAACCGTCGGCACAATTGCGCGAGTGCCGGTTCGCGCGATCTCCCACTGCGCAAAACGAGTAGAGAATGGTTTCGGGACCGTGCTTCGGAACAAAGGTGAAAACGGTCCCCGCCTCGTGGTCGCCACCCTGAGCTGTCGTGCCGTAGAGTTCACCATACGCATGGGAAAGGCGGTCCGGGAGGGCGCCGTCATCGCCATTGAAGGCGTGCAATACCTTTTCCACGCCGCTAACCGGCTCAAACGAAAACAGCGTCCCCGCCTCGCTACCTCCTCCGTCGTACGTCGTGCCGTAGAATGTCTGACCCAAATACGTCAGGGGCGACTCGGGGGTATTGCCGTCCTCGCCGTCGTAGCGAAAGGAATAAAGCACCGTCTCGGTCCCGGTTTTGCGATCCAGCGAAAATATCGTGCCGACGTGGCTTTCCCCGCCGGCAGCCGTCGTGCCGTACAACTTACCGGACACGACGATAGGCTGGGCGTAAGGATTGGCGCCATCGCTTCCTCCCTGGAATGCATACACGATCTTCTCGGAACCGGTCGCGGGGTCGATGGCATACAGGGTACCGCAGCCGGAGGGGCAGTGCCCGCTGCCGCCGTCAATCGTCGTGCCATACAATTTTCCCGCGGAATACTCGATCGACGACATCGGGTCGGCCCCGTCGGCGCAGTCCGCCTGCCGGCAAAAAGAATACAACGTCGTAAATACACCCGTCTTGGGATCGAGGGAGAAAACCGTACCGCAGCCTCCGCTGCAGCGGGGCGTGCCACCCTCGGGCGTGGTTCCGTAAAGAATGCCGTTCGCGTTGACCAATTCCGAAGTGGGGTATGCGCCATCGGTGCATTTTTGTTGGCTGCAAAAAGAATAGAGAACGCTCTCCTTTGCGGCATCCGCGCGAACCGGTTGCAGAAGGAGCACCGAAAAAGCGATTCCCGCTGCCAGGAGATTGAAACCCGCTCGCATCTCCAGTCCCCAAAAGAAGTGTGGCGAGCAACCTAGACCGGTTCGAGTCCGATCGCAATTTGTGTTTCTCGGCTGGTTGCGGAAAGGCAGTTTACGGCACGCGGCGCGTCGGCCCCGGCGACCGGCTGTACGTCGCGTTGAAAGATCGTGTGAAGATTTCGTGACCTGAAACTCCCCGTGGCGCTTTGGCAGTCATTGGTGTAGAAGTCGGGCTCGGCAGACGGGGGAGAGCGCGATGCGTCAGCCATTTGGGGTGGGTTTCTGGATCAAAAGCAGTGTTGCCGTTCTGGCTTTGACGGCTGGAATGCGGGCGGCCTGTGCCGACGTCGTCATATCGAACCAGGCGACGAAGAACATGGATTGCGCCGGCGACGGTTGCGAGCCCACGGCGCCCGATGCCGTCCTCAACGTTACCGAACTTGAAGACTTCATCTCCCAGCAAGGCAACGTCACCGTATTTTCGTCGGGCCGGAACGTCGAGGCGACCAACATCGTGGTGAAGACGGCGCTTGCGACGCCGGATACCACCGCGCTCACGTTCGACGCGGCGGGCGCAATCATTGTCGACGCGCCGGTCTCCATCGGCGGCAGCAATGCCGAACTTCAGTTGCAGAGCGAAACCGGCGGCACGCTCGGCGATATTTCCTTCGGGCCGAAGGGCCATATCAGCTTCGGCAGCACCTCCGACCTTTTCGATATCAATGGCGGCGTCTTTCAGCTCGTCGATACGCTTCCCGAGCTTGCAAACCTTGCGAACGCGGAGCCGAGCAGTTTCTATGCGTTGACGAACAGCTATGATGCGTCGGCCGACGGCACGTATCATTCGCCTCCGGTCAGCACGACCTTTACCGGATACTTCGAGGCGCTCGGCAACACAATCTCGAACCTGAAGCTCAAGGCGAGTACCGGAGAATATCTCGGGCTGTTTGCAGGCATTTCAGGGAGCGGCGGTTTCGGGGTGGTACGCAATCTGCGCCTGGAAAACGCGAGCGTTGTGAGCGATCACGCGAGCGACATCGGTGCGATCGCCGGAAGTATCGAGCAGAACGCGAGCATCGTGCAATCCTCGACAACGGGCGAAGTGAAAACCGGCGACAGTTCGTCGGCCGGAGGTGTTGTCGGCGAGATCAATCTTGGATCGGTGCTCTCGTCCTGGTCGTCCGCGAATGTCTCGGCCGGAAATACTTTTTCGAGCGTGGGCGGTCTCGTCGGAGCCGGCAGCGTGATCCGGAATTCCTGGGCGACCGGGACAGTCACGGGCGGAAGCGACAGCTCGACAGGCGGGCTGGTGGGCCTCGGCGGCGCGATCAGCAAGTGCTTCGCCACCGGTGAGGTGATCACGACGGGCGGGGGCGCCTCGGCGGGGGGACTCGTTGGCGACGGCGCCGATGTCAATAACAGCTATGCCGAAGGAAGCGTATCTGGCACCGGCGGCGTTGGCCCAAACACGCTGGGTGGTCTGATCGGGTACAGCGAAACGGGAACATCGGCGAGCTATGCGACCGGCACGGTGACGGGGAGCGGCTCCGACCTCATCGGCGGCCTTGCCGGCATGGACATTTCCCATCGCGGGTTCACGGATACCTACTGGGACACCACGACGAGTGGTCTCGCTGAAGGAGTCGGCCGTTCGAACAACGGTAACGACGGGACGCCGCTCACGAGTCGGCAGCTGCGCTCCGGTCTGCCCGCCGGGTTCAAACCGAGCGTCTGGCGCGAAACGGGACAAACCAATCACGGTTTTCCGTGGCTCAGAGGCGCTCCGCCGCCAAAATAGCTTTCGCCGCGCATCAACCGACGCGCACAAGGGGGGGATGGCAACGGGCGCGTTCAGAGCCAGTCGCTGTACGCTTCGAAGTCGGCTCTGTAGATCCGCGCGATCAGCAGCTTCGCTTCCGGCGTAAGGAAGGCTGAGTCCTGCGGAAACGGTGTACTTTTCGGCGGACGGCTGCGGAGGATCGGCTCTGCGAACCAATCGCTTTTGTCCGTGGCAAGCCTGATCGGGCGCCTGGCGTTTTCGAGTTCGCGAAGCCAGGCCATCGACGCGAAGTCCGTTACCGGCCAGCCCATGCGCGCTTCGAGCGCGTTCAGCTCTGCAAACAGGGCGCCCTTCGAAACGTTGATGATCGTATCCGGACGTCGCACACGCTCCAGCAGGTGGAATTGCGGCCAGAAATGTATGTTGACCGCCTCCATATCGTTGCGCGCAAGGATCAGGAGGAAATCGCGAAACGAAATGCTGCGCTGTTCGACCAAGCGGTTGCGAACGGCGTGACGAAAGCAGCTGGCCGCACGGGCGTACGGGTCGCGGATGATCTTGACGACATGATAATCGGATATGTCTCCGGTTCTCGCTGCCCTGTAGCGCTCCAGTTTTCTGAAGACCTGCTCCCTGTGCGCGTGCGGCCAGTCGCCGAAGGCGCGAACCTCCGGCAGGAATCCGCAAAGCGCGCTGAACCACACGTAGGCCGTCGTGCAGGCGGATTTTGGCGACCAAAGGACGACGATCTTTCGGTCCGCGTCGACGAGGGGAAGTGGCCGGGTGAACAGCTGGATCACGCTACAGCCTAGGCGGGCCGGCCACGGCGTTTCAACAGCCCGGCCTCAATCGTCGAATTCGGGCACGCCGGGATAGCAATCGAGAACGGAACCGAGCGACGCCTTGAGCGGCCCGAGCCAGGGTTCGTAATTGCGCCAGCGATCGACCGCTTCCGTGAAGATCGGACGACGGACCTGCTCGTTGCTGAAGGAATTGAAGGCGCGGTCGTTCCTGTAATATTCGAGGCAGGCCGGTTCGAACGGCACGCCGATGAAATCGAGGAGTCGCCGCACCTCGCCTTCGAGATTCGCGACCAGCTCTTCATAGATCACCCGATGGATTTTGCCGGGCAGCACAGCGTCGAAATGGGCCATCAGCCGTACATAGTCGCGATAGAAGCGGCCGATATCGGTGAGCCGGTAGGAGAGGGGCGGGGCAAAGGCGAAGCTCATGGTGAAGTTGGCGAGGCAGCAGCCGACCGGGTGCCGGCGCACATCGACGATTTTTGCGCCGGGAAAGATCAGGTGGATCAACCCCACCTGCCACAGATTGTACGGGCACTTGTCGACGAAGAACGGCCGCTTGTGCACCCGGTGGACTCGGGAATGCTCGAGATACTTTTCCCCGAAGTTTCGCAGATCGTCGGCGGAAAGGTTTTCCATCCCGTTCGGATAGTCCGGGCCGGTCTTGGGCATCACGTCCTCGGCGACGACGCGAAGAAGGGAGCGCAGCTCGCCGGCCGCGTCGATCTGCGAATGAGAGCCGAGAATCTGCTCGACGAGCGTCGAGCCCGCGCGCTGGAGGCCGAGCACGAAGATGGGCTCGGTCGAGGCGTGTCCGGACGCGGCCAATTTCCCGAAGAGCCCGGATGTAAAGACGACCCTGGCGCGCGACACCATCGTGGTGGTGTCGTCGGCGTCATATTTCAGGTCGACGCGCCGGATCGCATTGCCGCGCGTGTAGTGCCGGAAGGATTTTTCGTAGTCTCCCAGATCCCCATAGGCTTTTCCCAACGCATAATGCATGTCGGCGCGGTGCTGGGGGGATGCCGGCGCGCGGACGAGTTCGGCTTCCATCACATCGATGTCCCCTTGCGAGAACGCGAACGTCTTCATGCTCGCGAGCGACCACCAGACCGAGCCCAGAGAGGGCGCGATGTCGACGGCTCTGCGAAACGCAGCAACGGCGTCCTCGGTGTGTCCGCCGACGCTGCGCAGCGTCCCGCCCAGCCTGCACCAGATTTCGGGACTGTCCGGGTTGTCGTTGGCGAGGCCGCGATAGCACGCGATCGCCTCGGCAAAGCGCTTCTGGCGGCTCAATACCTGACCGTACAGATTCAGGAACAGGGGATTGCGCGGGTCTTTCTCCAGCAGGAACAGGGTCTGCGCCAGCGCCTCGTCGAGCTTGTCGGCGTTCGACAGCAGCACGGCGTAATTGTGGCGATAGGGCCGGTGATCGGGCGCGGCTTCGACGCAGCGCGCCAGGAAACCTTCCGCCTCGTCGGCGCGGCCCTGGCTGTGGGCGATCTGCGCGCTCAAATTCAGGGCATCTGCGTTCGCCGGTTCCGCCGCGAGGATATCGTCGACCGCTTTCTTCGCGTCGTCGACACGCCCCTCTTCAAACGCTTCGGCGGCGGAGCGGACGCGTTCGTCGCCGACCGGCCATGCCTCGGCCAGTTCGTCCCGGATCTTCTCGAACAGCGACCCGCCCAGAGACGGGTCGGCGGGCGGCAGCGCTTCGTACGCAAACGAACGCGTGTTGACCGTCACTTCCAACGTCTTACCCCGTTACGCGACACGGGCGTGACGCGTTTTCCGCCGCCACGCTGTGGTTTCGGATAAACTACTTCAGTTTGAACCACGGCTCCTTCGTTTGGAATCCCGGCTGGCGATGTGCATGTCGGTCTGCGTCTGTGCCGCGTCCGCACCGGATGGCAGCAATACGACAGCCGTCATCGCCGTCGACGTCAGAAGACCGATCTTGAACATGATGCTCCCCTGTAAGCGGTAAGAGAATTTCCGCCTGGCGGCCGGCCTTTACTCCAGTTTCAGGTACGGCCCCTTCGTCTGTTTCGTCCAGGGAGATGTCGTGCTGGAACTGTAGCAGGACACGGTATGGGAACTGCAGTAGGTAGCCCGGTGGGTCTGTACATACGCCATGCGTTTCTGGGTTCGATCGGCTGCCCAATAAACCGACGTAAACGAGCTCGAACATGGAGGACGCCCGGCCAGGCGACGATTGCCATGGCTGGCGACCCGCAATGGATAGCATTGGGGCGAAGTCGTCTCCTCGATCCAATAGGTCTTATGGCGCTTCAGCCTCGTCGGCGCGATGGAAATCGTAACCGACCCGCAGCTGCTGGCTACGCCACGGCCGCCGGCAATCCGCTTTCCGGGAAAACCGCTTGGGCTGTTGGTGTAAATGCCGGCCGAGAAATCCGAGCCGGAGCCCGACTCTTCCACGACTCTGATCCTACTGACGGTCTGCCCATGTCCGGTAACGGGAACGGCGACGTGCTCCCACTCGGAAGTCGCGGATTCCGAAACGTGTGCGGCGGCTTCGGCATCCACGCGAAACGCGCCATAGGTGCAGAGAAACCGGGTATTGGGGTCCCGGCTGGCGACGTGCATGCCGGTCTGCGCCCAAGCGCCGGTCGGTGCACCGGACAGCAGCAAGGCGACGGCCGTCATGGCCGACGATGTCAGAAGACCCATTCTGAACATGATGCTCCCCCATGTCCTCCCGGCAAGAAGCGGGCTCCTTCCGACCCCGGGAACTGCTTGCAGTGTACTCCGTCCGTGGCCCATCACAACCGGTCCGGCAGGTTTGTGGGAGAGAATTGACGTGCGGAAACCCGGAGGACGCGATCCTATCTAGGCATGCAACTCGCCAGCGATATGGAGATCGCGATTTTCTGCTTTCGCCCGCCACGGAGTTTGCGGCTACTCTGCCAGCGGAACTTGAACCAATGACGGCTGAGGGAATCGATGGCAAAGCTTCGCGTGGCATGTTTCGGCGTCTCCGTTGACGGTTACGGCGCCGGCCCGAACCAGGACATCGACAATCCGCTGGGCGTGGACGGGACGGCGCTGTTCTCCTGGTTCTTTCCCACCCAGACTTTCGGGCGGATGCTGGGAAAGGGAGGCGGCACCACCGGCGTCGATGACGATTTCGCGGCGCGCGGTATCGCCAATGTCGGCGCCTGGATTCTCGGCCGCAACATGTTCGGGCCCGTTCGCGGCCCCTGGCCGGACGACGCGTGGAAAGGGTGGTGGGGGCCGAACCCGCCGTACCACGTTCCGGTTTTCGTGCTGACGCATTATCCGCGGGCGCCGATCGCCATGGAGGGCGGCACGGTCTTCCACTTTGTGACCGACGGCATCGAAGCGGCGCTCGCCGCCGCGAAGACCGCGGCAGGCGGCAAGGATGTACGTATCGGGGGCGGCGCCGCGACGGTCCGTCAATTTCTCAGCGCCGGTCTTGTCGACGAGATGCACATCGCGATCGCGCCGGCTCTGCTCGGCGCCGGCGAGAACCTTTTCGCCGGGCTCAACCTTGCGGCACTCGGTTTCCACGTAGCCGAACATGTTCCGTCCGCCGCCGCAACGCACATCGTGCTTGCGAAAGCGGCCAGAGCAGCCAGGTGAAGGGTGCGGCGTTCCTGACGGAATCGATCGATCTGCAGGTCTACAACACCGGTTACCGCTTCATGGCATAGACGCCGCCACTATCCTCCAGGTTCGCGCCGTAGTCCGTACCATATAAGACACCGGTACCGTCCTCGACGAGACCACCCATGGGGGATAGTTGGTGCCTTCCGTGAAAATAGTGAAGGACCTTCAACACGCCTTTTGGGCTGAGTCTGAATATCATACCGCAATTATCGGCACTATAGGTACAATTCGCGGAACCGCCAGACAGCGCAGTACCGTACAGGTTACCAGCCTTGTCCAGCAACAGGGGTCCCTGAATATCGGCACCGTCGCTTCCGTTAAACCTGTGCAGGATCTTCTCGGAACCGTCGGACGCGATCCTGAAGATTGTGCCGCAGCCAACCAGCACATCCCAAGAGCAGCTTTGACCTCCAACGGCCGTGGTACCGTAGAAATTGCCGGAACTGTCCACGATCAGGCCGGCTGCCGGGTCATCTCCATCGCCGCTTGCATAACCTGCAAAAGAATGCACGACGGTCTCTGTACCGTCCGGGGCAATCTCAAAAACCGTGCCCATGTTGTCCTTGCCGCCGATCGCGGTGGTGCCGTACAGGTTTCCCGCGCCATCAAAAATCACGCCACCCGCGGGAGCCTGTCCGTCGGGCGAGCCGCTGAAGTCATGCAGGACCGTGAACGTTCCGTCCGGCGCAAGCTTGAAAACCTTTCCTGGGCTGCGGATGAAGCCGATGAAGGCGTGACTGTCGCGGTTCCGGTATTTCCCGGTGATCACGCCGGCGTCGTTGATGCTTTCCGGCTGCGTGCGACGCAGCGACGGCGCCAAGACCGGGAGCCGGCTCTCGTTACTGTTCGCACCCGTTTTGCCGCCGCAGCCAGCGCTGTACGCGGGTATCCTCGCAGACGGCAACGTTGAAGCGCATCCAGGGCGAGCGTTCGAGGTGCGGGCGAAACACCGCGCCCGGCGCCAGCATTACCCCGCTCCGCTGGGACACTTCGGCCAGTGCAAGCGAGTCGTCGATGTGGGGGAATCGCGCCCACAGGAACATGCCGTCGGACGGCTCGGCGAACAGCTGAAGCCCCATCTGTTCGAAGGCGCGCATCACGTTGACGCGCGCGGTGGCGAGCCGTTCGTGCAGGTGCGACAGATACTTGCGGTAATGGCCGTCCACCAGCATCAGATAGACGAGACGCTCGGTAAACTGCGACGTCGTGATGCTCGTCAGCATCTTGATGTCGGCGAGCTCATTGGCGATGTGTTCGGCGCAGGCGACGAATCCGACGCGAAGGCTGCCCGACAGGGTCTTGGAGAAACTGCGCGCATAGATCACGCGGTTCAGCTGATCGAGGGTTGCGAGCCGCGGCGTCAGCCTGGTCTGCAAATCGCAAAAGATGTCGTCTTCGACGACCATGAAGTTGTACCGTTCCGCGGCCTGCAGCACCTTGAACGCCAGATGCGGGCTGATGTCGGTGCCCGTCGGATTCTGCATCACCGACTGGGTGAAGTAGGCCTTCGGCCTGTTATCGGCGGCCATCTTCTCCAGCACATCGATGTCAGGCCCGTCGGCGTTGCGCGGCACGGCCAGCATCTGCACGCCCTGGAGGCGCAGATTGCCGAACATGTTGTAGTAGCCCGGGTCGTCGACCAGCGCCGCGTCGCCAGGCTTGAGGAGAAACCGGATGACGAGCTCAAGCGCGTGGCTCGTACCCTGGGTCAGCAATATCTGTCCGGTCCGTGCGGTGATCCCGAGCCCCGCCAGCATTTGTGCGAGGTGCTCGCGCAGCGGCAGATAGCCAAACGGGTGCCCGTATTCGAGAAGATAGGCGCCGTTCTTGCGCGCCAATACGTTCAGGCTCTGGCGGATGCCGGTTTCGTCGAGCCAGGAGTTCGGCAACCACGGTCCGCCGGCGAGCAACGTGTTCTCGTCGGCCACAAGCAGCCTGCGTATAAGCCAGACCAATTGCTCATTGCCTTTATGATTGTCGGCTGCGGCTGGGGACACCGTCTCAAGGCGTCTGGGCGCTGCGGTGTAAAATCCCGAGCCCCTGCGCGACTGCAGATAACCCATTGCAACGAGACGATCGTACGCTTCAACCACCGTGAAGCGGCTGACATTGTACGTATCGGCAAAATCGCGGATCGACGGCAGCTTCGCGCCCGGGCGCAGATGCCTGTCGTCGATCTGTCGCTTGATGCCGGCGACGATCTGATCGCGAAGGCACTCGCTTCCATTCTGAGTGACCGTGAGCGAGAGCATGGCCGCGACTCCTTGCCGGACTGGCCCGGTTATTGGACCGGTACAGTCATGCCAACTGACAGCGAAACCGTCTCTTACCGGCAGGAAAAGTGTTTGCAAAATTCCGCCTGTGTCAAGCAGAGATTGATCAGGGCTCGGTGCGACACGCAGCGGCAATTTTCAGACAGGAGAATTCCATGCCTCTTATTCAGGTACGAGTCATCAAAGACGTGTTCACCAGGGAGCAGAAGCATCAGATCATCGGGAAACTGACCGACGCGATGGTTTCCATCGAAGGCGAGGCCATGCGCGGCGTAACCTGGTGCGTGGTCGAGGAAGTCGAAAGCGGCGACTGGGGGATCGGCGGCAAGGCCCTGACGACGGCGGATGTACACGCGCTCGCACGCGGGAAAGCTGCCTGACGGGCCAACCGGAATGCGCTTTGCGCCCGCACCGCACACGGGCGGCGCGGGCGCTTATTTCTGCGTGATGCTATGGGCTGCGGATGAATCCGATGTAGGCGTGACTGTCGCGGTTCCGGTATTTGCCGGTGATCACGCCGGCGTCGTTGATGCTTTCGGGCTGCGTGCGATACGACTGCGGAACGTCGAATGTGGTAATGACGCCGGAGGCATCGCGCGCAAAGCCGTGATTGTCGTTCTTCCCCGTCGTGTAATACCCCGCGATCTTGCCCTTGCAGTTGATGCTCCACGGCATGGTTTCGCTCGCACGCGGCCGCTCGAAGGTCGTGAACGTTCCGTCGGTGTTTCGTACAAAACCGTGAACGAGGTAGTGGCTGTCGTCATAATTTCCCGTACTCGTGCCTGCGTCATCGATCGCGATCGGCAGGGTGGCGATGGCGTTCGGAACATCGATCGTCGCGATCGTCCCGTCGGCGCTTCGCACGAAGCCGTGGACGCCGTTCGCATCCTCGTAGACGCCGACGATCGAACCCTTGCTGTTGATGGTGTAGGCGGTCGTGCCCCTGGCTCCCGCGGGGTCGAACGTCGTGATCGTCCCGTCCATGGCCCGCACAAAGCCGTGACCGTAATAGTTCGCGTCGTAGTACCATCCCGCGATCGTGCCCTTGCGATTGATGCTTTCCGGGTAGGTGCCGTTGGAGGCCGCCGGCACGTCGAACGCCGTGATTGTCGTGTCGGCGGCTCGAACGAACCCGTGAACACCGTTGCTGTAGTCACGGTAGAATCCCGCGATCGCGCCCGCGGCGTTGATGCTCGTGGGCAGCGTGCTCGACGCGCCCGTCGGGTCGAACGTCGTGATGGTGCCGTCGGCAGCCCGCACGAAGCCGTGTGCCTGAAGATCGGTGTACGCATAATCACCCGTGACAACGCCCGAGTCATTGATGCTGCTGGGTTCGGTGCCGGTGCCCACCCCGCCCGAAGGGTCGAAAGTCGTGTACGTTGCGGCGGCAAATACCGGAAGGGATGAGCAAAGGAGTGCCAACGCCGCAAAAGCAATCGGGTGCCGGTTGCCTGTCATCGTCTTGTCCCCTATCGCGAAATCGACTGCTCAATCCGCTCGGACAAAGTATCACGGTTCGCAGGCCTGGAACATCAGGCCCCCGGAGTTCCGGACCGGCGGGCTTTGCGGCGGGGGGCTGTGATGGCCAAGTTCGGCTTTCCGGGCGTCCGCGTCCGCGCGCGCCAGCGCAATCCGTTCGGGCGAATGCGGATGAAGCTCGACCGCGACGGTTTCCGGTTTCAAATCCATTCCGAATCAGATCTCGCGCGCCGCCCGCAGCCCGCTGCGCACGGCGCCTTCGATGTATCCCTGGAATTCGGGTGAGGTCTGTTCGCCCGCGAAATGTATGTTTCCCTCGCGCCGTTTTTCGACGCCGCCGAACCCGGTGTACTGGCCGATATTGTACTGGGACCAAGCGCCGCGCAGATGCTTGTCGATGTTTCCGTCGTTGTACCATGCGCGTTGCGGGCCTTTGGCCCACGCCGCGGTCACGCCGGGAAAGATCGGCTCCAGCTGCGCGAGTGCGTCCGACACCATCGCGGGCGGTGCCGGTCCCTGTTCGTGGCCGAACGCGAGGTTGTATCTGGCGGCAAACGATTTGCCGTCCATGCCGCCGGGCAGGCAGACGAACACTTCCGCCGAAGAACGCCTTCCGCCGTTCTGGTAACTCGTTCCGTCCCAGCCGCCGTCGAGGGGCGACCCCGTCAGCATGGTGCCGTCAAAGCCGTCCTTCACCCATGGGCGGCCGGCGACCTGGATCTGGATTTTCGCGTTGTATCCGAGGGGCAGCGATTCGATCGCCTTGCGTTTCAACGGCGAAAGCCTCACGCCCGACAGATCCACCTCGCGCAGGGTCGTGAACGGAAGGGCGAGCGCCACGTGATCGGCAACGGTTTCGACCGTGGACCCGTCGCGCGAGAACGTACAGGTGAGGCTGCCGTCGGAATTTTCCACAAGGGCCACCAGCCTGTGCCTGAGATGGATGGAGCCATCCGGCAATCGGGCGGCGAGAGACGTCGTCAGCTGATCGTTGCCGCCATGGATGTGCCACTTCTCGTCCGACCCTCCGAGCACCGGGTGACTCTGCGGCTGATATCCGTTGGCGGCGCTCGCGTCGTAGCCCAGCAGGAAGACGAGATTGAGCGCGGACTGATGCTCGGGCGGGCAGCCGTATTCGTCGATTACGTCCGAATAGCAAAGCTGGCCGAATGCGCTGTTCAATCCACCGGGAACGTAGCGGTCGATCCACTCGCTGACCGAAATATGGTCCCATTCATATGCTGTCGGCGAGGCATGACGATAGTTCGCACCCGGCGCCTTTCGGACTGCGTCGCGGAACAGTTTCCAGCCGAAGTCGTGCCAGTCCAGGTTGAGATCGGTCTGCGTGTAGCGCGATCCCGCGAACCAGTAGGTGTCGCGCACATGTCTCGGGTCGGCATAGGTGTTCTCGAACTGGAGCCCGAAGCGAAGCGCAAGCCGCATCGTCTCGGTGTGCTCGGAGGAGATGAATTCGCCATGCTGCTCCGCGAGCTCGCTGTCGACGAAATAGTCGCGCAACGTCTGAATGCGACCGCCGACGCGGCTGTTCCACTCGTACAGCCGCGCGGCGATGCCGCGCTCTCTCCACAATCGATACGCGCAGGTAAGCCCCGCCGCTCCCGCACCCACGATGACGACGCGAGGCTGGCCGATGGACGAACTGCGTCCCGGCAATGCGATGGCGGTCGCGAGACCCGCTGCTCCCGCGAGTACGGTCCGGCGCCGGACCAGCGCCGCGCGCTCGGCCCGCATCGCGCTGATCTCGCGGAGCGGGCCGCCGGTGAACTCCGCCTCGCGGCAGGTTGCGGATGCTTCCTGCAGCATGGCGCTTAACGGGGAACGAAACGACCGGCGCATCTCCCGCATCCCAATCCGGTATGGCGTCAGAGTACGCGCCGAAACATGACGGCCGCAATGTCGGGCGACGGGGCATCCCGCGTGTTCCCCCCGACCGAAGGCCCGTCATATTAATTTTCCCTCGTTCCATGTCATCGCTCGCGGGTTGCGACGAATTGCGACAATTCGGGTCGCGCTTGCCAAACTTCGTGTCGGGCAACGCCCTATACCGGCGTCTGAACGCAACAGCGGGAAATATGCATGCCGCCAGCTTCGCCTCGCGCGACGGGTTCTCCAGCCCTCTGCTGCGGCGGATATTGTGCGGACGATGGGGCAAGTTCACAGAGTTGGGACGAACGCGC
>DATGGN010000185.1:0-8660 GCA_035308485.1 Rhizomicrobium sp.
CGATCTCGATTTTGCTTCCCACCGTCAACCTTCTCGAAGCGGTTCTGGTCAGCCTCCCGCTCCGTATGTACAGATTGGACGAGGATTTCGCGCGGCCGCCGACGCTCGCGGCCTTCTATGCGCTGGTTCTCGGTCCCGCGACCGTCATCGCAGCGACCGTCGGCGCCTTCGTCACGCAAAGGATGACCGGCACACCGTTCTTCCAGATCTGGATCGAATGGTACAGCACGACGGCGCTCGGCCAGGCCGTGCTCGTGCCGCCCCTGATGGTGCTCACCAAAGATTCGCTCACGGCAATCTTCCGGCGCGACCTGCTGCCGGGCACACTCGTGCTTCTCTGCATCGTCGCCGCCACGATCCTGCTCAATGCCGCCCTGCCGGAATACCCGCTCGGCTTCCTCTTCTTTCCGGCAGTGGTGCTGATCACTTTCCAGCGCGGCTTCGGAGGCGGCGCCGTCGGGCTCGCACTTGTGCTCCTGTACATGACATGCAGCCTGCGCGATGTTCACAATGCGGTTTCCGAGTCCGATGCGCGCCTGCATATCCTGTTCGCCCCACTGTACATAGCGGCCATCAGCTTCACTGTCATCGTCGTTGGCGCGGGGCTCAGGCAGCGCATGAAACTGGAACAGAATCTTGCCCAGGCGCGCGACGCGGCGGAAGCAGCAAGCCGCGCCAAGACCATGTTTCTCGCCAACATGAGTCACGAGCTGAGAACCCCGCTCAACGCCGTCATCGGTTTTTCGAACCTCATGCACGGCGAGATTTACGGCCCGCTCGGTCATGGCCGCTACCGCGAATATGCGCGCAACATTCACGACGCCGGACATCATCTTCTCGAAGTCATCGGCGACATCCTCGACATGTCGAAGATCGAGGCCGGCAAATACGAAATCTGGCGCGAGGAACTGCCGCTGGATGCGCTTGTGAAGGAATGCGTCGGGCTGATGGCGGAACGCGCTGCCGAGCGGCACATCACGCTTGTGTCGGATCTCGCAGGCCCGGAACGGATCGTCGCCGACCGCCGCGCCATGAAGCAGATGCTGCTCAATCTTCTGTCCAACGCGATCAAGTTCACGCCCGCCGGCGGCAAGGTGTCGGTGACCACGCAAACGCGCGGAGACAGGCTCGTCGTTGCCGTCTCCGACACCGGCATCGGCATCCGTGCGGACGATCTGCACAGGCTTGCAAAGCCGTTCGTGCAGCTCAGACGCCCGACGGCCACCGTTTCGGCACAGGCCGGCACGGGGCTCGGGCTTGCGCTGGTCCGCGCGCTTGCCGAAAAGCACGGCGGTGAGCTTGTCATCGAGAGCGAGGAGGGCCACGGCACGCGTGCGCGAATCGAAATCCCGCTCTTTGTACCCGAGACCGCCCCTGCACCTGCCAAGACCGCCGCATAACGGAATCAGCCGCGCCGCCCAAGGTTCGGCGCGGAACGAAAATCTGACCGTCACAGCAGGTGGCCGGATTTTTCCGCCTTTGTACGCAGGTAGTCGCGGTTGTGCGCCGTTGCCGGGAAGGCATGCGGTACGCGCTCGACGACGTCGATCCCTTCTGCTTTCAGGGCTGCGACCTTTTTCGGGTTGTTGGTCATCAGACGAACCGACCGGAAGCCAAGGAGAGAAAGCATGCGCGCGGCGATTCCGTACAAGCGCTCGTCGCTTTCGAAGCCCAATCGCTCATTCGCCTCGACCGTGTCGAAGCCCTGATCCTGCAGGCGGTACGCTCTCAGCTTGTTGATGAGGCCGATGCCGCGGCCTTCCTGGGCGAGATAAAGGAGAACACCGCCGCCCGCCTTCGCGAGCGCGGCCAGCCCTTCGCGAAGCTGCGTACCGCAATCGCAGCGGAGCGAGCCGAGCAGATCGCCGGTGAAACATTCGGAATGCAGGCGCGCAAGCACTGGCGACTGCCTTGGCGGGTCGCCGATCACGATCGCGATGTGCTCGGGTTCGCCCGTGCCGGCGCGAAACGCGACCACCTCGGCCCGTTCCGATACTTGGAGCGGCACACGCGCGCGTGTCACAAGTTTCAGCGACGCAACAATGGCACGATCGTAGTCGCGAATGTCGCCGATCGAGATTTCCGTAGCGTCATGGGGCGCCGCATCGAGCGCGCCGACAACCACAGCCGGCAAGAGTCCGGCAAGCTTTGCGAGCCTGACTGCGGCGGCGTAGCCGGGTGGCAGGTCCCGCCGGAGCGGCGCGAACGGTCCCTTGAGGGGTTCGGCCAGATCCGACGTGGGATCGGCGATGGCGCGGAGTTGCGCCGGATCGATCGAGGCGCCAAGGGGCAGCGCAACGACTCCGGGCGTGTACACACGGACCTTGAGCGTGCGTGCGCGCTCCTCGGTAAGCACCAGGCTCGGTTCAATTGCGCGTGAGGCTTCAAAAGGGGCAAAGCTCGTGGCCGTCGCGGTCTCGACGGCGAGGATGGCGAGCGACCCGCTCTCCGGATCGCCGATAACCAGGATTTCCCCGGCGCGCAGCGCATCCACGGCGCGCGCAACGCTGGCCAGAATCCCCTCCGGGGCGGATTCTGCCCTATCCACGGGACGGTCGCCTTCGCAGCATGTCCATATGGGCCGACATACACCGCGACCGGGAATCCGGGTAGAGTCGGCACAGTCTGGCAGCCAAGGAACAGCCGATGCCCACCGCCAAACGCGTACTCCTCGTCGACGACGACGACATGCTCAGAAGCTCGCTTGCCGAGCAGCTCGCGCAGGAAGACGGCTTCACCCCGGTCGAGGCAGCAAGCTGCGCCGAGGCGCGCGAGCGCGCCAAAGAAGGCCTCTACGAATTCATGATACTGGACGTGGGTCTCCCGGACGGCGATGGGCGCGAGCTCTGCCGCGAATTCCGCGACCAGGGCGTCACCTGCCCGATCCTGCTGCTCACAGCCAAAGACACCGACGACGATGTGATCAAGGGTCTCGAAGCGGGCGCGAACGACCACATTGCCAAGCCATTCCGCTTCGCTGTTCTGGCGGCACGCATTCATGCACACCTGCGCAGCCACGAACAAAGCGAGGAGGCGGTCTATCGCATCGGGCCGTACACATTCCGGCCGAGCGCCAAGCTGCTCCTTGATCCCAAGGGGAAAAAGATTCGTCTGACCGAGAAGGAAACAAACATCCTGAAGCACCTCCACCGGTCCGGCCGGACGGTGGCACGGGAAACGCTGCTGCACGAGGTTTGGGGCTACAACCCGGCAGTGACGACCCACACGCTCGAGACGCACATCTACCGGCTCCGGCAGAAGATCGAGAACGACCCGGGCGCGGCACAGATCCTCGTCACCGAGAGCGGCGGTTACCGCCTGGTCGCGTGATCCTTCGACAGGCTCAGGATGATGTGGATGCCTCACCCCGAACTTGTCGAAGGGTGAGGCTGTATTCTTGGCCCATGCTGTTGCCGCATGGCTGTTACGCGTTTTTTGCGTTCTGTGCGTATGAGGACCGCCATGCCTATCTCCGTTCCGGCGTCAGAGGAGGCGCTTCGGCCATGAATCATCGGGGCAAATCTTTCTTGATTGGCGCGGCCATCGCCGCCCTCTTGATCCTTCCCGCTGCCGCCGGAGACTGGGGGGTCTGGCCGACCAAGAGCTACGGCGCCAATGCAGTAAAGGTTTCCGACATCGTCGGCACGCTGACCGTCAACGTGCGCAATGGCGGACCCCTCACCGTTGACATCTCAGGCGCGAAGGAACGGCTGAACGGCATAAGCGTGCATCAGGAAGACGGAACAGTCGTGGTCGATGGCTCCGATTCGAGCGACAATCAGTCGGTATGGGACTGGCACAAATGGTTCAATTTCTCCTCGGATTGGGAGCCCAAGACCAGCAACCTGATCGTCAAGGTGACGGTGCCGCGCGGCGCGAGCGTCAATGTCGACGGTCTGGTGGGCGACGCGACGATCGGCGACACCCAGGGCGAGCTTCGTTTCGAAGCGGCGGCCAGCAAGGCGCGGATCGGCCGCGTGGGCCCGGCGCATGTCTCGCTCGCCGGCGCGGGTCATCTCGACATCGCGCAGGTGAACGGACCGCTGCACCTTGAAATCGGCGGATCGGGAAAAGTCACGGTCGGCCCCGTACAGAGCGTCGATGCCGATATCGGCGGCTCGGGCGATGCGCAGTTCGGCGCCATCAACGGCGGGCTGAAGCTTGACATCGCGGGTTCGGGTGACGTCTCGGCAGCACGGGTCAACGGCCCCACGCACATCGACATCGCCGGTTCGGGTTCCGTGAAGATCGCCGACGGGACGGCCGATCCGCTGCATGTCGACATCATGGGCGCCGGCAACTTCATCTTCGGCGGCGTCGCGGTCGATCCGCACATCGATGCAGTAGGATCCGGCAATGTGAAGCTCAAGTCCTACCGCGGACACCTCGACACCGAAGGCATGGCAGACGTCAAAATCGGCGAATAAGAAACGCTTCCAGCAGCAGTCAAGAAAAACCCTGCTCCAGGCCGCGTAGAACCCGTGGCTACTGCGTGGTTCTCGGCGCGTAGCGGTGAAGGAGCGGGCCGTTCTTGTTGAGCCACGCCTGGGGTTTTTCCACATCGCCCACAAGTTCGCGTACGAGCGCCCAAAATCGCGCACCGTGATTCATGTGCCTCAGATGCGCGACTTCATGCGCGACGACGTAGTCGAGCACGAAGGGCGGCGCGAGAATCAACCGCCACGAGAACGAAATGGCGCGTGTCGTCGAACACGAACCCCAGCGGCTTGCGGTGTCACGTACAGTTATGCGCTTCGGCTGTACGCCAACGCGGCCCGCGAATTCGGTCATCCGCGCATCCAGAACCCGTCTGGCTTCGCGCTTCAGGAAATCGAGCAGCCTTCGCGGCGCGTGCTCCGTCTGGCCGGAGACGCGAATGGCGCGCGCCGAACGATCGACCCATACAGGCGCCAGGCCGGGCGGCGCGGCGTGAATCGTGTGCTGTTCACCGCGATAGGGGATATGTGCGCCCGGCGCGAGATCGACGGGTCGCGGAACATGGGCGAGTCGGCCCGCGATCCAGCTCGACTCCGACCGGGCAAATTCGATCGCACTGTCGAGCGCGCGGCGAGAGGGCGCGACAACGCTCACTTCACCCGTTGACGGATGAACCTTGACGATCAGACGCGTCGCGCGCGGATTGAGTCGAACGGTTACCGCAACCGACCTGCCGTCAATGCGCAAGAGCTCGCGGCGCGGCTGCTTTGTGCGAGAGGCGGGTTTCGATTGACGCATGGACTTCCCTTTACCCACGGCCCTTGCTTCTCTCGCGATGCATCTCCGAAAGCCGCTCGCCATGACGCGACCCCGTTTCCACCTTGCCTTCCCGGTGCGCGACCTCGTCGAAGCACGCAACTTCTACGGTGGTCTGCTCGGCTGCCAGGAAGGCCGTTCTGCGGACGAATGGGTCGATTTTGACTTCTTCGGGCACCAGATCGTCGCGCATTTAAGCCCCGGCGAAGCGGCAGACAAGGCGCATAATTGGGTAGATGGAGAACCGGTCCCCGTGCGTCATTTTGGCGTGATTCTTTCCCTTCCAGAGTGGGAGGAAATCGCAGGAAAATTGCGCCAACGTGGGGTCCGCTTTCTTATCGAACCCACCGTCAGATTCCGGGGCCAGAAAGGCGAGCAGGCGACGATGTTCTTTTCCGACCCCAGCGGCAACGCGCTCGAAATCAAGGCGTTCGCCGACGACGCGATGGTGTTTGCAAAATGATGCGACCGCAGGCGATTGCGGTCGCTCTTGGAACCGCCTCGGTGCTCCTGCTCCTCGGTGCCTTGGGTTTCCAATATTTGGGCCACCTCCCTCCCTGCGAGCTGTGCATGTGGCAACGCTGGCCACACGCCGCAGCCGCGGTCGTCGGATTGGGGGGACCACTGCTGATCCGGCTGGGTCTGGCCGAAAGGGGCACCGCCTGGAGCATTGCCGCCCTCGCCGCGCTGCTCATAGCCGTTTCGGGCGCGGTCGGCGTCTATCACGCAGGCATCGAATGGCACTGGTGGCCCGGACCACAGTCCTGCACCGGATCGGCCTTCCAATTCACGGGTGGGCATCTCGATCTGAATGCCCCGGTCGTGATGTGCGACCGCGCGGCGTGGCGTCTCTTCGGCGTTTCGCTTGCGGGCTACAACGCCATCATCTCTTTCGCATTGGCCACGGTCGCCGCATTCCTCCTCGCCCGGTGGGGTCGTAAGACGTGACCAGGCGACGCGGCCCACGGCCGCCGGCGCCGGGCGCGACCCGAAGCGCCGAGACTGAGGAAATGATTCGCGTGGACCACGCCGGCGAGTACGGCGCCCGGCGCATTTACCAAGGTCAAATCACCGTTCTCGAAGCAATTTCGTCGGACGCCAAGGTGCTGGCCAGCATCCGCCGCATGGCCGAGCAGGAGCAACGGCATCTGGACCGTTTCGACCGTCTGGTCAACGAACGGGCGGTGCGGCCAACGGCTTTGTCTCCCCTGTGGGATGTGGCGGGGTTCGCGCTCGGCGCCGCCACCGCGCTTCTCGGCCCGCGGGCGGCGATGGCGTGCACCGCCGCCGTTGAAGAGGTCATCGACCAGCATTACGCGCGCCAGCTCAAGCGGCTGAATTCCGACCCCGAGCTCAAGAGCGCCGTTGCCGAATTCCGGCAGGACGAAATCGCCCACCGCGACGAAGCGCTCGCCCATGGCGCCGAGCAGGCGCCGGGCTACCGATTGCTCAGCGAGGGCATCAAGGCCGGTTGCCGGCTGGCAATCCGGCTATCGGAGAAAATCTGAGCCTCAGGGCTCGAGTTCGCTGTCCCAATAGAGGTAGTCGGCCCACGACTCGTGGAGGTAATTGGGTGGAAACAGCCGACCATTGTTGCGCAGTTCGTTAATGGTCGGCTTGCGCGGGTGGTGCCTCGGATGCATGCCGATATGGTGCGCGAGACGGCCTCCCTTGAGCAGGTTGCAGGCGGCGCAGGCGGTCACAACATTGTCCCAGGTCGTACGTCCACCGCGTGAGCGCGGAATCAGATGATCGAACGTAAGATCCTCGCGGGCGCCGCAGTACTGGCATTCGAAGCGATCGCGCAGGAAGACGTTGAACCTGGTGAAGGCTGGATGGCGGGCCGGCCGCACATAACTCTTGAGCGAAACCACGGAAGGCAGCTTCATCTCGAAGCTGGGCGAACGCACGATGCGCTCGTATTCCGCGAGAATGTTCACGCGCTCCAGAAAAACGGCCTTGATCGCGTCCTGCCACGACCACAGCGACAGCGGAAAATAGCTTAGCGGGCGATAGTCCGCATTGAGAACCAGCGCCGGACAGTTATCGGGAACTCGCGCGGCGCCTAACACCGGTACGCTCCTCTGAAGACTGCACCTCCGTTTCGAGCGGGCAAACACTACGGGGAACCCGTCGAAATGCCAACCCGCCGCCTGGGCGGCAATTTATCCGATTCGTGATGACAGGATTGCGACGACTTTCACCCGACCGGACAGCAGGCGTTTCCTGCCGCCGGCCGGATAAGTCCGCGAACCGCCATGGAAAGGAATGTTCCGCCGAGATCGAGGCCGGCGGGGTCGATCGAATGGGGAATGCCGAGCGATACGTGCCACTGTACCGGCACACCCGCGCGACCAAGCGCGATCGCAGCCGCAAACAGGGCCTGAACCGGGATCATCGTGTCGGCTTCGCCGTGGACGAGGAGCACCGGCGGCGCGTTGGAACGGACGTCCGGAAGCGCCTCGGGTGCCGCCAACATTCCCGAGTAGCCGACGATCGCGGCGGGGCGCACGACCCGCCGCAAGCCTACATGAAGGGAAAGCATCGTGCCCTGGCTGAAACCCACGAGCATGAGCCGGTCGGGTGAGAGCCCAAGTCTTCCAAGTTCTGCGTCGAGAAAGCCGTTCAGCGCGCTTGATGCCGCCTCGACCCCGCGTCGGACCTCTTCCGGATCAAGCCGCGAGATCGGGAACCACTGGTAACCTGCACCAGGGCAGCGCTCGGGCGCGTTGGGCGCCACGAAGGCGACCGTGGGCAACGCACGCTGCCAATGCGGAGCGAGCCCGATCAGGTCGTTTCCATCGGCGCCGTAACCATGGCAGAGGACCACAAGGTGCGTGGCGGTGCCTTTTGCCGGCGGAAGCCGGGGACCGCTAAGCTGGCGCTGCCCGAAAGACAATCTCTTCTCCCATTCTCAGAACGCGATGTTTGTCACCCGCTTCGCTCCCAGTCCAACCGGATATCTGCATCTCGGTCATGCCTTTGCGGCGATCACGGCGCGCGAAGCGGCGCAGGACGGCCGTTTTCTCCTTCGTATCGAGGACCTGGACGCATCGCGCTGTCGCAGCGGCTTCACAGAGGCCGTTTTCGAGAATCTGAAATGGCTCGGCCTGTCCTGGGAAGAACCAGTGCTGCGCCAGTCGGAGCGGACTGACATCTATCGGTCTGCGCTCGAGCAGCTCGAGCGAATGGGACTGGTTTACCCCTGTTTCTGCACACGTGCCGAAGTCGCCGCGGAGATCGCGCGCTCTGCCGAAGCTCCGCATGGTCCTGATGGCCCGATCTACCCGGGAACCTGCCGCCGACTTTCCGCAGACGAACGTCTGTCGCGCGAAAATTCCGGCGCTCCGTTTGCTCTCAGGCTCGACAGCACAGCAGCGGCCAGGCGCGTTGGCGAGCTTTTTTTC
>DATGGN010000186.1:0-6417 GCA_035308485.1 Rhizomicrobium sp.
GTCATTCGTACCTCAAAGCAGTGAGCGGATCTGCGCGCGCCACGCGCGAAGCGGGCACGTAACACGCGGCGGCGGCGACTGCCAGCAGCACCGTCGCGACCACGCCTAGCGTCAGCGGATCGGCGACGTGTACGCCAAACAACAATCCTTGCAGAATCCTGCTCATGACGATCGCGCCGGCCACTCCGCCCGCCAGGCCCACCAGCACCGGAGCCAGCCCCTGACGCAAAACCAGTGCGCGCAAGCCGGATCCCGTCGCGCCGAGCGCCATGCGAATTCCCATCTCGCCGCGCCGCTGTTCGACCGAATACGAAACCACGCCGTAGATTCCCAGGCTCGCCAGCGCCAGACCGATTCCGGCGAACAGCATCACTAGCGTTAGCTGAAAACGCCGCTGCGCCACCGAGGCAGCCACAATCTGCTGCATCGTTCTGAATTCCGGCACCGGCAGCTCCGCATCCAGCTTCCGGACCTCTCCGCGCACGGCTCCACTGATGGCCGCCGGATCGATCGCGGTTCGTATGGCCAGCGTCATGTCACGCCGGTCCTTCTGCCAATAAGGCATATACATTGTTAGCGTCGGCGCTTTCTGCAATCCGTTCGCCCGGACATCGCGGGCCACGCCGACCACCTCAGTGAGAGGCGACGCGCCATCTCGAAATTTCTTGCCTAGCGGATTCTGCCCCGGCCACAGCCGCTCCGCCGTGGCCGCAGATAAAATCCCTACGCGCTTTTGCCGATCCGCCGGCTCAAACGCCCGGCCCCGCAGAAGCGGCACACCCATCGTGGCGAAATAGTCCTCGCTGATCAGTCTGAAATCGGCGACCGGACGTTCGAGCTCCGGTACGGTGCTGCCCTCCGCGTTAATGATGTTGTCGGAGCCCTCGCCCGTAAGGGGCAGCACATTCGAAACCGCGGCCGACGTGACTCCCGGCAGCGCCCGCACCTGCTCCAGCAGCTTCCGCAAAAACTCGGCACGCTCCGGCATCCCCGGATACCGGCTCACCGGCAGATTCAGCGTCGCCGTTGTGATCCGCTCCACGTCATACCCGCGATCCACATGCATCAGTCGCAAAAAACTATTGAGCAGCAACCCCGCCGCCACCAGGCACACGGTGCTCAGCCCGACCTCGACCGCCACCAGCGCCGATCGAACCCGCCCGCTGTGCCGACCCTCCGTGACGCTGCGTCCGCTGCCCCGCAGCCCGCTCTGCGGATCGCTCCTGGCGTTTCTGAGCGCCGGCAGTAACCCGAAGAGAACCGCCGAGCCCAGCGATAAAGACAAAGCGACGGCGATCGCCCGGGCATCCAGATGCATTTCATTGATGCGCGGCAGATCGCTCGGCGCATTCGCGAGGATTGCCGCCAACGCCCAATTGGCGAACAGGAGCCCGAGGCCTCCGCCGATCACCGCGATCAAAAAGCTTTCCGTCATCACCTGCGCGAGCAGCCGCCGGGAACTCGCGCCCACCGCCGCGCGGATGGCGAACTCACGCTGTCGTCCGGTCGCCCGCGACAACAGCAGATTGGCAATGTTCACGCACACAATCAACAGCACCGCCCCTACAGCGCCCAGCAACACCAGCAGCCCTTCGCGCGACCGTCCCGTGATCTGCGCCTGCAGCGGAACCAGCGCCGCCCGCAACTCCACCGGCTCCTTGACGAATCGTTTGATGATCCCGTCCTGCACAGCGTTCAACTCCGCGAGCGCCTGCTCCCGCGAGACTCCCGCCGTCAATCGCACAATACCGGCGTAATTGAAATCCCCCATCGGCCCGAGATCCGAATCCTTCACGGCCAGCGGCTTCCACAGATCCGGATCAACATCGCCAAAATGCATACTTTGCAGCTCGCTGACCTTTGGCGCTCGCAATCCCCTGGGCAGCACGCCAACGACTTCGAAAGGAGCCCCGTCGACCAGAATCTTCTTCCCGAGAATCTCCGGATCGGAATGGAATCGCGATTCCCATAGCGCGTCCGTCATCAACAC
Organism: Rhizomicrobium sp.; assembly: GCA_035308485.1. Taxonomy (GTDB): domain Bacteria; phylum Pseudomonadota; class Alphaproteobacteria; order Micropepsales; family Micropepsaceae; genus Rhizomicrobium. The sequence goes on from DATGGN010000186.1 coordinate 1,991, forward strand.
CACCTGATCCGAGCCAGACCGGTCTTCTTCCTTCAAGAAATTCCGTCCGAGTTGCGGCTCCACTCCCAGGACCTGAAAAAGCTCCGCGGACGCCCGGCCCATCACGACGCGCTGCGGCTCGCCGCCCGAGGTTAGATTGACCGGCGACGTATTGAAAATCGCGATCCCTTCCGCTGCATGCCATTCGGTGCGCCATTCCCGCAGGTGATGCGCGGAGACCGGCAGATACGATGCGAATTGCGCGAACTTCGGCATCACTTCCTGCACGGCGAATAGCCGTTCCGGATCGCGAAACGGAAGCGGACGCAGGAGCACGCCGTCCACAATGCTGAACATCGCTGTATTGGCGCCGATTCCCAGCGCCAGGATCAGGATGACTATCGCGGAAAAACCCGGGTTCCGCGCCAGCGTTCGCAATCCGTACCGAACATCCGCAAGAAACGTCGACATACCCTCTAAAGACGCATTCCGCCGCCCCCGGTTCGCAGCATTTTCTTAGGACCCGTTCACGCTCGTGCCCCGTTCCGTGAGGCCGCTTGATCTGGATCGATCGGCGCCCTAGCCCCTAAAACTCCTGCCCTGGGGACGCCTGGTCCGCGCCCACCCGGCCCGTTTCCACCGGCGCGACGTAGTAATTCTCCCCGCGCAACGGCGCCCCCGATAGGCGCCGCATCATGGCGATCTGCCCCACGTGCGTCAGCGCGTCCGCCACCGGCCCCTGAAACAGTTTTTCCGCCGGAGCATGCACGGTCTCGCTCGAACCCAGATATTCGTCAAATGCGGTGAGGGTCGCAAAAAAACGCGCCTTCTCCTCCTCCCACGCCAGCGGCGTCGAGTTCTTCCACTTCTGCTTGCCCTGCGCCATGCTTAGCGCCCACTCGAACAGATCGCCAACGTGAGCCAGAATCTCGGCGGGCGTCTTCCCCGCCCCCGAAAAACCCGCGAACTCCACCGGAGCCCCGCGCACAGCCTTCGCGCCTCGATAAGCCACGGTCGCCACCGCATGCCGCAACATTTCCCGTTTTGGATCGTGATCGTGCATGCAGACAAGTGTACTTCGCACCGGCGTTCATGCCACACTGGAATCCATGGGCGTCGCGACATTTCTCCCCGGAATTGTTTTAGGACTTCTGCTCGGGGCAGCTCTCGCCGCGATCTATTTTCGGCCCAAACCCAAGCCCCAAGCCGAGACGCCTGTAACCGAATCGCTCGCCCGCATAGAATCCCAGATCCGCGAGTTCGAATCCCAGCGCCAGCGCATGCTCGGCGGGCTCGAACACCAGCTTTCTTCACTCAGCCGCGAAACCGTCGCGCTCTCGCAGGCCCTGCGCGCACCCAATTCCCGAGGCCGTTGGGGCGAGCTCACGCTCCGCCGCGTCGCCGAACTCGCGGGCATGGCGCCCTACTGCGATTTCGTCGAGCAATCCGCCGCCAACGGGATGCGCCCCGACATGATCATTCGCCTCCCGGGCGCGCGCACTCTCGCCGTCGACGCGAAAGTGCCGCTCGCCGCCTATCTCGACGCCGAATCCGCGCCCGACGATGCAGCCAAACGCGCCGCCCTCGATCGTCACGCGCAGCAGGTGATGCGCCATGTGAATCAATTAGGCGCTCGCGAATACTGGTCCCAATTTCAGCCCGCGCCCGAGATGGTCGTATTGTTTCTGGCCGGCGATCACTTCCTCAGCGCCGCTCTCGAACGCGATCCCGAGCTTCTGGAACGCGCCCTGGCGCGCAAGGTTCTGCTGGCCACGCCCGTCACGCTGATCAGCGTGCTCAAAGGAATCAGCTACGGCTGGCGCCAGGAAAAGCTGGCGCACAACGCGGGGGAGCTGCGCCGCATCGCTTCCGAATTCTACGAACGCGTACGCATCTTCGCCGATTCCTACGCGGACTCTGGCCGTCATCTCGCCAAAGCCGTAGAGGCATATAACCGATCCGCCGCATCCTGGGAAGCGCGTTTGGTCCCATCCCTCAAGCGAATGCGCGACCTGGGAGTCGGCAATTCCGACGACACCCCGCAGCCCGCCCACATTCCCGCCGCCGCCCGCGATCCGCAGCTGTTGCCGCACCTGGAACGTCCGACATAATGAAAAGAGATGCTCCGTCACTTCTTCCTGTTCCTTTCGAAGCAAAAAGGACTGCGAAGATGGATGGAAACTTCCCCGTTATCGCACAACTTTACCCGGCGCTTCATCGCCGGGGAGACGCTCGATGAGGCGCTCGCCGTCTGCCAGCGCCTCGAGGGCCAGAAGATCTGGACCACGCTCGATCATCTTGGTGAAAATGTCACTTCGCTCGACGAAGCCGCCCAGTCCCGCGACGCCTATCTCGCTGCCCTGATGCGCCTGTCCGGTCTGCCGGCCACGGTTTCGATTAAGCTCACCCAGTTTGGCCTCGACTTCTCCGAAGCTGCATGCCTTGAAAATGTCCGCCAGCTCGCAGCCTACGCGAAATCCATCGGCAGCCGCGTTGAAATCGACATGGAATCGAGCGAATATACCGGCCGCACTCTTGATGTCGTCACGCAAATCGCCCAGGAATTCGCCTGCACCCGGTCCGTAATTCAAGCCTACTTGCTTCGCAGCGCCGCCGATATCGATCGCCTCAACGAGCTCTCGATCCCGGTCCGGCTGTGCAAAGGCGCCTACGACGAGCCTCCGCCGATGGCGTTCGCTGACAAGCGCGACGTCGATCGCAACTATGTCACGCTGATGAAAACGCTGTTCGATAAAGGAACCTATCCCGCCATCGCGACCCACGACGAGGCCATTCTCGGCGAGGCTCTCCGCTACGCCCGCGAACGTAAGATCGCGCCGGAGAAATTCGAATTTCAGATGCTCTACGGAATTCGCAGCGACTTACAGCGCCGTATCGTCGACCTCGGCTATCACCTGCGCCTTTACGTCCCTTACGGCACCGCCTGGTACCCCTACTTCATGCGCCGGCTGGCCGAGCGTCCCGCAAATGCCGTCTTTCTCCTCCGGAACCTGATACGGAATTAACGGACAATTCACTGTACTTTAAGCTTCGCGCCTCCCATAATTGCTGACGCGAACAGCTTAAAAGGAGAGAACCATGCTGCATACGACTCCGGTCGCGACGCACCTGACGCGCCATTCTCAGGTCGGAAAAGTCCGCCGTGCGGAAGGCGATCCCGTCGCTGAGCTTAAGCAACTCACGCGATTCATCCCGGTCCCGCGGCCCGCTCCCGCAAGCGTCGCCGTTGCTCTCGACGTTTTCGATCCAAAAGCAAGCCACGCCGCGACCAAGGCGGGGAAGCTGGTTTTCCATTGCGTCGGGGATACCGGCGGCATTCACGGAACTGCCACGCAGGACGCGATTGCGGTCGCGATGGAAGACCAAATTAAGGAAGCCGGCGATACCGGCAAACCCGCGTTCTTCTACCACCTCGGCGACGTCATTTACTTCAACGGCCAGAGCTCGCTTTACAAGACCGAATTCTACGAGCCGTACCAATACTATCCCGCGCTGATTTTCGCGATTCCCGGGAATCATGACGGCGACACCAAGGTCAACAAAGGAGACGCGCCCGATACGGAACCTTCGCTTACGGGTTTCCTGGATAACTTCTGCGCCACCGCCGCCGAGCATGTGACTCCGTACCGCATGTCGATGACCCAGCCCTACGTTTACTGGACGCTCGACGCTCCCTTCGTCACCATCATCGGCTTGTATTCGAACGTCGAAGGCAGTCTGGACGCACGCGGCCGTAACGACCAGCAGCAATACCTCGAAACCCAGATGAAAAATGCGCCGGCCGACAAGAAGCTTTTGATCGCCGTGCATCATCCGCCGTTCTCGCTCGACGCCTCGCACGGCGGCACGCCCGAAATTCTTACCGCGATTGATCGTGCGATTTCGTCAAGCAACCGCATCCCCGATGCGGTCCTCACGGGCCACGTTCACAACTATCAGCGCTTCGCGCGCAAAATCAAAGACCGCACGATTCCTTACATCGTCGCCGGGGCCGGCGGTTATGCGGACGACGCGCGCAGCATGCACAAATTACAAAAGACGGTCGCCGCCGCGAAGCTTCCTTTCCAGACCACGCAAAACGATGTTCAACTGATCAAGTTCCAGCAGACAGAGCCTGGTTTCATGAGAATCACGGTAGACGCAAAGCACGTGACCATCGAGTATTTCATCGTGCCATTCGACGGCACGGCGCCATCGTTATTCGACACAGTTATCGTTTAGCAGCCAACCGGAACTTGCTCGACGATCTCGATTCCGAACGCGTCGAGCCCCACCACTTTGCGCGGATGATTGGTCAGCAGGCGGATGGTAGTGAGCCCCAAATCGGCCAGAATCTGCGCTCCGATGCCGGATTCGTGCTGCGGCGGCGCCTGTCCCTCCGGCGCCGGGACATGCGTCCGCGAGCCCGCGCCCGTTTGGTGAAGATA
>DATGGN010000187.1:0-8390 GCA_035308485.1 Rhizomicrobium sp.
AGGAAGCGCAGAAGCGCCATGCGCGGGACGCAGCCGAAATCGCCTCGCTGACGCACGAGCGCGAGACGCTGCTGGCCAGGATTGCCGATCTCGAGGAGGAGACGCGCTCCCTTGCCGGCGCCAATGAGGAAGTCGAGGGACGGCTCGACGGCGCGATTGCCGACATTCGCGCGGCACTCGGCCGCTGATTTCGAAAGGGGATTCGATGCCGCTCGTGAACGTCACCGTCAATGACCGGCCGTACACCATCGCCTGCGACGAAGGCGAAGAAGAGCATCTGCGCGAGCTTGCCGCGCACGTCGATTCCAGGGTCAGGGAACTGGTCGACAGCGTCGGCCAGGCCGGCGAGCAGCGCCTGCTCCTGATGACCGCTCTCGTCATTGCCGACTCGCAATTCGAATCGCTCGCGCTTCTGGAGAAACGCGCCACGGAGATCGCGGCGTTAACGGAGAGCAAGGAAAAGTTGGAGCGGCGCATTGCGGAGCTGGAAGAGCGCGCCGTTGCGGCGCTCGATACCGCCGCAAAACGCCTGGACGAACTTGCGGTCCGGGTGGGCCGCGCCTAGACTCTTCAATGGATGGGTACTGCCCCGCGCGTCAGGAAGCGATGCCCAGGGGCCTTAATGGTACTCACCGGGAGCTGTCCCTGACCGGGGCCGTGGCCTCGGACATATGGCGCCCACCTGCACTTGCAGGCCCGTGAGGATCCACATCCAACGGCGGTGGCGGTCCCGTCCACTTCTTTTCTCCCCCAAAAATAAGTTGCCAAGCGCGTAACCATTGGGTCGCGCATCTTTCCTGCCCCGTCGACCCCGGCCTTGCGCCGGGGGAGATGGGGAAGGGGGCCCAGCCTGTAACGCGGCTCAGCCGTCGGCGCGACTCTGCACTTTGATCCGCGTTACTGGCTGGGTGGAAGGGGCAATTCGCGCGCACCGCCATTGCGGCCCCCTCCGTCTCACCTCGCTCCGCTCGGCTCGACCACCCTCCCCCATGCTCGCGTTGCTCGCACCGGGGAGGAAACGTTGAGTGGCGCTTTCGCGGGGATGACAGTTGTTGTTAGAGAACGGCATGCGAATATTGTTTATCGGCGATATCATCGGACGGCCCGGGCGCGAGGTCGTGGGAAACGAGCTGCCCGGTTTGCGCGAGCGGCTCGCCATCGATGTCGTCATCGGCAATGGCGAGAACGCGGCCGGCGGCTTCGGCCTCACGCGCAAGACCGCGAACGAGCTTTTCGCGAGCGGCGTGGATGTACTGACGACCGGCAACCACTGGGCCGACCAGAAGGAAATCCTCACCTTCATCGGCGATGAGGACCGCATCCTGCGGCCGCGGAACTATCCCGAAGGAACGCCGGGCCGCGGCGTGGGTCTCTACGACACCCGCAAGGGCCAGCGGATTCTGGTGGTGAACGTCATGGGGCGTGCCTTCATGGACCCGCTCGACGATCCCTTTGCCACGGTCGAGCGGGAGATCGGCGCCTGTCCGCTCGGCGAAGGCTGCGACGCGATCGTCGTCGACATGCACGCCGAAGCGACGTCGGAGAAAATGGCCATGGGTCATTTCTGCGACGCGCGGGCGAGCGCCGTGATCGGTACGCATTCGCATGTGCCGACCGCGGATGCACAGATTCTTCCCGGCGGCACTGCCTACCAGACCGACGCGGGCGCCTGCTGCGACTACGACTCGGTCATCGGCATGGAAAAGTACGAACCGGTACAGCGCTTCATCCGGAAGATGTCGTCCGTGCGATTTTCACCCGCGACGGGCCCGGCGACGCTGTGCGCCGTGTTCGTGGAGACGAACGCAAAGGGCCTCGCCACCCGCGTCGAGCCCGTTCGCGTCGGCGGGCGGCTCATTCCCCATCTGCCGGAAGCCTGAAACCGCCTTGATGCAGACTTGCCGGCCCGCTAATTGACCGCGAGACGGAGTTTCCCCATGGCCGGCCATTCACAGTTCAAGAACATCATGTTCCGCAAGGGGCGCCAGGACAAGGAGCGCTCCAAAATGTTCTCCAAGCTCGCCCGCGAAATCACGGTTTCGGCGAAGCAGGGCATGCCCGACCCGGCGCACAACCCGCGCCTGCGCGCCGCCATCATTGCGGCGCGTGCCCAGAACATGGCCAAGGACAACATCGAGCGCGCCATCCGCAAGGCAACGGGCGCGGACGCCGAAAACATCGAGGAAGTGCGCTACGAAGGCTATGGCCCGGGCGGTGTTGCGCTGATCGTCGAAGCGATGACCGACAACCGCAACCGCACCGCCTCCGACATTCGCGCCGCGTTCTCCAAATATGGCGGCGCGCTGGGCGAGACGAATTCCGTGGCGTTCCAGTTCAACCGGGTCGGCGTGATCGGTTATGCCAAAAGCGCCGGCGACGACGAAGCGATGCTCGAGGCGGCGATCGAGGCGGGCGCGGACGAATGCGTCTCCGACGAAGAGGGGCACGAGTTCATCACGTCCATCGAGAGCTTCGGCGCGGTGCGCGATGCGCTGGAGGCGAAGCTTGGCGCGGCGCGCTCGGCCAAGATCGAATGGCGCCCCGCGAATACCGTCGCGGTGAGCGACGACTCCGGCGAAACGCTGGTGAAACTGCTGGATACGCTCGACGAGCACGACGATGTGCAGAACGTCTACGGCAATTACGAGCTTTCCGACGCGCTGATGCGCAAGCTCGAAGCGGCGTGATTCGTACATTTGCCTCCCCCGCGGAGCAACAGCGAAGCGGGGGAGGTGGTGCGCAGCACCAGAGGGGGCAATTGGTGTTGACATTCAACCGCCCCCTCCCCTGCTTCGCAGGACCTCTCCCGCTTCGCTGTTGCTCCGCGGGGGAGGCCAAACATGATCCGCGTCCTCCGCGTTAAGCCTTTTCAACTGAAGGCGAGCGATTCGACAGGCAAAGAATGGCGCGTCTGCGCATCATGGGCCTCGATCCCGGCCTTGTCCGCATGGGCTGGGGCTTAATCTGCGGCGCAAGGCTGCGGCGACCCTTGTCGGAGAGTCGCCGCAGCCATGCCGATATCCGGCGGACAGCGCGATCAGGGCGCACCTTTCAGACAGTGCACATTGAAGATGATCTGCGATCCGGCCGGCGCGCCGCCCGCGGGCCACGCGAAATTCCACGCCCATTCATTGTACAGCGGCGGCGACAGATCGAGACGCGGCCCGTTGAACGTGAACGTGTAACCGTTGCCCAACGTGGCACTCGTAAGCACGGCGAAGCCGCCGCTATCGGCAGAAAATCCGCTCGGACAGGGTAAATGCTGAAAAAAATCCGAGGTGCCGGCTGGCACATCTTCGGTGACGGCGTCCTGCCACCCCTTGCCGCCGGTCTTCGCAAAAGCGGTGCCGCCCATGAAAACCGCCAGGATCGATGCTGCCAATGTCAGTCCGAAAATCCGATTGCTGTGATTGCGCATGGCTCACTCCTCTTGTCCGTTGTCGCTCGCTTGGATGATCGAACGATCATCGATGCGGAGGCTACGGAGACTGGGAGCACCGCTGAATGGCGCAGGTCTGTAGGAATCCCGAAGTTTTGCTGACCAGCCGGGGCCGTGATAGCGTCGCGTTTCAGTCTTCCCCGCTCGGGTCCGCCATGACCAGTGCGCAATTGCCGTCTGCGCCCGTAGGCGCGAAAGAGCCGGAGGCCATCGTTACATTTGGGCCGTTCACACTCGATCCTGGCGCCTATTCCCTGCGCCGCGATCAGCATCTCGTAAAACTCGAACGACGCCCCATGGAATTGCTGCTGCTGCTTGCCGGAAACGCCGGGCGCCTCGTGACACACGACGAGATCGTCGAGCGGCTTTGGGGTCGGCAGATTCATGTCGAGATCGACATGGGAATTCACACCGCCGTCCGTAAGCTGCGCCGCGCGCTGGGTGATGCGAGGGGCTGCATCGAAACGGTTGCGGGCAAAGGCTATCGGTTCACCGCGAGACTCGCGACGCCGAATCCCGAGTCGCTCATGCAAGCCACGACAAGGCGGATCATTGCCATTTTGCCGTTCGACATTCTCAGTCCCAATCCGGCGGATGCCTACATCGCCGACGGTCTGACAGACGAGACCATTGCCTCCCTCGGCCAGATCGATCCTGATCGGCTTGCCGTTATTGGCCGGACATCGGCGATAGCCGCGCGGTCAACCCCGCGTTCGCTCGACGCGATCGGCCGCGATCTCGGCGCTGATTACATCGTCGAAGGTTCGGTTCGCGTCGCCGGCGATCGATTTCGCGTGACGTGCAGGCTGATCGAAGCCGCCGTCCAAAGACAGATCTGGTCCGCAAGCCTCGACGCCGAGCCCGTTTCCCTGCTTGCTTTCCAGCGGGACCTGGCCACCACCATTGCAGCGCAAATTCATCTGCAGCTGGCCACGGATCGCGCGGGCGTACTGGAGCGGCGCCAGACTTCCAATCCTGCCGCCTACGATTTCTTCCTGCGCGGCCGCTACCTGACAAGTCAGCACAGCAGCGAAACCAACCGCCGCGCGCTCGAATGCTATCGGCAAGCCACCGAGGCCGATCCGTCTTATGCTCTGGCCTGGGCCGGTATCGCCGAGACGCTTGCCTGCAGCCCCATCAATGGCGATCTCCCGTCCGGCGCTGTAGCGGCCTCTGCCAAGGCGGCGGCGGCGAGGGCTCTTGCTTCGGCACCCGACCTTGCCGAGGCCCTGACCGCGGCGGGGTTTGTACAATTCTGGCTCGAGTGGGACTGGAACAGGGCTGAACGGCTGTTTCGCGATGCAACGCGGGCAGATCCGAACTATCCCACTGCTCATCGCATGCTGGGAATCGTGCTGTCGCATCTGGGGAATCACGCCGAAGCGCGTGATGCGTTTGCCCGCGCCCGCGCTCTCGATCCGCTACACGCGATTCTCCACGCGCTCTCCGGATTCGTGGCCTTCCAGGCGCGGGACTATGCAGCTGCCATCAACCACGCCCGACACGCAACTGTTGTAGACCCGGGCTTCTGGATCGGATCCTACCAGCTGGCGCAGGCTTGTGCTGAAGCGGGCCGGACAGACTATGCCATCGAAGTTCTGGAAAAACTGCGACGCACTCCTGGCTGCAACAGCAAGGTCGTTGGACTGCAAGGCTATCTGCTGGCCGTGACGGGCGCGGCAGACGCTGCCCGGGCGCGGCTTTCCGAGCTCGCCGATCGGGCACAACGGGGATTTGTGCCGCCCTACGCAAGCGCCCTTGTCCATCTCGGCCTCGGAGAATCCGATGCGGCCTTTGCCGCGCTCGAAGCGGCCTTCGCGGCACGCGACGTCAATCTTGTATTTCTGCCGCTTGATCCGAAATGGGACCGGTTGAGCTGGGCAAGGGCCGGCAGGGCCTTCGGGCTCGCACCTTTGGCACGGCGAGGGTGAGGCGCGTTCCCTCGATTTCGATCGCGCCCCAGCCCATGCGGGCAAGGCCGGGATCGAGACCCATGATGCGCAGACGCGCCATTCTTTGCCTGTCGAATCGCTCGCCTTCAGTTTCCGGGAGCTGCTCCGCCCGCGCAACCCGAATCGGGCGACTTCAAACTTTCATACGGGGGCAGCGCGCAATATGCGGATTTCGGCCGGATTGTTTCGGCCGCCCGGAAGCGTAAGGCGCTTGAGCAAGGCGAGCTTGGTCGCCTCCTAGGAACCAGCCAGCAAAATGTCAGCCGCTGGGAAGCCGGTCGCTCGCGTCCCCGCCTACGCCAACTCTCCGCACTAGCTGCTGCGCTCGGGGAGAAAGAGGGCGCACTGCGCAAAGCCGCGGGGTACAGCTCTCCCGCGGAGGCTCTGCCGGCGACGGTGGCCATCAGCTACGACCTACCGTTGCCTGTCGATGCACTCGCGCCCGAGACCTTTCAGCGCTTCACAGAGGATTTGGTCCGCGCGCTTTATCCGGACGCGCGTGAGATACGCAGCGCCGGCAAATCCGGCCACGATCAGTCGGGAATTGACGTGTTGGCGATTCTAACGGACAGCCGAAGGCTCAGCTTCCAGTGCAAGCGCGTAACACGCTTCGGTCCGTCAGATGTACGCGAAGCAGTCCGTGCGCACACCGCCTCCGCCGATCACAAATATTTGGTACTCAGCCGCCCGGTGCGCCCAGTCACAGCTGAAGCTCTACGTGCTTTCCCTGACTGGACCCTCTGGGACAAAAACGACATCACGCGACTCGTCCGTGAGGAGATATCACCAGCAGCACGTCGCGCGCTCGTCGACAAGTATTTTCCTGGTCAGCGTTTCGCACTCCTCGGCGAGCCTGATCCGGGGCCCTGGCAGACACCCGACGAGTTCTTTGCTCCCTTCGCAGGTACGCACGCCACGTTCAGCCACGACTGGAGTCTTGTTGGCCGCTCGGGCGACGTTGATGCCATCTTGGACGGACTGTACAGCAACACCAATCGTATCGTTCTTCTGCTCGGAGCAGGGGGCAGCGGCAAGTCGCGCATTCTCAAGCATGTCGTCGACGCCGTCACAAGACGCAGCGGGCGCGCGCCACTCTTTCTGTCACCTACCGGAACGATCGACGCCCAGGCGCTCGAGATGCTGCGCAGTGGTCCTGAGATAGTGTTTGTCGACGACGCGCATGATCGCAGCGACCTCGCCGGCCTTTTGGCCTACGCCGCCAATCCTAGACGCGACATTCGCGTGGTACTTGCCGCTCGGCCTTATGCGCGCGCGCGGTTACGGGGACTGGCTGGAGAGTTCGCCCGCGGAGGTGCCATTACTGAGGTCGAACTTCGCCGCTTGAGCTTGGCGGACACTTCAAAGCTCGCAGCCGAGGTACTCGTGCAATTCGGTGGTAGGGCGGAATTTGCGGAACCAATCGCTCACGCCACACGCGATTGTCCGCTTGTTACTGTACTTGCTGGGCGGATCGCAGTTGAACAGAATCTGCCGCTAACGTTGGCGCAGAACGTCGCGGCGTTTCGCGATACGATTCTAGGTAAGTTTGCCGAAATCATCACGGGCGAGCTAGCTCCTCCCGGCGAACAGAAAACATTCACCGATATCCTGAAGCTTGCGTCGCTCGTGCAGCCCTTCTCAATTGAGGACTCCGCGTTCCTAGAGCTCGCCGCCAATATCGCTGGTGTGCCGCGCGACAAGACATCAGTCACGCTGCGCACGCTGATCGAAGGCGGCATCCTGTTTCAACGCGGAGCCCAATACCGTCTCATGCCGGACCTGTTAGGTGACTACATCATTGAAGCCTCGTGTATCGGAGCCGACGAACGCCTCGACAGCTTTGCTGATCAGGTGTTCGCCGCCGCTGTGCCCCCGTTACTAGGCAACGTGCTCGTAAATCTCGGCCGCCTTGATTGGAGGCGCGCCAGTGGCGATCCGGCCAAGACGCATCTGGTTGCACACTTATGGCGCGCTCTCAAGGTAACCGACAGCCATCATGACTCCGCTTTGGAAGCCGCAACGGCTGCCGCCGTGTACCAACCGCGTGAGGCACTGGACTTTGTAACTCGACAATGGCGCGGCGGACTACGCCACGATGGTCTCGTCAAGATAATTCGCAACGCGGCCTTCAGTTTTGACCACGTCGTCGAGGCCTGCGGACTGCTATGGGAGGTGGGTCGCACCGATGAGCGCGACCAAGGGCGATTTCCCGAACACGCGATACGCACGCTGCGAGAGTTGTGCGCGGTCGAACCGGATAAACCGCTCGCCTTCAACAAAGCAATCGTCGATTTCGGGCTTTCGCTACTCGATCGCAACGATGCTTTTGCTACCCTGTTTTCCCCATTCGATTTTCTGAAGGGGATTCTCAGCGGCGAAGGTTATACGACCAAGGGTGGCAACCATACGATTACGTTCGTGCCGTTCACCGTAAATTATGACGCGGTTGAGTCTTTGCGCGCTCGGGTGACCGATCGCGCGATTGCATTTCTCTCCGGTCCCTCATTGCGCGCAGCAGGGCGGGCGGCCGCGTTTCTGGAAGACGCCTTGCGCTATCCCTTGGTTTCATTCGGCGGGCAATTATCGGATCGGGTTCGGGCGCTCTACACGTCGGAGTTCCGCAGGACTCTTGACAGGTTGTACACGCTAGTGTGCTCTGGGACACTTGATCATGTCGTAAGCGTGGCCATCGCGCATACAGTGGCTTGGCACGCTCACTACGCGGCTGACGAGACCGCCACCGTCGCCCGCAAGATATTCAAGGCGCTGCCGAGTGACTTGGAGTTTCGTTTGATGGCGGCACTGTCCGACGGCTTCGGCCAGGTGTTCCTCGGGCGCATGGATGCCAACACTTGGCAGAGTCGCCTTCACAGCTGGATCGCCAACCTTGTAGACGACCTATCGGCCGCCTATCCAGACCCGAGCTTACTTCGGCAAGCGCTGGAACTGGCGCTAGCGCAGACCGCGGACGCGCAACTGGGTACAGACAATTCGAGCCA
>DATGGN010000188.1:0-5582 GCA_035308485.1 Rhizomicrobium sp.
GCGACTGGCACGGGCGGATAAACCTTCTTTTCCGGAGCCTCGTCGAAGATTACTCACCGGATGATTTTATCGTCGACAAAACGCCGACCATCGAGCCGCTGTACGCTTTACAACACATCGAAGCCATGTGGCCACACGCAAAATTCGTTTTCTGTCGCAGGCGTGGCATCGACAATGTCATCTCGAAACAGAGGAAGTGGCCCGCCGGATCCTTCGAAAGCCAATGCCGCGAATGGGCGGCAGTCAACGACCTTTGGGACGAGAAGAAAAAAGACCTGCAGGCAAACTGGATCGAAGTCGATTTCTTCGACCTGCTCGCCGACGTACAGGGACTTGCCGCGCGGATCGGGACGCTTCTTGCGCTGAGCGAAGAAGACGTAGCGCGGATCGCGGGCAAGCTGGGTGCAACGCGCCCGCAGAATGCGTCATCCGGGGGCAGCGGATTTGTGCGTTTCTCCGAGACGGGATGGACCGACGAACAGTCGAAACTGTTCACCGGCGTCTGCGGTCCCACGATGGAACGATGCGGTTACGGTCTGTCCGAATATTGGCAGAGCGAACGTTCCGGATGATGTCCTGTTGGTTCGGAAACGACTACGCACCGTCACCGGGCTGCTCCCGGGACCGTAGCGGCCGCTTCCTCTCGGGTCGATTTTTTTTGCCCCGGCGGCGCTCTTCCCTCGAGGGTTTCTGGCGGCTGGCTTCGAGCTCCTTTTGCGCTCGGCGACGCTCTCGCCTGGGGGCGCCTTCCGTGCCCTCGAGCTCTTTTTCAGGCCGGCGAAGCCCCCGGTTGGCGCCGCCGCCATCGATCTCCTCGAGCCCCTGTTCAACCGCCTCTACGCGGGACTGGAACTTGCGCATGCGCTGGCCGGAAAAGTTGGCCTTCTTCAGGAGCGCAAGACGATGCTGCGCCACGTTCAACGCTCGCCGCGCGAGCACCGGGTGATTGCGTTCCAGGTGCCGTTCGGAATCCTGGATCTCGTTGTGCAACTCCGCGAGCGCGATATCCTGATTCAGGATCTGGACCAGCGCCGCGAGTTCGCCCGAAAATACGCAAGGCTGTTCGAGCAGGTCGAGATTGCCCGGGCCCTCGTAGCGCCTCCAGTCCGGTTCAAAGTCCGAGAATTCCACGTCGCTCCGGCCATTTGCCAGATCGCGATTGCTTTCTTCAAAGCGCGCCTGTACGGACCGGGCCACTTCCAGGCCCGGATGCAAACGTTCTTCGCACGGCAACTGCTTCAGCACGTCTCGCGGGATGTATGAAAGCGGCTCCTTCGAGGGGCTGTCGAACAATTCCCGGGGTTTCATCGCGTTTATCATCGCCATCACCCGGACATCGAGCGCTTCATTGACCCGTTCCGGCGGCTCCAAACCCTTCATGTCGATTCCCGCGTGCGCGGCAAGAACCGCGGTAAAGTCCGGCGTGCGCCGAATGGGTACCAATCGAAGCTTTTCGGCGCCGAAGACGGTGGCCCAACGATCGAAAAGGGTTTTGTAGTTGTAATAATTGGCATCCGGCCCGACCTCGTCAAAAAACGCTCTGGTAACCGGGCGTGCCGCTTTGGTGAGATTGGACGCGCTGGAAACTGCGAGATCGATCTGTGGACGCAGGGCGCAAATCAATTCGATCTGGTCGAAATGGGGTTCGACGAACTTCCGCGCGGTTTGAACTTCCTCCGGGCTCACCAGCCGCGAATGACAAAGCTCGTTGGAAATCAAAAATGTGTGGCAGCCCGACTTTTGCGCCTCTCGTACTTCGGCGGCAAATTCATCCGGCAGGCGCGCGCGAAATGCCTCCCGATCCGCCTGCGACAGGATTTTTATGCGCTGGAAACTTTCATCGTGCCGCCCAAGGGCGAGACACCACAAGTGCAGCTTTACGTGACATGTCGAGCCCAGCAACCGGCTGTAAAAGACACCCTGGCGCGCCAGCCCCTCCCGATTGCGGGCTGCCCAAACCTGGGCGGTCGTCGTTCCCGTTTTTTCCGTCCCGATATGAAGGATCAATTTCATGGAAAGTCACACCCGATCGCGATTCGCGCCAAATTGCCCGCGGCGCCGGGCAAAGCGCGCCATGTTCCGTTTTTGTTATGCTGCTTTTGCGCGGCGTACAAGGTGAACTTCCGGATGGCCGGGGTCCCGGTTCAGGGGCGTTGATTCGTTGCTACACCCGATCTAAAGTGAACTTTCGCGGCCGCATTTCGCGGGCAGCAGACTTTCGAACCGGGATTTGCTGCGGATATTTGGGGGCTCCAAAACCAAGCGCGCGGAGGATGTGTCATCAAAGGACAAGTCATTGGATTTGCCCCTGCCCCTTCCGAACCGGCGGGCAAGAAGAAAACGGCCCGCGTCGGCCCCCCAAAGGGCCCGCACGGCCTGATCAACAAGGTTGACGGTCCACGCGTTCACGGGTGGGCCCACGACCCGATGGAAGACGGTTCGCAGACCGTTGTCGAGTTCTTGCTTAACGGCGAGGTCATCGAATCGCAGATCGTGTCCGTTCAGCGCCTGCCTCTCGTCGAAAAGGGCTTTCCGCCGAACTGCGGGTTTGCGGTGACCTTGCCTCTGCCGCCGGGCACCCACACGATAACGGCGCGAACGAAACAATCGAACTTCGAACTCAAATACAGCCCGTTCAAGTGCACCGTCGCGCCGCCGAAGGGCGTCCCGTCGGCTGAGCCCGCGGACCTCGTCCTGCCTGCCGACGCCGGCGAGTCCGGCGAACCGGCGATGCCGGATGGATTGGCGGATGCAAACGTGACGGAAATGGTCTTGGGCGCTGTCGAGCTCCAGAGCGAAACCGGCCCGATCCGAACCGTTCTGAACGAGGACAGCCTTTCGGCAAGGGTGACCGTAGGTCCGAGCAACGTTGAGGCTGTCATTCAGTCTCCTTCGGGCGCAGTTTTTATCATCGGATGGGCGGTGGCTCACGCCGTCGCCATCAAAAAGGTCTCGATAACCACGGCAGCGGGCGAGTGTACGTTCGCCGGTTCTCAACTGGGTCGCTCGCGGCGCAAGGACGTCGAAAAGGCGGTGAGCGGCGCGCCGCGGCACAAACATTTTGGTTTTTTCGCCTTGGGCGAGACGCGGGCGCCAGGCGTCCAAATGGCCATGGCGGGAAGTCTGTGCACCGCTACGATCGAGTTCGAAAACGGCCTCTTGCGAACGCAAAAACTCGAGACGCGCTATCTCGACGATGCCGCTTTTGTCGAGACTGTTCTCAACGCCTTCGCCGCTCTCGAATATTATGGAAACGGCGTCGTCGAATCCTTCGTCGCACTGGACGGCGGGCTGGGCGACCGGTTCATCGAGATGCAGGCAGGCCATGTGGATCGCGTTGTGCGTGCTCGTTCGTGCGAGCGTTTCGGAACGCCGACCAGGACTCCGAAAGCCTCGGTTGTCGTGTGCCTGTATGGTCGACCGGAATACCAGTTCCTGCAGAACGCCCTGTTCGGACTGGGCCCTTCCGCTGCGGATTACGAGTTCATTTACGTATGCAACAGCCCCGAGCTGGTGGACGGCCTTCACAAAGCGGCAACCATATCGCGCCGCGTTTACGGATTGTCGCAGACCATTGTTGCGCTACCCGCAAACGCGGGCTTCGGGGCGGCAAACAATGTCGCGTCCAGCTATGCAAAAAGCGACCGGTTGCTGTTTGTGAACCCCGACGTGTTTCCCCGCGGAGATTCCTGGGGGAACAAACATCAGGCAATCCTGGACGGATTTCCGAAACGCCAGACAACGCTGTTCGGCGCGCGGCTTTTCTATTCCGACGGGTCGCTTATGCATGCGGGCATGCATATCGATGCCGACATCGGCATTTCCATTCGGGATCAGAACATCGAACGTCGTCCTATTCTTCGCGTGGAACATTTCGGGAAGGGCGCGCCTCCGGATTTGCCCGTGTACTGCGTCACCAGACCTGTTCCCGCCATCAGCGGCGCGCTGATGTCGGTCGACAGACGATGGTTCGAATCGCTCAACGGATTCGCCGGCGACTACGTGTTCGGGCACTATGAAGACGCGGACTTCTGCCTGCGCAGCCTGGAGCGCGACGTGGTGCCGTACGTGCACGACCTGGAGTTCTGGCATCTTGAAGGGAAAGGTTCGCCAAGGCTGCCTTGCCACGATGCGGCGTCCACCATCAACCGATGGCACTTCACCCGGACATGGTACGAGAAGGTCACGCGAGGCTTTTCCGTCCAACCGGCAGTTACCGGATTAGCGGGGTCCGCAGATGGAGACTAACGTTTCTCTCGCCGCGGACGCCACCGCAGTCGATGCCATGTCCGATGCGTCCCTGCGCCACGGCCTGGTGAACCCCACCGTGCTGCTCGTCAGCCTGTTCCATCCCGAACTGGTTCGCGGCGGATCGCAGCAGGTCTGCTACGAGCTCTTCCAGGGACTTCGCGCGGCCGACGACGTGCGCCCCGTTCTGCTGGCCTCGGTCGATTCGAACTACCCGGCGCTGTTCAAGAGCGGTGCCCGGATCACGGGATTTGACGGCAAGCACGACGAGTTCCTCTTTCTGTCGCGCAGTTACGACTACATGTGGCATCGGGTCCAGGAACCGCTGCTGGTCGAGAGCTATGCGGAATTTCTGGAGAATGTGCGACCAGACGTCGTACACTTTCATCATTTTCTGACCTTCGGCATCGATTTTGTAACGCTCACGCGCCGCATTCTGCCCCACGCCAAGATTGTCTTCACCTTCCATGAGTTCCTTGCGATGTGCATGGCCCATGGTCACATGGTCCGCACCACCGACGGTGCGCCCTGCGATCATGAAAGCCAGGTCCGCTGCCACCAGTGTTTTCCCGAGCGCGCGCCGGAGGATTTCTTCACCCGCAAGCTGTGGTTCCAAAAGCACCTGGAAAACGTCGATGTTTTCACGTGTCCATCGCGATACATGCTGGATCGCTACGTTGCGTGGGGAATTCCCGAGTCCAAGATTCGCTATGTGGCGAACGGCCAGCGAAACTACGCGGCCAACCACATGCCCCGAACGTCCCGCCCGGCGGCGAGCGCGAAGCGAAACCGGTTCGGGTTCTTCGGCCAACTGATAGACAACAAGGGCGTGCAGGTGCTCCTGAAGGCAGTCGAGTTTCTGCGCGCGGACGGGTTCACCGATTTCAGGGTCGACATCAACGGCGGCAACGAGCGGTATGCAACCGAGCCCGTGCGCGCCGAGATACAGGCCTTCATGGAGGCAGAGAACAAGCTGCCCGCGGCCGAGAGGCTGGTGTTCTTTAACGGCGAGTACGAGAGCACCAATATAGGCGGGAGGATGGAGCGCATCGATTGGTGCATTGTGCCTTCTCTGTGGTGGGAGACTTTTGTGCTCGTTATTTCCGAAGCCTGGATGTTCGGAAAACCGGTGATCTGCTCGAACATCGGAGCCATGTCAGAAAGAGTACAAGACGGGGTGAACGGCCTTCTGTTCGAGATGGGCGACGCCGCGGCTCTCGCCGAGACCATCCGGCGGGCCGCTACGGAAGAGGGGTTGTGGGACCGTCTGGCCGCGGCGTCGCCCGCGCCGCCATCGCGAGACGACATGGTGAAGTCTTTCCGCGCCGTGTACG
>DATGGN010000189.1:0-22237 GCA_035308485.1 Rhizomicrobium sp.
GGGCGAGGAGGCCGACGCTTCCTGCGGCGGCGGCAACCACGGCAACAGTCGTCCCGGCGAACAGCTTCGGCATGAAGACCCCGGTCCCTTGCGTACGCGCATTGTACTCTGGCGACAGGAACGGTTGCCATTCGGTTACCCGTCGCGCCGGCGCATTTCCGCTCTGCCAGCTTTCGCCGCAGTTCGGTAATATTCGCTGTTAAAAGTCGCTGTTACGGTTTCGCGCGGCGCGATCGCTTCGCTTTTCCCGGAAGGGTTGCAGCAATATCACGAACGCGGTTTGTACATGGCGACGAAGTCGTCGAAGGCGCGCCAGAACCTGGCGCGGATGGAATCGGTCTCCATCATGATCTCGTGTTCGGCTTCGGGAATTTCGACATAACGGCCGTGGGGCAGCCGCCGCGCGAAATCCCTGATCGCCTCCGTTTCGACGATGCGGTCGCGACCCGCACCGAAGACAAGGCAGGGCGTGGTGATCGCGTCCGCAAATCCTGGCGCTTCCATCTGCGCCATTGAACGGTACGCCGCCTCCAGCCAGCGCCAGGTGGGTCCGGCGAGGCGGATTTCGGGGGTCTCAGCCACAAGCGCCCGATTGCGCGCGAAGCGCTCGCGGTCGGATGTGACAAGGTTATCGTCGAACGGGATGTGGAGCGGATCGCGCTCCTGCATGCCCCAGACCCACGCCTTGCCGAGCCCGGCGCGGGTGTGTGCAGACGCCATCGCGCGCACCAGCCAGCGCGAATGACCTCGCGTGGCCGTGCGCAGCATCGGCGCGGTCATGACGGCGGCGGAAAAGGCGTGCGGGCTGCGATGCAGGGCACGCAGCAGGATGTGGCCGCCCATGGAATGGGCGAGGGCGATGGGCGGTGCCGTCGTCACGGCCGAGACCACCTGCGTCATGAAAGCGGTGAAATCCGCATCGTATTCGCTGAAATCGGCGATGTGCGCCTTAAGCGGGTCGGCCACGAGTCGCTGCGAACCGCCCTGCCCGCGCCAGTCGAGGATCGCACCGGCGAAACCGCGGCCCGCCAGTTCGCCGGCCACTTCCTGGTATTTCTCGATGAATTCCGTCTGGCCGTCGAAGATTGCGCAGAAGCGCCGGGCCGCCGCCCCTGGCGCGGGCTCCCATTCGCCGACGCGCAGGCGCTTGCCGTCGGCGCTCGCGATGAATCGCGTCCGCAACGCTTCGGACGCCACCGGTTCCCTCGTCAGGCAGGCTTCGACAGAACCGGCCCGAGCTTCATGGCGAGCCCCATGTCTCCGGCCACACGGAGCTTGCCCTGCATGAAGGCGGAGGTCGGGTCCAATTCGCGCTTCGCGAGCTTTTCGAACGTGTCGAGACTGACGCCGATCGTACAATCCGCGTTCTTGCCGGTACCCTCGCTTACGCTGTTCGGCGAGGATTTGCCGTCGATGAACACACTGCCCGGCTCGCCGAAATCGATCTTGATTGTACCGCCGAGGCCGGAATTCTCGCCCACCCGGGTCTTCATCTCCTCGATGATGCGGTCAACCTGTTCTGTGCTCATGCGACTGTCCTCGGGTTGGGTGGCAGGACTGCGATATGAGCACGAGTGAGCCGCTCCTTACAACCGAACCGCTTGGCGAAGCAGCTCTGCGCGCCTAAGCTGGCCGGGCGGAAGCTTCGAAGGGCAGCATGTCGGAAATTCCGGCGCTCACCGCCGCGGGAAAGCGCAGGCGCGATGTTCTGGGGCAGCTCTGCTTCGCGCTGCACCTCGGCGTCATGGTCTTCATCGTCGTCGGCTGGGCTGTTCCGCAGCAAGGCGTGCTGCTGTTCTATCTGGTGCTTCTTCCCGCGGTCGTCGTGCAGTGGCAGTTCAACAGGAACTCCTGTGTGTTGAACAATCTGGAATCGCTGTTCAGGACCGGACGCTGGCGCGATCCGGGCAATGCCGAGGAAGGTGCGTGGCTCGCCGGTGTCATCCGAAGCGTTCTGCGGCTCGAACTGCGGCCGGCCCAGCTGGATGTTTTGATTTACGTCGTAATGGCGCTGTTCTGGGGGCTTGCGCTCCATCACCTGCTGCGCGGTTGAGCAACTCCGGAGCCTTGAAAAAGCAGGTTCCCATACCAGCTAAAGACGGTCGGAAGGCCTGATGGCTTCCGGCGCAATCTGAAACGCGGCTCCGCCCCCCAAGGGGAGCCAAACACACCGCTTCGAAAGGAGGCTGTGAACATGCGTAGCTTTGATTTCTCCCCCCTGTTCCGATCGACCGTCGGCTTCGACCGGCTGTTCGACCTTCTGGATTCGATCCCGCAGTATGAGACTGCGCAGACCTATCCGCCCTACAACATCGAGCGCACCGACGAGACCCATTACCGCATCACGCTGGCGGTCGCGGGCTTCGGCGAAAAGGAACTGAATGTCGAGGTGCGCGAAGGCGTGCTGATGGTGCAGGGCAAGCGCGGCGAGCATGACGAGAGCAAGTCGGCTTTCCTTTATCAGGGTATCGCCGGCCGTGCGTTCGAGCGCCGCTTCCAGCTGGCCGAGAACGTCGAGGTCAAGGGCGCGAAGCTCGAGAACGGACTGCTCCATGTCGACCTGGAGCGGATAATCCCGGAAGAGCAGAAGCCGCGCCGCATTGCCATCAATGGCGGCGAGATGAAGGTGATCGAAGGCAAGGCGAAAGCCGCCTGAGGTTTGCCTCCCAGCTATTGCAGGATCGGGCGCCGACCTCCGGCGCCCGATTTTTTTAACCATTCTCCACCAGCGGCCCGATCGGTCCGGTGCAAAAAACCCAAGCTTTCGTAGGGCCTTAACCACACTAGCGCGGCGGTTCAAAATCCGGCTAAGGTAAATGGCTCGCGGCGGGCGCGCCCATGGGTTCGGCGCTGCGGTGACGAAGGGATCCATCCAGTCTTCGGCCCGTGAGCTACGACGGCCTTTGAACAACAAGAGGTACGCCTTGACCAAGCGCGCGTTATTGCTCTCCGCCGCCGTTGCGGCGCTGCTGTGCGGCAGGGCCGCCGCCAACACAACCATCGATACCAAGGTAACGACGCCGCAAAACACGGACACGGACGGAAGTATTACGATCACGTCGGGCGGTTCGGTGGTGATTACCGCCAACCCGCCCACGGCGGCCGCCCTGACGATCCAATCGGACAATGCACTCATCAACAACCAGGGACTGATCTCCTACAACGGCGTCGGGTCTGCCACTGCGGTCAAGCTGACAACGGGCTATTCCGGAGAATTCGAGAGCACCGGAAAAATCGATATGACCGGCACGGGGGACAGCAAGATCGGCATCCTGATCAGCGGCGTTCCCACAGATCCGAACAGCGGAACGTTTACCGGCATCATCCCGACGGGAGGAACCAAGCCGATCGCCATCGACCTCGGGACCGGCTCGGTAACGAACCTGCAAGGCGACGGTTCAATCGGGATCAGTCAGCTCTCGGGCACCACCCTTGTCGGCAACATCAACATCGCGGGCACGTTGACGGTAGCGCCGACGTCCACGACGTCGACCAGTACGTCCATCGGTCACGTCATCGGCATCAATCTCGCCGGGGCGATGACCGGGAATCTGGATATCCAGGCCGGTGGAATCGTTCAGGCAACGGGAGAGCAGGCCGAGGGCATCCAGATTCTTGGTCCCCTGAACGGGAGCTTCACCAACAATGGAACGCTGGAGACTGCAGGAACGCTGCGCGTCAATCCGGTCAACACCAACCAGCCGCAGGCCGGCAGCGCACTTCTGATCGGCAGCGGCATAACCGGCGGTATCTACAACGCGGGCCCGAGCACGGTTTCCGATTCGACGACGGTTCGCGGAATCATCTCCACGGCCGGCGACGCGCCGACAATCCTTATCAACCCGACGCTCTTCAATCCGTCGCCAACCTCGGATCTTGTGATCGGCAAATATTACGATACGACCGATGCGGGCTATTCGTTCCTGAATCGCGGAATAATCTCGGGGTCGTCCGTCAATCCCAATGTCGACGTAACCACCTTCACCGTCGTCGGCGCATCCAGCAGCGCGGAAACAATTTTCCAGGGTGGCCTGTTCAACGGCGGGACAATCTCGGCATCGGCCACGACCACCACCAAAGTGGCGACCGTATCCGCCAATGCGTTGTTCATCGGCAACTACGCCATGATACCCAACATCACGAATTCGAACGAGTCATCGTCCGGGTCGATCTCGGCTACCGTTGCGGGGCCCGAGTCCGGCACGGCCTATGCCATCTGGATTGCACCCCTGGCCAATTTTTGCCCAACGGGCACCACGACATGCCCCACTATGTCGCTCGACAACAGCGGAACGATCAACGCCACCGTGACGACAAGCAATCCCAATTTCGTCAGCGGACTGGCGGCCTATGCCATCTACGACCAGTCGGGATCACTCAATTCGATCGACAACAGCGGGACGATCTCGGCGATCACCACGACGTTGAAGAACAACAGCCAGATCGCAGTTGCGGCGGATCTGGCCCTCAATACGACGGGGGTCAATTTCATCAATACGGGGACAGTAACCGGCGCAATTCTGTTTGGGACGGGCAACGACACGCTCAATGTTTACGGCACCGCCCAGATTCCGGCGGTCGTCAATGGCAACGTCAGTTTCGGCGGCTGCAGCAATGGAGGGGACGACATCCTTGAGATCGGCGATTTCGGCTCAGTCTCCGGAGCCATCACCGAAAAGCTGGGCTGCCATGTGGACGTGTCGATAGCGCAGGGCGGGACGCTGAATCTCCAGAATACATCGGCAAATCTCGGGTCGAACGTCATTGGCCTGTATGCTGGTTCCTTCGATATGGCCTCGGGCAGCAATCTTGGACTGGTGGTCTCGCAACCTTTCAATCTCTCGCTAAATCCCCAGGCTGGCGCCCTGATCCAGGCGGAAAATGCAAGCATCGGCAACGACAGCGACTTCACGGTCAGCTTCGGAAGCTATGTTGGTAACTTTCAGCCGGGCAAAGGTGTCTTCGGCAGTCCCACGGCGACCTTCGATCTGTTGAGTGCTCCCATCGGTTCTCTCGACATCTCGTATAGCGAACTGCGGACGATCGAGACGGACTTCGCGACCAAGATTCCGTTCCTGTTTACGGGCAATCTTTGTACATGGAACATCAACGGCAACAGCACCTGCAAAGGCGGAAATCCCGGACAGTCCGAACTCGTCCTCAATCTTACGCCGAAGACGGCGCAGGAACTTGGACTGACGGGCTACGCGCTGAAGATGTTTCCGTTCGCCAACGAAGCGCTTGCCTATGACGATGAACTGGGCGCTGCGATGCTGAACAACATTCAGAACGCCCAGCAGGCCCAGACAGCGTACGACGCGTTTGCGCCCGACGTGTCCGGCGCGACCCGTGCTCTTGCGATCTCCCTGACCGATGGGGCCACCAACGTGGTTGCCGCGCGCCAGCGCGCCTTGCGCGAATACGCCAACCAGGATGGCGATCTCACGCTCTGGACACAGCAGTTCGTCGAACGGCTCAACCAGGACAACACATCAGCCGGGACGGGTTACACGGATTCGGGATATGGATTTACGCTCGGCGCCGACGAAGGCGACGCGGCAGACGGGCGATATGGCGGCGCCTTCTCATTCTTCTCCGGCGGTATGACCGCCAAGGCGCCGCTGCTCCAGAAAACGAACTCGGAGTGGTACATGGCTACCGGCTATACCGATTGGCACGGCCAGGTATTCTTCCTCGATACGCAGGCGACCGTGGGCTACGCCCACCTGACCGGAAGCCGTACCATCAATCTCGACGGATTCACGCGTACAGCCAACAATACACGACCGGCGGAATATCTCGCGGGTGGCGCCACCGCCGGGCTGCAATATGATGTGATCGGCGCGGCAGTCATGCCGCAGATCAGCCTGGACGGCCTTGCCATGCGCCAGGAGAGCTATACGGAAACAGGTGGCGGCGGCCAGACCGGAGACGGCTTCGACCTCCACGTCGATCCGGACTACGCGGCTTCTTTGCGCGCCTTCGCCGGTGTCGATGCGCGCGACGACCTGAATTTTACCGACTTCCTGTTCCAGCCGGAAGCGCGCCTCGGCTATCGCTACGACTTCGCAAACGGACAGGAAGACGCCAAGGTCAACTTCGCCTCCGTCCAGCCGCTCAACCAATTCGAGATCAGCGGACCAAAACCCGACAAGGGAAACGCGCTCGCGGGCGCGGGCTTGGGCGTGTCCACCGGCGCCTGGTCCGTTCAGCTGGGCGTCGATTATCTGTACGCGAGTTCCGGCAATACATCCGAAGAAGGCACATTGACGCTGCTCGGCCGTTTCTGAGCGGTCAAACACACGCCGCGAGCAGCCGCCCGATGTCGCCTTCGGGCGTCATGAACGAGGTGACGAAGCGGATGAGCCTTCGTTCGCCCTGCAACGGCCCCCAATCGTAGAAGCTTGCGCCCGCCGCGCGCAGCTTCTGCACGAGCGCCTCCGGCATGGAAGCAAAGACAAGGTTTGCTTCGACCGGGTGTACGATTTCGACTCCTGAAATTTCACCGAGGCCGTTCGCGAGAACAATGGCAAGCGCGTTCGCAGCCGCCGCCCAGCCAAGCCACCGCCCGTGTTCGAGCGCACAGACCAGCTGGGCGGAAACGAACCTCATCTTGGAGACGAGATGACCAAATCGCTTTCGCCGGAATTCGAAGTCCCCGACGTCGCCAGCGCGAAAGAAAACGACCACTTCCGCGCCCAGCGCACCGTTCTTTGTCATCCCCAAACTGAGCACATCGACGCCGGCTTTCCACGTTAGCTCTGCAGGCTTGCAGTCCAGAAAGGCGAGCGCGTTGGCAAGGCGCGCGCCATCCATATGCAGTTTCAGCCGGTGGCGTTGCGCCACGCCCGCTATCGCACGTATCTCCTCGGGCCTGTAACAAGAGCCCAGCTCACACGCTTCGGCGATGCTGATCGCTGCGGGTTGAGAATGGTGAACCGACCCGACAGCGATCTCACAAAGTGCCTCTTCCAGCGCTTTGGGCGTAACCTTTCCGTGAGTGCTTTCAAGGGTCGCTAGCCTGGCGCCGTGCGTGAAAAGCTGCGGCGCCCCGCACTCGTCGGTCGCGATGTGTGCATCCCGACAACAAAAGATCGTCCCGTGTGGCGGCACCAGCGTCGAAAGGGCCAGGGCGTTTGCGGCCGTACCGGTAATGACAGGGAATGCCGCCACCTTATGCTCGAAAACATCGGCCAGCGTGGCTTCGAGCCGCGCCGTGAACGGATCCTCGCCATACGGGGGCGAAGCATCGTGATTGGCTGCGGCGAGCGCCGCCAGCATTTCCGGCGCGACGCCATGGGCGTTGTCGCTGGCAAAATTCATCCGTGACTTCCCGCGCTTGCACAAATAGCATCCGCCGCAAAGACGGAATTCCACCCCGCTAGCCTTCCGCCGAGGGCAAAACAACAGGACAATTCTGCATGGCGGATATATCCCGCAAACCAGCCGACTCGGCGCTCGCGCTGATCGGCAATACGCCCATGGTTGAGTTGACGCGTTTCGACACCGGGCCATGTCGCCTGTTCGTGAAGCTTGAGAACCAAAACCCGGGCGGCTCGATCAAGGATCGAATCGGCGTTTCGATGATCGAAGCGGCGGAGCGCGAAGGCCGCATCAAGCCGGGCGATACCATCATCGAAGCAACCGCGGGGAACACCGGGCTCGGGCTCGCGCAGGCGGGCGTGCTCAAGGGCTATCATGTTCTTCTCATCGTTCCCGACAAGATGACCCGGGAAAAAATCCAGCATCTGCGTGCGCTTGGTGCCGAGGTCCGCATTACGCGCTCGGATGTCGGCAAGGGACACCCGGATTACTATCAGGACAAGGCCGAAAGGCTCGCCCGCGAATCGGGAGCGTTCTACGTCAACCAGTTTGCCAACCCTGCCAATCCCAAAGCGCATGAGGAAACAACGGGGCCGGAGATCTGGGAGCAGATGGAGCACAACCTTGACGCGGTCGTGCTCGGCATAGGATCGGGCGGAACGCTGACGGGCATCGGTCGTTTCCTGCGGCGCGTGGCAGCGAACGTACAGATAATTCTCGCCGATCCTCTTGGCTCCATTCTTGCTCCGTATGTCTGGACGGGAGAACTTGTACAAGCCGGCAGCTGGACGGTCGAAGGAATCGGCGAGGATTTCATTCCGCCGAATGCAGACATGTCGTTGGTGGACCGGGCCTATTCGATTTCCGACAAGGAGGCGGTCGAGACGGCGCGCACGCTGCTCGCAAAAGAAGGTATCCTCGGCGGATCTTCGTCCGGTACGTTGCTCGCTGCGGCGCTGCGGTACTGCCGCGAGCAGACCGACCCGAAACGCGTGGTGACGCTCATTCCGGACAGCGGAAACAAGTATCTTTCCAAGATCTACAACGATTACTGGGTGATCGAGCAGGGACTTGCCCAGCGCGAACTGCACGGAGATCTGCGCGATTTGATCGCGCGCCGCTTCGATCGCGGTGGCACCGTCACCGTCGCCCCGTCCGACACGCTTCTGATCGCGTACAACCGGATGCGCGACTCGGACGTGTCGCAATTGCCCGTTGTGGAGAACGACAGGGTCGTCGGCATCCTGGATGAAAGCGACATTCTGGCCTTTGTCGAAGGCGCCGAAGAGCACCGTGCGGAGCGCTTTCGCGAACGCGTGGATACGGCGATGACGCGCAATCTTCACACCATGCAGATCAGCGACCGCCTCGAGGCGTTGCCGCGGCTGTTCGAACGCAATGAGGTGGCCATCGTGCTCGACGGTGAGAGGTTCGTCGGCCTTATTACGCGCGTTGATCTCCTGAACCATCTCAGGCTTCGTCCATGAGCGGTAAACGCAATCGTCTCGCTTTCTCGACGCGCACCATCCACGGCGGTCAGAGCCCCGACCCCGCGACAGGCGCGGTCATGGTGCCGATCTATGCGACGTCGACCTATGCGCAGGAAAGCCCGGGCGTTCACAAAGGCTACGATTACGCCCGCAGCGAAAATCCGACCCGCGCCGCCTTTGAACGCTGCATTGCCGATCTTGAGTCGGGCGAAGCGGGATTCGCGTTTGCGTCAGGTCTCGCAGCGATCGCAACCGTGCTCGACGTGCTCGACAGTGGGGCCCATGTCGTGGCGGGTGACGATCTGTACGGTGGCACGTACCGTCTGTTCGATCGCGTGAGACGGCGCTCCGCCGGACTGATGTTCGACTTCGTCGATACCGGTAATCTGGAGGCGCTCGAGCGCGCGCTTAGACCCGATACGAGGTTGATCTGGGTCGAGACTCCGACCAATCCGCTGCTGCGCCTCGCCGATCTTGAAGCGATCGCACGTCTGGCGCGAACGAAAGGTTGTCTCACGGTTGCCGACAACACGTTTGCAAGCCCCTACGTGCAGCGGCCGCTCGAGCTTGGCTTCGATATCGTCGTTCATTCGACGACGAAATATCTGAACGGCCACTCGGACATGGTCGGCGGCGTCGCCGTGGTCGGCGACAACCGCGGCCTCGCCGACAAGCTGAAATTCCTGCAGAATTCCGTGGGAGCCATTCAGGGTCCTTTCGACAGTTTCCTTGCCCTTCGTGGCGTCAAGACGCTGGCGCTGCGCATGGAGCGTCACTGCGCCAATGCGCTGAAGGTCGCGCGCTGGCTGGAATCACGTCGCGAAGCCGAGCGGGTGATCTATCCTGGCCTCGAAAGCCATCCGCAGCACGCACTCGCGAAACGGCAGATGCAGGCCTTTGGCGGCATCGTCACGGTGGTGCTCGATCGCGATCTCGCCGGGACGAAACGGTTTCTGGAGCGCTGCCAGCTGTTCACGCTCGCCGAAAGCCTCGGCGGCGTGGAAAGCCTCATCGAGCACCCCGGCATCATGACGCACGCATCGCTGCCGCCGGAGTTACGCGCGCGGAGCGGCATCTCGGATTCGCTTGTACGGCTTTCCTGCGGTGTCGAAGACGCCGACGACCTTATTGCCGACCTCGAACAGGCGCTGGCGTAACCTGTCAGAACGTGAGGCTCGGCAAATCGAGCTTGTGCTCGCGCGCGCAGGCGATAGCCTCGTCATAGCCTGCATCCGCGTGGCGCATGACGCCGCTCGCGGGGTCGTTCCACAACACACGCGCGATGCGGCGCACCGCCGCTTCCGTTCCATCGCAGACGATCACCATTCCGGCGTGCTGAGAATATCCCATCCCGACGCCGCCGCCGTGATGGATAGAAACCCAGGTCGCGCCGCTTGCGCAGTTGAGCAGTGCATTCAGGAGCGGCCAGTCGGAAACAGCATCGGAGCCATCCTTCATCGCTTCCGTTTCGCGATTGGGTGACGCTACGGAACCGGAATCGAGGTGGTCGCGCCCGATCACGATAGGCGCTTTCAACGCGCCGCTGGCAACCATTTCGTTGAAGGCAACGCCGACGCGATGGCGGTCGCCCAGCCCGATCCAGCAGATGCGCGCTGGCAGACCCTGGAAATGGATTTTCCCGCGCGCCATGTCGAGCCAGTTGTGCAGATGGGCGTTGTCCGGCAGCAGCTCCTTCACTTTTTCGTCGGTGCGCCAGATGTCTTCCGGATCGCCGGAGAGCGCGCACCAGCGGAACGGGCCGATCCCGCGGCAGAAAAGCGGGCGAATGTACGCCGGAACGAACCCGGGAAAATCGAACGCGTGCTCGACGCCCTCATCTTTCGCCATCTGCCGGATATTGTTGCCGTAGTCGACCGTGGGCACGCCGGCGCGATGGAACGCGAGCATGGCGCGCACGTGCTCCGCCATGGATTTCTTGGCCTCGCGCTCCACGCCTTTGGGATCGCTCGCGCGCGCGCTTTCCCACTGCGAAAGCGTCCACCCCTTAGGCAGGTAGCCATTCACCGGATCGTGCGCCGAAGTCTGGTCGGTGACTGCATCGGGCTTCACGCCGCGGGCCACGAGCTCGGGCAGAATCTCCGCTGCGTTACCCAGCAGACCGACCGAAAGCGGCTTCCGCTCCTGCGTTGAGCGCGCGATCATCGCCAGCGCTTCGTCGAGCGATCTGGCCTGTACGTCCAGATATTTCGACTTCAGGCGCATCTCGATGCGCGACGGCTGGCATTCGATGGCGAGAATGGATGCGCCTGCCATTACCGCAGCGAGCGGCTGCGCGCCGCCCATGCCGCCGAGGCCGGCGGTGAGTATCCATTTGCCGGAAAGCGAGCCACCATAGTGGCGCCGGCCGAGTTCCGCGAACGTTTCGTAGGTGCCCTGAACGATCCCCTGGCTGCCGATGTAAATCCAGCTGCCCGCCGTCATCTGGCCGTACATCATGAGACCCTTGCGGTCGAGCGCGTTGAAATCGTCCCAGGTCGCCCAATGCGGCACCAGATTGGAATTGGCAATCAAGATCCGCGGCGCGTCGGCGTGCGTGTTGAAAATGCCGACCGGTTTTCCGGATTGTACCAGGAGCGTTTCTTCGCCTTCGAGCCGCTTCAGCGCGGCGACAATGCGGTCGAAGCTCTCCCAGTCGCGCGCCGCGCGGCCAATGCCGCCATAGACGACCAGCTCTTCCGGCCGTTCGGCCACTTCGGCATCGAGATTGTTCATCAGCATGCGGAGCGGCGCTTCGGTCTGCCAGCTCCTTGCGTTCAGCTGGAGTCCGCGCGGCGCGCGGATGGAACGGCTGTTGTCGAGACGTGTCATGGATGGCTCGCAAATTCGAGACAGGTTTCCAGGATTCGGCGGAGAACGGTGCGCAGCGGATCGGCGCGGGACGGATCGTAGGCCGACGGCCAGTTTTCTGGCGATGGCGAGGCCGGTTCGTCCATATAGGCCCGCATGGCCAATTCCAGCTGGATTGCGTGCACGCCGCGCGCAGGCTCGCCATAATGCCGTGTCGTATAACCGCCCCTGAAACGGCCGTTTACGACGTGGCTGAATTGACTGTCGGAACAAACGGCAGCAACGGCATTGCTGAGCTCCCGGTCGCAGCTCATTCCGGAATTGGTGCCGATATTGAAGTGAGGCAGTTCGCCTTCGAACAGCCGCGGGATGCGCGAGCGAATCGAATGCGCTTCGAACAGGACGATTTTCTTGTGCCGATCGACAAGCCGCTCGATCTGCGCTCCAAGCGCATTGTGATAAGGCGCGAAGTACAAATCCCGCCGGCGCACGATTTCCGCCGCGTCCGGCTCTCCGCCCTCGCGGTAGAGCGGTTCGCCGTCGAAAGTCGTCGTGGGGCACAACTCGGTCGAGTTCTGCCCGGGGTAAAGTGAGCGGCCCGACGGATCGCGATTGAGGTCGATAATTGTTCGGGAAATCGCGGTCCGGACGATGGTCGCGCCGAGTTCCGGCGCAAAATCATACAACCGTTCGACCCCCCAGTCCGCGTCTTTTCGCGCGAGCCATGGCGATATCATCCCGGACGTGAAACGCGCCGGAATATCGATGCCGGTATGCGGCATGGAAACAATCAGCGACGAATCGTTGCCCGACACCGACAACCAGGCGTTGGCTTCGTTCATTTTCCCGCCCTGATGCGCGCGTACAGCGGATTGAAGCCCATTCGGTACACAAGTTCAGCCGGATTCTCGATATCCCAGATCGCGAGGTCGCATTGCTTGCCACGCTCCAGTGTACCGATGCTGTCCAGCCGCCCCAAGGCGCGCGCTGCTTCGCGCGTGATCCCGGAAATGCACTCTTCGACTGTCAGGCGGAAGCAGGTCGCGGCCATGTTCATCGTCAGC
This sequence comes from Rhizomicrobium sp., assembly GCA_035308485.1. Lineage (GTDB taxonomy): Bacteria > Pseudomonadota > Alphaproteobacteria > Micropepsales > Micropepsaceae > Rhizomicrobium. The sequence goes on from DATGGN010000189.1 coordinate 12,686, forward strand.
AGGAGCGAGGTGAGCGGCGATGTGCCGGGATTGCAGTCGGTCGCAATCGCAATGGGAACGCGATGTTTGCGCAAATGTTCAACGGGCGGCGTGCGGGTTTCGCGCAGGAAATAGTAGGCGCCCGGAAGGAGAACGGCCGTCGTCCCGGCGCGAGCCAGCGCGATCACGCCCTCTTCATCGGTCCACTCAAGGTGATCGGCGGACAGCGCACGGAAGCGCGCCGCAAGCACCGCGCCGGAAAGATTGGAGAGTTGATCAGCGTGCAGCTTCACACCCAGACCGCGTGCGCTCGCGGCTTCAAAAACGCGCGCAACCTGCGCCGGCGAGAACGCAATGGATTCACAAAATGCGTCAACCGCGTCGGCGAGACCCTCTTGCGCGACCGTCGGTATCCACTGTCGGCACAGACGATCGATATACGCGTCGCTGTCCCCGTCGGCTTCGGGCGGCAAGGCATGCGCCCCGAGAAACGTGGCGACGATTCCGACATTGCGTTCGCGCGAGAGCCGCTTTGCCACCCTCAGCTGCCTCGCCTCATCCTCGAGGGTCAATCCGTAGCCGGACTTGATTTCGACCGTCGTTGCACCTTCGGCGAGAATTGCATCGAGACGGGCCAATGCGAATGCCACCAATTCGTCTTCGCTTGCTGCCCGCGTCGCAGCGACCGTCGAAAGAATGCCGCCGCCCGCGCGTGCTATTTCCTCGTAAGTCGCACCCTTGAGCCGCATCTCGAATTCGCGGGCACGATTGCCGGCAAAAACAAGATGGGTGTGACAGTCGATCAAACCAGGCGTGATCCAGCGGCCTTCGCAGTCGAACCGCTCCCTGGCGTCGAGCCATGGAGCGTCGTTTTGAGAACCAGCGTAGGTGATCGTCCCGCCCGCCGCCGCGATGACTCCGCTCTCGATGGCTCCCAGCCCAGGGCGGTCCGGTGCGAGAGTCAGGAGCCGCGCATTATGCCAAAGCGTATCGCAGCGCATGGGACCTCAAAGATCGGCTTGGCTTGGCCGAGGTAAACGTCTCTTATGGCCGCGGGCTATGGCTTGCAACATGACGCAGACGTTATGGTTTGAAACCGCTTTGTTACCGGAGGGCTGGGCACGCCGGGTGCGCCTCACGGTTGGCGACGGGCGCATTGCCGCGATAGTGAGGGATACACAGCCCTCGGCCGAAGACGACCGGCACCCGATCGCCATCCCCGGCCTCGCGAATGTGCACAGCCATGCCTTCCAGCGCGGAATGGCGGGGCTGGCCGAGAGGCGCGGTCCGACCGGTGACGATTTCTGGACCTGGCGCGAGGTGATGTACCGCTTTCTCGACCGGCTGACTCCCGACGATGTGCAGGCTATCGCCGCGCTCGCATACCTCGAAATGCTGGAACGCGGATTCACCCGCGTGGGCGAATTCCATTACCTGCATCACGATCGGTCCGGCGAAGCCTATTCCGCTCCCGCCGCGATGGCGCAGGCGGTCGCAGCAGCCGCCGATGAGACGGGCATCGGATTAACCCTGCTGCCTGTCTTCTATGCGCATGGGAACTTTGGCGGTGCACAGCCAGTTTCCGGTCAGCGTCGCTTTTTGAACGACGTCGACGCATTTGCGAACCTGTTCGAAGGCTGCAAGCGCGCCATTTCGCACCTGCCGGATGCGAATATCGGCGTCGCACCGCACAGCCTGCGCGCGGTTACGCCGGGCGAGCTCGCCAAAATTGTACCTCTGGTACACGGCGGTCCCGTCCACATTCATGCGGCCGAGCAGGTGAAGGAAGTCGAAGATTGCGTGGCCTGGTCCGGCGCGCGACCGATTGAATGGCTTCTCGATAATGCATCCCTGGACGAGCGGTGGACGCTGATCCATGCGACGCACATGACGGAAAACGAAGCATCGCGGCTCGCCCGGACCGGCGCCGTTGCAGGAATCTGTCCCGTTACCGAAGCCAATCTCGGCGATGGTGTCTTTCGGGCGCGGGAATTTCTCTCTTCCGGCGGACGATTTGGCGTCGGGACGGACTCAAACGTACAGATAGACGCCGCGTATGAACTTCGCAGCCTGGAATACGCACAGAGACTCCTTCATCGCGGGAGAAACCTCTGGACATCGATCCCCAATGCATCGACCGGCCGCGCGTTGTTCGACGGAGCCCTGGCCGGAGGCGCGCAATCGCTCGGCAATTCCGCTTGCGGAATCCGCCTCGGCGCCGGCGCCGACTTCGTCACGCTCGATGTCGAAGATCCGACGCTTGAGGGGCGCTCGGATGACGCTATTCTCGATAGCTGGATATTTGCCGGGGCAAGGATCGACTGCGTATGGCGGCATGGACAAAAACTCGTTTCGTGCGGCAGACACCGGGCACGTACGCTCGTACAGGATCGGTACCGCGCTGCTGTCCGGCGACTTCTTCTGGACAACTGATGTGACGCACACCGCGCCGGCTGGCCTCGCAAAATGAGAAACATCGCGGTTCGCCTTGCAGTGGCCACGCCTGCGACGTTGCGGCTTGATCGAAGCGGCCGCGATGTGCGGCTTGCCCTCGGAGGGGATTGGCTCCTGGGGGAAGCGGAGCGAATGGACCAGGCGCTGCGCGCGCTGCACTTCGACGGCGTGAGCCAGATATTCGTCGATGGAAGCAGGATCAGCCGTCTGGACAGCGCTGGCGCGTGGCTGATCGTGCGCACGCGCCAAATGCTCGAGGCCAAAGGCGTGCAGGTCACCAATGTTCTCCTGCCCGAGACTTATCGGGCCCTCTATCAGCGGCTCGAAGGCGAAGCGCTCGCGCCTGCTGCGATGCATCCGCGCCGCCAGACCTTCTCCGACTTTCTGGCTCGAATCGGGCGGGGGACCGTGCACTTCCTGCGCCAGACCTACGACCTTGTGGGATTTCTCGGCCGGGTGACGGTAGAAACCTGGGAAGCGATTCTCGCACCGCGGCACGAATTGCCACTGCCCGCGTTTGTACAGCAGATCGAGGAAACCGGGCTTACGGCGCTCCCGATCGTGGGGATGCTGGCGTTTCTGATCGGCGTGGTACTCGCCTATCAGGGCGCAGACCAGCTGAAGCGCTTCGGCGCCGAAATCTATACCATCGATTTTCTTGGAATAGGTCTCCTGCGCGAACTGGGTGGCCTCGTTACGGCCATTGTCATCGCCGGCCGGTCGGGGTCGGCTTTTACGGCGCAAATCGGCACCATGCGCGTCAACGAAGAGACCGATGCCATGCAAACCATTGGGCTCAACGTCGCGGAAGTCCTGGTACTGCCGCGCGTGTTGGGTCTCATGGTCGCCCTGCCGCTCCTCACTTTCTATGCCGATGTCGTGGGGCTCGTTGGCGGGATGGTGATGACCTATTTCGATCTTGGCGTGACTTTTCCGGCATTCATGCGCGAACTCGAAAGCGCAATTTCGCTGAAGACATTGCTGGTGGGTCTTATAAAGGCGCCAATCTTTGCATTCGTGATCGCACTTGTCGGCTGCTTTGAGGGCCTGCGCGTGGAGCGCAATGCGGGTAGCGTTGGCAGGCTCACCACACGTTCCGTAGTCGAATCCATTTTTCTCATCATCGCGATCGACGCCGGTTTTTCGATCCTGTTCTCGGTGCTTGGAATATGAGCACGGCGGGCACCGACGGCAGGGAGCCGATCATCCGCATCCGCGGACTTGTGAACGCCTTTGGCGATACCATCATTCATGACCATCTCGACCTTGATGTGTACCGCGGCGAGGTAATGGGCGTGGTCGGCGGCTCCGGCGCGGGCAAATCCGTTCTCCTGCGGTCGATCATCGGCCTCAACCACCCCACGTCCGGCAGCATCAAGGTTTTTGGCCAGGAAACCGCCGTGGGCGACGGGGAGGGCCGGGGAAGCCTCCAGTTGCGCTGGGGCGTTCTGTTCCAGGAGGGTGCGCTGTTCAGTTCGCAAACGGTTGCCCAGAACATCCAGGTGCCGATGCGTCGCTGGACGAACCTGAGCGAGGAAATGATGGATGAACTCGCAGCGATGAAGCTCGCGCTCGTCGGACTGCCCGCCGATGCCGGCGCAAAATATCCTTCCGAGATTTCGGGCGGCATGAAAAAACGCGCTGGCCTTGCACGCGCCCTTGCGCTCGATCCGGAGCTTCTGTTTCTGGACGAACCGACATCGGGGCTCGACCCGATTTCGGCTTCGCAGTTCGATGATCTCGTGCGGAATCTTCAACAGAGCCTTGGGCTGACGGCCTTTCTGGTCACCCACGATCTCGATACATTGCGGGCGACATGCGACAGGATCGCAGTATTGGTGGACAAGAAGATCAAACTGGGCACCATTGAAAGCCTGAGCCGGGATCCGAATCCCTGGATTCACGAGTATTTTTGCGGCCCCCGAGGGCGGGCTGCTTTGGCGGAGCGAGCCTGATATGGAGACGAAGGCCAATTACGTCGCGGTCGGCGCATTTGTCCTTGTTTGTCTGGCCGCTCTGCTCATAGCGCTTCTATGGCTCGGCGGGTCGCAATACACGCGAGAATTTGCCTACTATCGTACGTACTTTTCCGGCAGCGTGACGGGCCTCGGCGACGGAACCCTCGTCCGGTACAATGGCATTCAGGTCGGGCGCGTTTCAAAGGTCGAATTCGATCCCAACAATCCGAAACGGGTAATTGTCACCCTTCAAATCAACCCCGGCCTGCCCATCCATTCCGATTCTCTTGCATCGATCGGGAGCGAAGGTTTGACGGGCGGGACCTACGTAGAAATCGACGGCGGGTCCCAATCCGCTCCGGTGCTGCCGCGTACAATGTTCGGCGAGTATCCGGTCATACGCTCACGCCAATCGACGCTGCAGCAACTCGAACAGTCGGCCCCGCAGCTGCTCACAAAAATCAATCACATTGCCGACCGGCTTGACGATGTGCTGAGCGACAAGAACCGGCAGGCATTCTCGGAGACCCTGAACAATTTGCGTGAAATGAGCGCAAATCTGAACAAACACTCCTCGCAGTTCGATTCGATTCTGAAGAACCTGGACACAGCTTCAGCCGGCCTCAACGACAACCTTTCGACGCTGCATACTGTCCTCGACAGCGCACATCAGACGATACAGAGAGTGGATACGCTGGCGCAGGATGTGGACAAACTGTCGGGCGACCTCGACACCCAGGTGGGTAATGCGCGCATCGACCAGGTGCTCGCGCAAACCCGTGAGATGTTGAAGAGTCTGACCCGCCTCTCCGACGATCTCGAACGCGAGCCGACACGCCTTCTCTATGGGGACCGGCGCAAGGGATACACCCCACAATGAGTTACAATCATACGAGGCACCTCGCCTGTTTGCTCGTAGTTGTTGCCTGCTTTGCAATGGCCGGCTGTGGCAGCCTGATCGGGCCGTCCAATCCCCCTGGGCAGATTTATCGGCTTGGCCCCGAAATGCCGTCGGAGTCGACCGAAACGGCGGTGAAATGGCAGCTCGCGGTGGCCCGGCCGGATACGAGCCGCACTCTCGATGGCGACCGGATTGCGCTCTTGCGCGGTCCTGCGATGGACTATTACGCCGACGCGCAATGGAACGATTCGGTGCCGCGCCTCGTGCAGTCGTTGCTCGTTGAGGCGTTCGACAGGAGCGGGCGCGTACAGGCTGGGGCCGCGGACTCCAATCTTCGCGCCGATTTGATCCTGACAACCCAACTGCGGGATTTCGAGGCGCAATACGACAGCGCGAATTCGGCGCCCATCGTCGTAATCGACATCCAGGCCAAACTGGTGGACCCACGCGGACAGGTGATCGCGTCTCTCGACTCCCGGCAGACCGCGCGCGCGACACAGGACAGCGTTGCCGCCGTCGTAAACGCATTCGATCAGGCCATGGCCGCCGCTCTCGCCCAGATCGTCGGCTGGACATTGCAGGCGACACCGCATTGACGGCTTTGCTATATCTCTGATTCGCGGCGAATCAGATGATCGAACTCCGGAATCTCGCCAAGTCTTACGACGGTCAATCGGCCGCCGTGGCGGGACTCAATCTCACCATTGCAACGGGCGAGTTTCTGGCGCTCGTCGGTCCGTCGGGCTGCGGCAAGACGACGGCGCTCAGCATGATTAACCGGCTCGAAGACCCTTCCGATGGAGCGGTGTTCATCGACGGCTCGGACACGCGGGGATGCGACGCGGTCGCGCTCAGACGTCGAATCGGCTTCGTCTTTCAGGACATTGGATTGTTTCCGCACATGACGGTGGCGGAAAATGCGGGCGTGGTTCTGCACATTCTCGGCGAGAACAGAGAAAGCATCGACTCCCGCGTAAACGAACTGCTTGCCCTCGTTCGTTTGCCGCCCGAGACCTTTCGCAACCGTTTCCCTGCCGACATTTCCGGCGGACAGCGTCAGCGGGTCGGCGTTGCCCGCGCGCTCGCGGCCCGGCCGGCGATTGTACTGATGGACGAGCCGTTCGGTGCTATTGATCCCCTGGCTCGCGACAGGCTCGCGGCCGATTACCGGAAAATACACAATTCCCTTGGACTGACGACTGTGCTCGTCACGCATGACATGACGGAGGCAATTCTGCTTGCCGATCGCATTGCGCTCATGCGCGAGGGCAGACTCGTGCAGGTCGGTTCGCCGCACGAATTGTTCTCCTCGCCTGCGGATGATTTCGTTCGCGCGATGATGGACACACCGCGCCGGCGCGCAACCGCTCTGGCAGCGACAATGGCGCAAGCCTGACGCGATGAGCGCCGGAGGCGCATTCGCAGCGGCGTTCGCGGATCTTCCCGAATACCTTGGATGGCATGTCGTTCTTAGTGTCACGGCCGTCCTCCTCGGGATCAGCCTCAGCGTACCGATTGCGATTGCCTCTCTGCGCTCTCCGCTGCTCCGCGGAACGGCGCTTGGGCTGGCCAGCGTCATCCAGACCATTCCCGGTCTGGCGCTGCTGGCTCTGTTCTATCCGCTTCTCCTCGCGCTCTCGGGCTTTACGCGCGCCGCTTTCGGGTTCGGCTTTGGCGCACTTGGTTTCCTGCCGGCACTGGCGGCGCTCACCCTCTATTCCATGCTTCCGATCCTGCGAAACACCATCGCCGGGATTCAGAGTGTCGATCCGGCGGCAAAAAGGGCCGCCAGGGGAATCGGCATGAGCGATGGACAACTCCTCCGCCTCGTCGAACTGCCGCTCGCTCTGCCGATCATCATCGCCGGAATACGCACAGCCGCGACATGGGTGGTCGGCACCGCGACGCTTTCCACGCCCGTCGGCCAGACCAGCCTCGGAAACTACATATTTGCCGGCCTCCAGACGGAAAACTGGGTCTTTGTACTCTTTGGCTGTATCGCGGCTGCAGCGCTCGCACTCGTCATTGATCGTCTGATCGCTTTGGCCGAACGAGGCGTGGCAAGGCGGTCGCCATCCTTTCTCATTGCCGCAGCCGCCGGACTTGTGATCGTGGTCGGCGCGAGCGTACTGCCGCTGTTGGCAAATGTCGCCACTCAGCCAATTGTCATCGGTACGAAAAGCTTTGACGAGCAGTACATTCTTGGCGCGCTCATCGAGCAGCGGCTGGGCGCTGCCGGCTTTCCGGCCACGCGCCGCGATGGCCTGGGCTCCACGGTGATTTTCGACGCGCTCTCGTCTGGAGAAATCGATGTTTACGTCGACTACTCCGGCACCCTGTGGGCGGACGAGATGAAACGGCAGGATGTTCCGGGACGACGCGTGGTAATCGATCAAATGTGTCGTTGGCTGTACAGTACGAGGCACATCCATTGCATCGGTCCATTGGGGTTCGAGAATGCCTATGCCTTCGCCATGCGCCGGGATCGGGCGCAAGCCTTGGGTATTCGCTCGCTCGCCGACCTCTCCCGCCTTGCGCCGCACCTGAAGATAGGTGGCGATTACGAAATCTTCAGCAGGCCCGAGTGGCGAGCCGTCAGGCGAGCGTACGGGCTGAGCTTCGCCGTCGAAAGGCAATACCAGGCAAACTTCCTCTATCGCGCCGTTGCATCCGGCGATGTCGATGTCATTTCCGCCTTTTCGAGCGACGGGCGCATCCGGCAATACGATCTCAAGCTGCTGGGCGATCCCAAGGGAGCTTTGCCGCCCTATGATGCCATTTTGCTCGTTTCGAGGACGCACGCTTCCGACGCCGCACTGATTGCTGCGCTGAAACCGCTCGTGGGGGCAATCGACCTCGGTACCATGCAACGCGCCAATCTTATGGTGGATCGCTCGACGGACAAGCTGACGCCCGAACACGTCGCCAGCATGCTCAATGCGAGAATATCCGGGATCCATCGGTAAAATCTTCTCCCAAGCAGGGAACGTACCGGGGGAGCCGCCGCAATTGTTCAACCGGACCCACGCGAGGAGAAAACCTCACGCTTCTTTGTACCTTTTGCGAGGGCACGCGGCGCTCGCAGGGCGTAATAAGCGTTTCCGGCGGTTGAATCGCCTGTTGGAGCGGCCAATTCCTCCCGTTTCCTGGGCGCAAGCCGGCGCGCGACTTCGACGATTTTCTCCGCGGCGCGCCAGTACACCATTCGGTCATAGTGGTTGCCGCCCGGGAGGATTTCGTCCTCGTTTTGGATGGCGTCGGCGAAAGCAGCCACTCCGACGAAGGGAAACCGTTCTGCAAAAGAACGCACCCATTCATTGTAGCGAACACGTTCGCGCTTGATCCGGAGGCCGGCGGTTTTGCTGCGTCGGCGTTCATCATCCAACAGGATGACGAGTTTGCAACCTTCCGGCACGCGGCGGACCAGTTCCTCCATCGCGCTTTGCAAGGCACGTCTCCAATCTCCGCGAACCGTCTCGTAATTCTCGCGGATGTGCCGCGTTGCGAATTCAAGCTGTCGCCGTTCCGCTTCGGATTTCACCTTTCTGATGAGCCGCGCGATGTCCTCCTCCGACGTGGAAATGAAATCGGTTGAATCGCCGCGCGTCGCATGGATTTCCCAGCCGTGCTGGCGATGTCGCACGCGATGAGCTCCGCCGAATGCGTCAATGCTGCCGCTGAATACGAAAACGGTTCCTTCCGGCGCATCGCGGAAATAGCCTGTCCCCATGAGCGGGGCCGGAATACCCAGAAGGGCCATCTCGTCGTCGAAGGCTTTGCCCGCATGATCCACCGCCGACAAAAGGAGGAAACAACTGTTGAGCCGGATAAACAGCGCACCCGCCTGGAAATTTCCCGTCACCGCCACCTTGGCGCAATACGCGCCAAGGTAGTGCGCGATGGAATTGGCTTCGCAGCCCCCGGAAACGCGGATTTCAGGCGCAAGCGCCGCAGCGGCCTGCGCGTGCTCTGAAACAGATGGAGCCAGCCGAATCCAGTCAATCGTGCGGGCCTCGTTGAGATCCGTCAACACCTCGCCGACGACGCTGAGTGCGGGACGGCGCAGTAGATCGTAAAGCCAGTGTTCGACGAACATGCCAAGCGTGCGACAGGAAAAGCAGTAGTGGACCAGCGTCTGATTGGCGAGACCCGCCGCGGGGTCCGCGCGCCTGTTGCGCATCAAATAGAAACCGACAAACCCGTAGTCCCCATATTTATCCACGACGCGTACAAGCCCCGCCTGCCTGTGGGCACCGTCGC
>DATGGN010000190.1:0-5373 GCA_035308485.1 Rhizomicrobium sp.
GTTTGGCGCTACTTCCTGCTCGGCGCGGTGATCGTCGTCCCGATCTGGTTTTTGGTGCGCTTGGCCAAAGCGCCACACGGGCGCTGAGCGCTTCCCGGCAGATCATCGATTCGGGCTCGCGCCCCCAAACGGCCGCGCGTCTAATCGTCGATCGAGCGCGGCCCTGAGGATGTCGGCGAATCGTTATCGCCGCCATGGTCGCGCGGGCCGCGATGACGGCGGCGACGCCGATGCAGTGGAAAACGGTCCGACTGGCCATCGTAGCCGTTGGAGTTCGTCGGTCCGTTTGTCGGGCCTTGGCCTTGCTGGGGGGGTTGCTGCTGTGCAGGCTGACCGCCGGTGATGAACGACGGCAGCCGGTCCACCTCCTGGTCATTCGCCTGCGGCGCGTACTGCTGCGGACGAGGCTGGAAGTGCTGGGGCTGCGGCTGAGGTTGCTGTTGTTCGCGCGGATAGAACGTTTGCTGTTCGCGCGGCGCGAACGGCTCGCCGCCCATGCTCGGCTGATCATCGTCTCCGTCGTCGAACGAGTCGTCAGGAGAATTGCCGCGCATCTCGCCGCCCTGCTGCTGCTGGTAGTAAGGCTGGCTCTGGCGGAATTGCTCCTGGGCGGCGGCGATCAGCCGGAAATAATGTTCGGCATGTTGGTAGTAATTTTCGGAGGCGATCGGATCGCCGGAACTCTGCGCGTCACGGGCTAGCTGCAAATACTTTTCGGCAATATGGGACGCGGTTCCTCGAATTTTTACGTCCTGGCCGTTCGACTCATACATGCGTGAGAGCGGATTTTGGTGATGACCACCACCTTTGCGGTTGCGACCCCGCATGCGCTTGTTCTGTCCGTTTCTCATGGTTTGCTTTTCTGCCAACCCCCATCATTTGCGGCGGCGCGAATGCCGCAGCTTCCAACAAAAGTCTCGATTACGACTAACACGCGGTGCCCCCGCCGTGCGATCGCAGTCCTACGCCGCAATCCATCGTTATCCATATCGGCACAAACCACTGTGCTCACTTAACTATCGCTCCGGCGCGGCCTGCAGCCGCGGACTCACGAAATCACCGATCTGGCTTTCAACAGCGATTTAGTCGCTGTTGAGCAGCCTCTCCATGCGCGCGGTCAACTCACACCGATGCGCGCGTTACGGATGAAACCTCTCGGTCTGAATCTGGCGATCCCGTCTGCCGTCCGATCCGGCTTTGCTATCCAGCTATCTGCCTGGCCTGCACCGCCAACCTCTGGGAGCAATGCTCCGGGTGTTTAAGGCGACGCGGCACCCTCATCTCGGGCCGATTCCGTGCCCGCAAGCTAGTCGGTTCCGCGCGATATTCCAAGTGCTTTTTTGCCGGGGTCCAATGCTCCGCGCTCATGCCCTGTGGGCCACGAGCGCGCGTGGCACTCCCGTTAGATCGGGGCGCGGCGCCGAGGGCGCAAGCCCCGCTGCGGCAAACAATGCCGCGACGCGCTCTGCCTGACCAGCGCCCAGTTCAACGATCAATGTGCCGTCGGGCGCTAACAGCGACGGTGCCGCGCCAGCAATCGCGCGGTAGAAATCGAGGCCATCCGCTCCTCCGTCGAGCGCGCAGCGCGGGTCGAAATCGCGCACTTCGGAGGCGAGCGCGGCGATGTCGCCGGTTGCGATGTATGGCGGATTGCTGACAATGACGTCGAACGATCCGCTCAAAGCCGCGGTCATGTCGCAAGCCACGAAATGCGCGCGCGTCAGTGCGAGCCGGTGCGCATTGTCACGCGCAATCGAAAGAGCTCCGGTACTTACGTCGCTGCCCACACCGAATGCGTTGGGCAATTCAGAAAGAAGCGCCAAAAGGATCGCGCCAGAGCCGGTGCCGATGTCGGCGATGCGAAGTGATCGTCCACGCGTGCCGCGCGCGTCAATCGCGGCAAGGGCGGCCTCGACGACTGTTTCGGTCTCAGGCCTCGGTACTAATGTCGTGGCGTCAACGCGAAGCTGCAGGCTCCAAAATTCCTTGGAGCCAAGAATGTGCGAGACCGGCTCCCGTGCAAGCCGCCGTTTCGCCAACGCCGCGATGGCATTTTCCTCGTCAACGCCGAGCTTGCGCCCCTCGGCCGCCGCGAGCGCGGCATGATCGAGGCCAAGGGCATGACCCACGAGGATGCGGGCATCGAGTTCGGGCGAGTCGATGTCGCCAGCGCGAAATTTGCTCGCACAGGCGCGCTGCGCGCCGCCGACCGTGAGCGTCGTCCTGCTGGCAGGAGCTGCAACGGGAGTTGCTACCTCCGTGTGCGCCTCGAATGCCATCACTCAACGTCTTCTGCGGCGAGCTGGGCGGCCTGATGCTCGGCAACAAGTGCGTCGATGATCTCGCCAAGGGCTTCGCCCTCAAGGATTTGCGGCAATTTGTAGAGCGTAAGATTGATACGGTGATCCGACACGCGGCCTTGCGGGAAGTTATAGGTGCGGATGCGCTCGGAACGGTCGCCGGTGCCGACCTGGCCGCGCCGCTCGGCGGCACGCGCGGCGTCCTGCTTCTGGCGTTCCAGGTCGTACAGCCGCGTGCGCAGCACGGCCATGGCTTTGGCGCGGTTGCGGTGCTGCGATCGATCTTCCTGCATCATCACGACGATGCCAGACGGAATGTGCGTGATACGCACCGCCGATTCGGTTTTGTTGACGTGCTGCCCGCCGGCACCGCCCGAGCGCAGCGTGTCGATGCGCAGATCGGTCTCGTTGATGGCAACGTCGAGGTCTTGCGCCTCCGGCAGGACCGCGACCGTGGCGGTCGAAGTATGAATACGCCCGGAAGCTTCGGTGTCCGGTACGCGCTGCACGCGGTGCACGCCCGATTCGTACTTGAGCTTGGCGAAGGCGCCGCGGCCGCGGATTTCGGCGATGATTTCCTTAAATCCGCCCATCGAGCCTTCGCTCATGGTCACGATTTCGACTTTCCATCCCTGCTTCGCGGCATAGCGCTCGTACATGCGGAACAAATCACCCGCAAACAAAGCCGCCTCGTCGCCACCCGTTCCAGCGCGGATTTCGAGAATGACGTTGCGCTCGTCCATGGCGTCTTTGGGAATGAGCGCGAGCCGTAATCGGTGTTCGAGTTCGGTGCGCCGCGCCTCAAGCTCGGGCTTTTCGGTCTCGGCGATGGAGCGCATCTCGGAATCGGTCGATGGATCCGCGATCAGGCTCGCGAGCCCGTCGAGTTCATGCTGCGCAGCGCGATAGGATTTCACCGCCTCCACGACGGGAGAGAGCTCCGCGAATTCGCGTGAGAGTTTCACGTAAGTCTCGGGCGGCAACGCGGACGAGAGGTCGCGTTCCAGCGCCGTATGGCGGGCGACGAGCGCGTTGAGCTTTTGATCAGGGAGCATTTGTTCCGAATCGTCGCCCGGCCTCGTACCGGGCATCCTTGTCTAAATCTAAATCTGCAAGCCTTGCTTAATGGCAAATTCTTGGAGATGCGCGCGGATCGGCTTATTGCCGTTCGGCTTTTCGATGAGCGGATTTAGGAATTCGGCCGCCTTGCCGCAATCGAGATCGAGGAGCACCGCCTTAACCGGGCCGACGGCGGAGGGAGTGAGGGACAGCGCGCGATACCCAATCGCGGCGAGCGCAATGGCGCCGATCGGCTGCGACGCCATCTCGCCGCACAGGGTCACCGGCTTGTGGTGCGCCCGGCCCTTGTCGGCGATGTCCTTGAGCGCCCGCAGTACCGGCGCGGAGAGCGCATCGAAACGGTCGGCGACCCGCGGATTGCCGCGATCGATCGCATAGAGAAATTGCACCAGATCGTTCGAACCGACCGAGAGGAAATCGGCGTGTTCGAGCAGCTCATCGAGCTGATAAAGCAGGGATGGCACCTCGACCATGCTGCCGACCTGGACTTCGTCGGGAAGTTTGTGACCGTGGCGGCGCAGATGTGTCAGCTCGCGCTCGACAAGTTCCCGTGCTTGCTCGAATTCCTGCACGGTTGAGACCATGGGAAACATGATCTTCAGCGCCCGGCTGCCCGCCGCCCGTAATAGTGCACGCAGTTGCGAGCGCAACAGCCCCGGCCGATCCAGTCCGAGCCGGATCGCGCGCCAGCCAAGCGCCGGATTTTCCTCTTCGACGTTGCGCATGTAGGGCAGCACTTTGTCGCCGCCGATGTCGAGGGTGCGGAACACGACAGGCTTATCGCCGGCAGCGTCGATGACGGCGCGATAGAGCGCATATTGTTCGCTGGTGCGCGGGAAGTTTTGCGCCACCATGAACTGCAGCTCGGTACGAAACAGGCCGATTCCCGCGGCGCCGGTATCGGCGAGGTGCGGCAGGTCGACGGTCAAGCCCGCGTTGAGCATCAGGCTTATTTCTTGGCCATCTTTGGTCACGCAAGGACGGTCGCGTAGCGCCTGATATTGCAGCTGGCGCCGCGCCCGCAACCGCACGCGCTCCGCATAGGCGGCCTCCATGTCAGGCAGAGGCCGGATGTGCAGATCGCCGGTCGAACCGTCGACAATGATGGCGTCGCCCGGATCGGCAATGCCGGTGGCGTTATCGACCTCGCCCACTGTGGGGATGCCCAAAGCGCGTGCCACGATGGCGACGTGTGAGTGCGCGCCGCCTTCCTCCAGAATGAGGCCGCGCAAGCGCTTGCGGTCGTAGTCGAGCAACGCTGCCGGGCCCATCGAGCGTGCAACCACGATGGCGTTCTCGGGCAGGCTCTCGCGCGAAGGCGCGTGGTCGCGGCCGGTCAACTGACGCATCAGCCGATTGGCGAGATCGTCGAGATCATGCAATCGCTCGCGTAAGAACGGATCGGTCTGGCGCAACATGCGCGCGCGGGTATCTGATTGCACGCGTTCGACGGCGGCTTCCGCCGTCAGTCCGGTCATGACCGCTTCTTCCAGCTTGTGAAACCAACCGCGGTCGTAGGCGAACATCCGATAGGCTTCGAGGACATCGCGATGCTCACCGCCTTCGACCACTTCGCCATGCTCGAGCAATTCGTCGAGATTGGAGCGAAGCGTCTCGACTGCTGCAGACAGGTGTTTCAGCTCCTTGGGAACGTCGTCGGCAATATAGTTGGTGACGATGACGCGCGGCTCGTGCAGCACCACGTGACCAAGCGCGATGCCGTCGCTCAACGCGGCGCCCTTCAGATGCACCGAGCTTCGCGCGGCCAGGTCGTCGCCCGGACGCGCCAGTTCGCCAGAGGCGACCATCTCGGCAACCACCATGGCGGTGGTCTGCAGCGCCTCGACTTCTTCTTCCGAATAGGTGCGCCGCGCCCTGTTTTGCACGACGAGCACGCCGAGCGTCGCGCCGCCGCGCAGCACGGGCACGCCAAGGAAGGATTGGTAGATCTCCTCGCCCGTCTCCGGCTTGTAGGAGAACGACGGGTGGCTCT